>NZ_VCIW01000003.1:0-300000 GCF_005765165.1 Paenibacillus antri | reverse complement strand
GCATCCTTGCGACGAGCACTGTAAGAACGATTGCGGGATGTGCAAGACGCGGGTCATCCGCCGTTTTCCCGAAGACCGCTACTTCCGCATGCTGATCGGCGACAGCATTACCGATTTCGAAGGCGCGAAGCTGGCCGACCTCGTGTTCGCGAGATCGCATCTGGCGACGCGATGCCGCGAGCTCGGGCTGCCGCATCACGAATACGACACGTTCTTCGACGTCATCCGCGTGCTGGAGACGCTCGCGAACCCGGGCGCTCCCGAATCCGTAACTTCGTAAGGAGAGAATCTCTAATGAATTTGCCATTGGAACAACGAATGGCGGCGTTCGCCGAGCTGCGCGCCGTCAAAACCGACTTCGCCGCGCGCGGCTGGTTCCCCGGCACGAGCGGCAATCTGTCCGTCCGCGTCGGCGAGTACTCGCCCGAGCGATTCGCCTTCGCCGTCACGGCGAGCGGCAAGGATAAAGCCGCGAATACGCCGGAAGACTTCCTGATCGTCGATCAGGAAGGTTTGCCGACGGAGCCGACGAGGCTGAAGCCGTCGGCCGAGACGCTCATCCATTGCGAAATTTATAAGCATACGGGATGCGGCGCCATTTTCCACGTTCATACGATCTATAACAACATCATCTCCGAGTACGACGCGTCGCTCGGGGCGGTCCCGATCGAAGGCGTCGAGCTCATCAAGGCGTTCAACATCTGGGAAGAGAACGCGTCGATCGAAGTGCCGATTCTTCCCAATTACGCGAAAATTCCGCGAATCGCGGAACTGGTGGCCGGCGCCATCCGTCCCGGAATCCCCGGAATTTTGCTGCGAAACCATGGCATCTACGCCTGGGGCGCCAATGCGTTCGAGGCGAAGCGCCATCTCGAGGCGTTCGAGTTTTTGTTCGAGCATCGGTACAAGTACCTGCTGCTCACGAAATAACCTCGCGTCCTACTACCCTTCGATGCGTTTCCTCACCCTGCCGGCGACGTACAACGACGCCAGCAGGATGAGGGCGCCGAAGCCCCAGCTGAGCGCCACCCGCCACCAAATCAACAACGCGTATCCCTCCACCCCATGGATCGAAAACAACGCCAGCTTGACGATCGCGATCGCGACGTACCGCAAGGCGAACAGAAACGTAAGGCCTTGAAAATACGGCATGAGCTCCTCGTCGCGAAGTCGTTCGCGGCCTCTGGCATGTTCCGGCAGCCAACCGAGCACCCGCGCCGTATCCGCGAAGAAGTATAACGCCATCGGTCGCTTCGCCAGCATCGTCGCGAGGAAGAACACGCCGAAGACGAGCAGCGTGCGTATATTATTGAGGATCATCGTCTCCGCATCGCCCGATAACAGGTCGACGGTCGTGCCGATGAGCAGCGCGGCGATGAGGAAGATGCCGGTGACGTTCCAGCTCCGTTCTTTCGCGAACCGGCCGATCGTATAGACGAAGCCGGGGACGGTGGACAGCAGGAGCGCGTGGTAATCCGAGAGCGAATGCCGCGTGATCATCCAGATCGCATAAGGCATGACGGCATAGAACGCTAGATCGAAAACGACGAGCTTTCCGGATCCCTTCGTAAGGCAAGTCCCCTTTCTCTCGTGTTCGTATACAGTGTATGTATGGACCGGCCCGCATAACACCCTAACGATCGCCTTCCTGCAAATGGTACAAGAACAAATACGTGACCGCCATAAATACGCCGAAGAGCAGGCTGAACGAAGCCCCCCGCCAATGTAGATTTCCCAAAACTTCGCCGATCAACTCCATCGGCCGCACCCAAGCGTCCCAGCTGTTCAGCCGGACGATTCTGCCGAGAAAGACGCCGTAGCCGGTCAGCAGCGATACCGCCCCGACGAACGCCCATCCGGCCGGCCGCCCGAATCGGATCGCGACGAGCCGCTGGAATTGATACGTCGACAAATACGCCAGAAAGACGCCGCACCAAGCGAAGAGGAAAAAGAGGACGATATCGAACCAGACGAGATATCCGAATTCGCCGCGATCGACGTAACGATGACGCCCCGCGACGAGATGAATGAAGTCCGTCGTTAAATACGTACTGTTGGGCAAGAACAGCAGCCAGAGCGCGCCGAGACCGAGTACGAGCACGGTCGCTGCGACGCCCGGCGCCTTCCGGCCGCGTCCGCCGCTGCCGCCGTTACCGTTGCCGCCTCCCGCGATTATGGTAGCCGCGACCGACGCCGCATACGGCAGCCACGCGAGAAACAAATTCCAAAGCATAAAAAGGAAAAGCCGATCGCCCGAGACGATCGGCCGAAAACATACCATCGCGAAGCAGCCGAGCGACAGCAAAACCAGCAGTCCGGCGACCCTGGCGTTGCCGAGCGGACTCAAAGCGGAAGTCGCGCGCATTACCGGTCCCCCTCCGAAAAAAATCGTTCCACGTGCCGGAACACGTACGTAGCGTCCGGCTCGAAGCATAACATGTGCCGCGAATGCGGGTACACCGTCATCGTCTTCTCTCCTTTCACGCGAGAAGCGATATAGACGGCGCTCCGCGGGTGAACGACTTCGTCCAACTCGCCTTGCGCGATGAAGGTCGGCGTTCGGATTTTGGCGATCTCGGGCTTCAGCCTTCGAACCAGCTTCGCGAATTCGATGACCGCCCCGACCGGCGTCTCCCGCTTCGATCGAAGCTCCCGAATTTCGCCGGAGCGCAGCACCCTTACCGCGTTGCGAACGAATCTGCCGGGGCTCACGTAATGAACGGCCGCGTTCAGCAGCGCCATGCGCCGCACCGGGAACCGATTCGCGAGGTACGCCGCGATCAAGCCGCCCATGCTGAAGCCGACGAGGTCGAAGCTCCCGTGCCGCTCCGTCAGCTCCCCGGCGATCGCCGCGGCGGCCAGCACCCACTCCTCGTACCTGGTGTGGTACAGGTCGCGCAGCGGCCCGTCATGTCCGGGCAGCGTCGGCACCTTGCACGTCCAGCCGCGCGATTCCAAGTGTTCAGCGAGCGGGCGCACTTCGTACGGCCCCCCCGTGAAGCCGTGCAGCAGCAAGCAGACGCGCCCGCTCTTCATCGGCCGAGCCGAGGGAGCGGCTTCTCAAGGGCATACAAGTCGTCCTCGACCGACGCGAGCCGTTCGTTGACGGTTCGACGCGCGTCCTGAACCGCTTGATTGTAGAGGTGCGGGCCGATGGCGCCGATCATGAAGTCGGCGAATCCTTCCGCCGCGATCGAGCCGATCGACTCGCCCCGCTCCGTCTCGAAATACGCCTGCACCGCCGCGATCATCGTTTCTTTTTGTTCTCTAGGCAGCTTTAGGGTCATCATCCGGGATCCACTCCTATGTCGATAAGCTGGTAAGCTTCCCTCATTTTACCACACCCGACCGGGCGCGAAAAAACCGTCCGCGGACCGGCGACGTCTAGGCGACGTGCCGACCCGCGGACGGTTCGGTCTTCTAATGCTGAAAATCGGACCGGAGCGCCGACGTTATCGCCCGCCCCGGAACCGTTCGGTATACGCCTTCGCTTCCTCCGGCGTCGTAATGCGATTGCGCTGCCATTCCATTAAGATTCTGTCGATATACCGGAAGTGCACCTTCCCCGCGAATACCGCTTCTTTCAGCGCCGTCATGATCAGCGAGTCGGAATATCGGTCTTGGTCGAGCCAGCCGACGATCGTCTCGTATTCCATGGGCGACAGCGGACGGGCGAATTCGCTCTCGAAGACGGTGAATAAGTCCTTCCGCCGGGTCGCCGCCGTTTCTCGTCCCCGCGGCGCCGCGGCGGCGGCGGTTTCCCTTCGGGACTCCGCCGACCCGTAAGCGCCGTCCGTCGCCGCCGAAGCGGCGTACGCGTCGAGCTCCGGCTCCTCCAGCCAAGCGGCTGCCAGCTTATCGTAGAGCGGCGACAAGTCGTACCGTTCGCTCCGAACGCCGGTCGCTTCGTCCACGTCGTCCTCGATCGACACGAACCCTTCGCGAACGAAGCGCTCGATTGCCGCGAGCACTCGGTCCGGCGTCGTGGACATCCGGGACGACAGCTGGTCCGGCGTCGGGAAGAGGGTCTGTTCCCGCTCCGCGTAATATAACAGGTGAACGAGCAGCATCGCTTCGATTTCCGACAGTCCGAGCCTTGCGTAGCCGCGCAGCAGCATGCCGGGCACGGAAACCGTGCCCAGCCGCAATCCGGCTCGAAGCCCCGCGCGGTACGATTCCGTATCCGTCACAACGTTCCCCCTCCGTTCCTCTTACGGGTACAAGCGGTATAAGAGGCGCGGGAACGGAATCGTCTCGCGCACGTGGTCCAGACCGCAAATCCAAGCGACCGTGCGCTCGAGACCGAGTCCGAAGCCCGAATGCGGCACGGAGCCGTACTTCCGCAAATCCAAATACCAAGAATACGTCTCTTTCGAAAGATGATGCTCGTCGAACCGCTGCTCCATGAGCGCCGGATCGTCGATTCGCTGCGAGCCGCCGATGATTTCGCCGTAGCCTTCCGGCGCGATCAGATCGGCGCACAGCACGACGTCCGGACGGTCCGGGTCCGGCTTCATGTAGAACGCCTTCAGCGACGTCGGATAATGCGTAATGAACACCGGCTTCTCGTAGCTTTCGGCGATCGCCGTTTCGTGCGGCGCCCCGAAATCTTCGCCCCAGACGAACTCGGGGAAACCGTTCGCATTCAGGAACTTCACAGCATCGTCGTACGTAATGCGCGGGAACGGCGCGAGCGCCTTCTCGAGCTTCGACGTATCCCGCTCGAGCGTCGCCAACTCCTTGGCGTTCTTGGCGAGAACCGTCTGCACGACGTGGGAGACGAATTGCTCCTGCACGCGGAGATTTTCTTCATGGTCGACGAACGCCATCTCCGGCTCGATCATCCAAAATTCGATCAAATGTCTGCGCGTCTTCGACTTCTCCGCCCGGAACGTCGGCCCGAACGAGTATACCTTGCCGAGCGCCATCGCGGCCGCTTCCATGTAGAGCTGACCGCTCTGCGTCAGGAACGCGTCCTCGTCGAAATACTTCGTATGGAACAAATTCGTCGTGCCTTCCGCGGACGTCGGCGTCAGGATCGGCGCGTCGACCTGCGTAAACCCGCGCGTGTCGAAGAACTCTTGGATCGCCCGCACGATCGTCGCGCGAGTCGTCATGACCGCGTGCTGCTTCGGCGACCGGAGCCACAGATGACGATGGTCCATCAAGAAGTCGATCCCGTGCTCCTTCGGAGTGATCGGGTAATCGGACGTCAAATGAATGATCTCGACCCCCGTCACGGACAGCTCGTAGCCGCTTGGGCTGCGAGGCTCTTCCCGGACGACGCCCGTCACCCACAGCGACGACTCTTGCGTCAGCCGATCGGCCGCCGCCCATGTCGCTTCGTCGACTTCGTTTTTCGCCGCGACGCCTTGAATGAATCCCGTGCCGTCGCGCAGCTGCAGGAATTGAATTTTGCCGCTGGACCGCTTGCGGGTCAGCCAGCATCCGATGCGGACGGTTTGGCCGACATGCGCCGCCACGTCCCGAATCGTCGTTTGGTTCGCCTCTGCTTGATTCATGCCATCGATCCCTACTTTACCTATGAAAATGATATGTCCCGCGCCCGCGCGCCCGGCGCTACTTTTTGACCAGCTCGTACGTGTCCCGCGCGATGACGAGCTCTTCGTTCGTCGGCACGACGAGCACGTCGATCTTGGAGTTCGCCGTCGAGATGCGGCGCGCCTCCTTGGACCGAACCAGGTTCGCCTCGGGGTCGAGCTCGACGCCGAGATACGACAGGTTCAGGCACGTCCGCGCCCGGAGCAGCCATGAATTTTCCCCGACGCCCGCCGTGAAGACGATCGCGTCGAGACCGTTCATCGCCGCCGCATAAGCGCCGATATACTTGCGCAGCCGGTATTCGTACATCTCGAACGCGAGCTTCGCGTTCGCGTCGCCGTTCTCCATCGCGTCCTGCACCTCGCGCATGTCCCCCATGCCGGATATGGCAAGCAAGCCGCTATGCTTGTTCAACATCGAGCTGACTTCGCCGATCGTAAGATCCTCCTTGCCCATGGCGAACGGGACGACCGCCGGATCGAGATCCCCGCTCCGCGTTCCCATCATCAAGCCTTCGAGCGGCGTCATGCCCATCGACGTGTCGACGGATCGACCGCCCTTCACCGCGGTGACGCTCGCCCCGTTGCCGATATGGCAGGTCACGATCTTCATCTCTTCGATCGGTCGACCGAGGAACGCCGCCGCTTGTCGGCTGACGTACATATGGGACGTGCCGTGGAAGCCGTATTTCCGGATCTTATGTCTGCGGTAGAGGGCCAGCGGAATCGGGTACAAATACACGTTCCGGTCCATCGTCTGGTGGAACGCCGTATCGAAGACGACCGCTTGCGGCACGTCGGGCAGGTTCGACTCCACCGCTTGAATCCCCATCATATGCGCGGGGTTGTGCAGCGGCGCCAGATCGAACAGCCGCTTGATCTCCTGCTTCACCTCGGGCGTCACGATCGCGGACTCGCGGAACGATTCCCCGCCGTGCACGACGCGATGGCCGACGGCCTCGATGTCGGCGATGGAATCGAGCACGCCGTGTTCCTTATGTACGAGCAAGCCGAGCACCTTGCGGATGGCGGTCGTGTGGTCCAATATTTCGCTGACCTCGCGCACTTCGGCTTTCCCCGTCGGTTCGTGCGTGAGGATGGCCGTATCCATGCCGATCCGCTCCACGCGGCCGGCGGCGAGCACCGATTCGTCCTTCATATCGTACAGCTGATATTTGAGCGACGAGCTGCCGGCGTTAATGACGAGCACCTTCATATTTTATCACCATCCTCGTCGTAACGGAAGAAACCCGAACCGGTCTTCGCCCCGAGCTGTCCGGCGCGGACCATCTTGCGAAGCAGCACCGCCGGGCGATATTTCAAGTCGCCGTAATCTCGGAACATGCGCTCGAGCGCGGCCAACACGGAATCGAGGCCGAACCGGTCGCACATTTCGAGCGGCCCGTACTTAAAGCCGTACCCGAGCCGCATGGCGGAATCGATGTCTTCCGCGGAAGCGACGCCTTCGGACAGCGTATGCACCGCTTCGTTGATCAGCGTGCAGATGAGCCGCGTCGTAACGAAGCCGGGCGTCTCGTACACGAGAATCCCCTTCTTCGAGATGACCTCTTCCACGAACGCCTTGGTCCGGTCGAACGTCTCGTCGGTCGTCTGCAATCCTCGTATAATTTCCACCATGTCGATATTGGACACCGGATGAATGAAGTGCAGCCCGATGACCCGTTTCGGATAACGCGTCGCGCCGGCCAATTCGGTGACGGACAGCGTAGACGTATTCGTGGCGAGCACGACGTCTTCGCCGCAGATGTCCCCGATCGTCTGGAATACGGCCTTCTTGGCGTCCAAATCTTCGCTTATCGTCTCGATCACGAGCTCGCACTCCGACAGTCGACCGAGATCGAGGATCGGATGAATGCGGGAGAGGATGACCTTCTTCTCCGACGCGGTGAGCGCCCACTTCTCGATTTGCTTATCGAGACTCATTTCGATCGCCTTTAGGCCGTGTTCCATTTTGCTTTGCGTCTTTTCCGCTATGTAGACGTCCAATCCTTTGTGCGAGAGCATCGAAGCGATCGCTTGCCCCATCGTGCCCGCGCCGATCACGCCGATTTTCTTAAACGCTGCCATTCTCTTCCACCCCATGTATGTATGAAGATACTCCGCATGCGCGTCATGCGCGCACCCGGAGCATTATGAACGACTCTATTATCCGGCAGGCTGGAGCTCCACGCTGTGAAGAAGATCACGAAACCGGTCTCCCGACAACGTCTCTTCCCGCTTCAGAATGTCGAGCGACTGCTCGAACACCTCGCGGCGGGCGGCCAGCAGCTCCCGCGTCCGCTTCGTTAACGCGTCCAAGATTTCGCCGTTCGCTTTATTATACTCTTCTTTGGTCAGCATCTGCGAATCTACGATGCCGAGGTCGGTAAGACCGGAGTCGATCATCGTGCGCACGAGGCCGAGCGCTTGCTCGAAGTCGTTGCGAGAGCCGGTGCTTCGTTCGCCGTAAAACAGCTCTTCCGCGGCCGAACCGCCGATCGCCACCATGATCTGGTCTTCCAAGTACGCCTTGGTGTACAAATACTTGTCGGACGGCGGGTTGTGCCGCACGTACCCGAGCGCCTGTCCCCGCGGGCTGAGCGCCACTTGGGAGACGGAGCCAGGACGTACCGTCTCGGCAACGATAGCATGCCCGAGTTCGTGAATCGCTACTCGTTCGCGTTCCTCCGCCGCGGCCTCGCGGTCCGTCTTCTCGCCCATCATGACTTTGTCGATCGCTTGGAGCAGCTGACTCTCATCGATCGTCTCGCGGCCTTCCCGCATCGCGTAGATCGCCGCCTCGTTCATCAAGCTCTCGAGCTGTGCGCCGGAGAAGCCGAATGTCTGGTCCGCGATCTTCTGCAAGGATACGCCTTCCGCCAGCGGCTTATTGCGCGCATGAAGCTCGAGGATCGAGAGACGTCCCTTCGCGTCGGGCAGGTCGACCTGAATGTGCCGGTCGAAGCGGCCCGGACGGAGGAGCGCGGAGTCGAGCATGTCCTTACGGTTCGTCGCCGCCATGATCAGGATTCGAGGCGTCTCCGACGTATGAAGGCCGTCCATCTCGGTCAGCAGCTGGTTCAGCGTCTGGTCGTATTCCTTCTGCTGCCCGCCGTCGCGCTTGCCGCCGACGACGTCGATCTCGTCGATGAAGATGATCGCGTTTTGCTTATTTTCCTTGATCGCTTTCTGACGCGCTTCCTTGAACATATCCCGAACGCGGGACGCGCCGACGCCGACGTACATCTCGACGAATTCGGAGCCGCTCGCCCCGACGAAGACGCTGTCCGTGTAATGCGCGGCCGCCTTCGCCATCAGCGTCTTTCCCGTTCCGGGAGGACCCATCAGCAAGATGCCCTTCAACGGGCGAATGCCGAACTTCTGAATCTGCTCCGGCTTGACGAGGAAATCGAGCGCCTCGATCAGCTCTTTCTTCGCCCGGTCCTGCCCTCCGATATGATCGAACGTAAGGAACGTCGGAAGTTTCGCCTTCGGCTTGTTCCGTTCGCCCATGCCGAGACCGCCTCCGGTCCGCATGCGCGTCATTAGGAAAAGCGAGCCGCCGATGACGCCGACGAGCAGCACCGGAATCGGATTGACCCCGATGAAGACGAGGAAGGCGAGCAAGACGGGAAGGAAGCCGATCGCGATTTCTTTGCCGTATTTACTCATTCGGCCACACCCCCATTATCGCCGGCTGTCGCGGCAAAACGACATGCTTGCTGTTCGGGCCGTCCACCAACGTGATATATACGTTCTTTTCGTCCATTTCGGTCTGTACTTGGAGCGAGCCGTCCGCCTTCGCAAGCTCGCGAAGACGCTGCGGAATGAGCGAATATTGCTTCGTCTCCATCGCTTGGGCGACGTCGAACAACGCTTCGGACCACCAATCTTCGAGCTTCTCGCTCGTTTCGCCCGAAGCCTCCACGACGATGTCGCGGTCTCCGAGGGACGAGGCTCCCGCCTCCACGATGCCGCGATACGCTTGGCGCAGGCTGGCGCCCGGCTCGATCGTCGCGCGAACGATCGCACGCTCCCGTTCGATCTCGACGACGGGATCCGCGATGCCTTCCACGGCGGCGACCTTCTCCAAGAACGGGTCTTCCATCGCGATCGATTCATAGGCGAACCAACCGCCGAACAAGACGCCGGACGACACGACGATCGTTATAACAACAGGTAAGAGACGCAGTTTCAACACTTCGTCCCCCTTTCTAGTATCTATCGATTTCGTATATATGAGAGTATATCATAATAGGCATACGAAATGGGATGCAATGTGTGGAAGGCGACCCGGCGCCCGGCGAAATCGGCATCTCGCCGGCATGAAAAAGCCGCCCCGATCGGGTGATCGGGACGGCCTTCGTTACGGTTTATAAAAGAAGCTTGCGATCAACAACGCGCCGAACAGCACCGTCAGCGCGAACCATATTTTCGTCTTCCACGACCACTTCACGCGTCGCTCGTCCTCCGTTCGCAGCGCCGGCATCCTGCGCCGGCTTACTCTCGTTCCAGCGCAAGGCGGTAAGTTTCAAGTTTCGCGCCGTCCCGGAACGAGTAATAATCGTAATATTTCCTCGTTCCGCCGGGCTCCCGCAACGCGTAGAACACTTCCCAAACGTACGTCTCGCCAAGCTTCCCGGGCGAAATCCGCAGCAGCTGCATCTCCGGCCGCTCCTTCAGCGCGAGCGCCTTCACCTCATCGCGCGTCAGGCCGTCCTGCTGCCGTTCGATATGCAAGCCGTCTTCGCCCCACATCCATACCGCGACGTCTTCGCCGTTCGCGTTCGCGCCGAAGACGACCGAGTACGGCCGGTCCCCGACGAATCGTTCGACGAAATCGACGCGCGTCAGGTTCAGCCGCTGTACCGCTTCCGCTTGAGCCCGGCTTAACGCATCCCAATGAGGCTCCTGCACGGTCTGGTAAAACCGGCTGCCGAACAGCCCGATCGCGCCGATCAAGACGATCGCGATAGCGGTCGCCTGGAGCGCTCGGCGCCGGTTCGACGAGCTCTCGCTCATGAATCGTTCGGCCATGCGGCGCCTACGCTTTCAGGCGTCGCAGCGCCGCGTTCGCCTCGGCGACGATGCGCTCTTCGTCGAGCGTCAGACAGCGGCGACCGCGAACGAGCCGCTTCCCGTTCGCCCAGACGTCCGTCACGTCCGAGCCGGAGCCGGCGTACACGAGATGCGATACGAGATCGGCCTCCGGCTGGTAATGAGGCGCCGTCACGTCGATCGCGACGACGTCCGCCTTCATGCCGGCCTCGAGCGTGCCGACGTCGTTCAACCAGAGCGAACGCGCCCCTTCGACGGTGCCCATCCGCAGCGCGTCGCCGGCCGGCACGGCCGTCGGGTCGCCGCTGACGCCCTTGTGGATGAGCGCCGCTAGGCGGATCTCCCGGAAGATGTCCAAGTTATTGTTGCTGGCCGCGCTGTCCGTGCCGAGCGAGACGCGGACGCCCGCCTGCCGCAGCGCCGTCACGCGAGCGATGCCGCTCGCCAGCTTCAGGTTGCTGCCGGGATTATGGGAGACGCCGACGCCGTGCTCCGCCAGGATGTCGATCTCTTCGTCCGTCAGGTGCACGCCGTGCGCGACGAGACACGGACGCGAGAACACGCCGAGCCTCCGCAGATGCTCGACCGGTCGAACGCCGTAGGCGGCGGCGTTCTCTTCCACCTCGCGCGCCGTCTCCGACATATGCGTGTGGATCGGCAAATTCAATTCATGCGCCGCCTCGACGAACTTCGCGATGAATTCCGGCGGACACGTATACGGCGCATGCGGCGCCATCGCTGTCGTGATGCGGCCGTCGGCCGCGCCGTTCCACGTCTTCGCGAACCGGATCGCCTCGTCCAGCTTCGCGCGCTGTACGTCTTCAGGGCACAAACCGATGACCCCGCGGTTGAGGCAGGCGCGCATACCCGCTTCTTCCACCGCTTCCGCCACTTGATCCATATGGTCGTACATATCCATGAACGTCGTCGTGCCCGATTTCAGCATTTCCAGCATCGCCAGCATCGTTCCCGCTCGGACGCTCGCCGCGGTAAACTTCGCTTCGGTCGGCCACATATACTCTTGCAGCCAAACCTGCAGGCTCACGTCGTCCTTCAGACCGCGCAGCAGCGACATCGCCGCATGGCCATGCGTATTCACGAGGCCTGGCATGTACAGCTTGCCCGCGCCGTCGATCACCTCGTCGTCGGGCGCGACCTCGACGTCCGCCGCGCCTATGTATTCGATGCGGTCCCCCCGCATCGTCAGCGTTCCCGCGAACGCGGTCGTTCCCTCCGCGCCTTCCGCCATCGTCAGGAACGTTCCGCCTCGGATCACCGTACGTTTCGTCATTCTTCTTCCTCCGTTTCGCCCCGGTTCAAATAATACGCCAAGCTCTGCAGCTCGATCGTGAAATCCGCGTAATGAACGCGGATCTGGGAAGGCACCTTAATGATCGCCGGAGCGAAATTCATAATGCCTTCCACGCCCGCTTCCACGAATTGGTCCGCCACGCGCTGCGCTTCCGTCGCAGGCACCGTAATGATGCCGATGCGCACATGCTGCTCCCGGACCGTCCGCACGAGCTCTTCCATCGGCTGAACGGACAGTTGGTTGATGCGGTCGCCGATCCGATTCGGATTCGCGTCGAACACGGCGGAGATCCGCATATTGTCCTTCAAATACGCGTTATAATTGCATAGCGCCTGACCAAGGTTGCCCGCGCCGACGAGCGCGACGCGGATTTCTTGATCCAGCTTCAAGATGCCGCGGATCTTCTCGACCAAATAACCGACGTCGTACCCGATGCCCTTCTTCCCGAATTCGCCGAAGTACGCGAGGTCCTTGCGGATCTGGGCCGGATTCAGATCCAAACGCCTCCCTAAATCCTGGGACGATACCGTCTGGACGTCGCTCTTCGCGAGCTCGTTCAAAAATCGAAGATACATCGGCAGACGGCGGACGACCGCTTCCGATATTTTAGGAAACTTCATGTCGTTTCCACCTTTCCCGAGGATCCGTTCCCTGTCTCCGCGCCCGGCGCTTCCAGCCAATCCCGCATCCGACCGGGGATCGACTCGCTCGGCAAATGCTCGATTTTCGGCCCGGGCAGCGAATACAAGAAGTGCTTCCCGTACGACGTCTCGATGACCCTCGTGTCGTAAATGAGCACGACGCCCCGATCCTTCGCCGTACGGACGAGCCTCCCGAAGCCTTGCTTGAAGCGAATGACCGCTTGCGGCACCGACAGCTTCGTGAACGGATTTTCGCCCTGGGCTTTCAGGTATTCGCTCTTCGCCTCCACCATCGGATGGTTCGGGGGCTGGAACGGAAGGCGAACGATCGCGAGACACGTCAGCGCGTCGCCCGGAATGTCGACCCCCTCCCAGAAGGAGCTCGTGCCAAGCAGCACGGCGGAGCCCGCTTGCATGAACAGCCGCGTCAGCTTGCTCCGATTGCCGCTGTCGACCCCTTGTCCGAGGACGTGAATGCCATGCGGCTGCAGCGCCTCCCTCAACGGGCCGTGGGCAAGCTTAAGCATCTTATGGGATGTGAATAAAACGAGCATCTTGCCGTGCGTCACGACGGCCGCGTCGCGAAGCGAATCGATCAGCCGTTCCATGAACAGCGGATCCGCGTTCGCGCCCTTGAAGCCCGGGAAGTCTCTCGGGATGAGCACCAACGCTTGATCCCGGTATTTGAACGGCGAGGGCAGCTGCACCGTCTGCAGCTTCTCCTCCGCTTCGTCCCGATCCGACAAGCCGAGCTGCGACTTGACGTACTGGAACGACTTCTCGACCGTAAGCGTCGCGGACGTCATGACGACGGCGTCCTTGCGCTCCCAGAAGAAGTCCCGCATCAAACTCGAGACGTCGATCGGCGCCCCGTATAACCGCAGCGAGCGAGACTTGAAGTGCGGCGTCGCTTCCATCCAATACACCATGTTCGGGTCGTCCGCCTTCAGCAGCAGCCGCAACGCGTCGCGCGCCCTGTACAAGTCCTTGACCGTGCCGGCCAGGTCCGTAAACAAGCTTTCCAGTCCGAAGTCCTCCGCGTCGTCCTTCCCATCCGTCACGAGTCGGTCCAGCACCTTCAGCACGCTCGTCAACGTCAAGAACAAATTGTCCTCCATCGCGACGAACGACTTCCAATCGTGAGGCAGCTTATCCGCCTTCAGACGAACCGTGACCGACCCGCCCTCGCTCTGCCCCGCGGCCGCGCGCGCGATGAATCGGTCGTACAGCGCATCGAACAGTTCGTCCCAATTTTCCTTGACCTTCACGATGTCGGGGAACAGCTGGCCGATGCGCTCGCCCCAGCCTTCGGTCTTCGCGTTCGGATGCTGCTCGAGCAGCGACTTGAGCAGCGGGAGCTGGCCGGAGCGGCTGTCCTTCAACAAGGAGGTTAAAGCGCTCACCATGGAAAAGTAAGACAGATCGACGCCCAGATGCTGACTGGCGACATCCTCGAAATGATGCGCCTCGTCGACGACGAGACGTCCGTAGGCGGGAAGAATGCGATGCTCCGCTTTCACGTCCGTGAATAATAAGGAATGATTCGTTATGATGACGTCCGCCGCCCCCGCGTCGTTCCGGGCCCGGTGGTAAAAGCACTTGCGGAACCAAGGACAAGCTCGGTTCAAGCACGAATCCGCGTCGGACGCGACATGGCTCCAGAACTCGCCGCCCTTCTGTCCGAGGTTCAGCTCCTCCTCGTCGCCGTGCTTCGTCTCGCCGAGCCAGACGACCATCTGCGCGGCGATGACGCGGTCTTCCCGTTCGTTCGGAAAATCTTGATTGTTTACCTTGCCCTCGAACTTACGCAAGCACAAGTAATGGCTCCGTCCCTTGAGCACGGCGGACCGGAACGGGGTCGGCGACAGCTCGTGCAGCATCGGCAGCTCCTTCTGCCGCAGCTGCTCCTGCAGGTTGATCGTATGCGTGCTGACGACGACCTTATCGCCGGTCTGCAGCGCGTAATGGATCGACGGGATCAGATAGCCGAGCGACTTGCCCGTGCCCGTGCCCGCTTCGATGACGAGATGCCGTTCGTCCTTCAGCGACTGCGACACTTCCTGCATCATGCGCTCCTGAGCGGGGCGCTCCTCGTAATCGGGCATTCGTTCCCGGATGCGCCGCTTCAAGGCTTCCTGGAATGCGTCGAAGTCCTCCTCGAACTTCTCCCGATCCCGGTCCTCCTCGGTCGTCCAGTCGTCGACCCCGAGCGCGAATTGCCGGTGGGACCGCGTCGGGGTTCCGGGCTCCTCCGCGCTCTCCTTCCAGGCGACGACCTCCTCGAGGAACCACGCCTGATCCTGCTGCGAGGCGAAATCCGGATGCGCGAACAAGAAGCCGAGCCGCTGCAGCGTCATGAGCGGCAGCGAGAACAGCTTCTCCATGCATCGAACCCATATTTCCGCCGTCGCCTCCGCGTCGCTGTCCGCTTGGTGCGGACGGTCGTGCGCGATGCCGAAGGCGTTCGCGACGAAGCCGAGCTGATAACTCGTCAACGTCGGGAACAGCACCCGCAGCCAATCGAGCGTATCCAATATGCGTCCGTCGTAGCCGGGATACCCGGCCGAAGCGAGCGCGCGCTTCAAGAACGCGACGTCGAACGGCGCGTTATGCGCGACGAGCACCGCGCCGTCGAGCAGCGGAACGATCTCGTTCACGACGTCGTCCATCGCCGGGGCGTCCGCCACCATCTCGTCCGTAATTCCGGTCAAGGACCGGATGAACGGCGGGATCGGGACGCTTGGCCGAACGAAGGATGCGTACGTACGTTCGATCGCGAAGTCGTTCACGATGACGATGCCGACCTGAATAATTTCGTCGCGGCCCGGCTGTTCGCCCGTCGTCTCCAAATCCAAAACCGCAAATTTCATCTATAGGGTACCCCATTCGTCTTCGATTCGTTGTCGTTCGTACCTTTAAGGATACCAAACCGAAGGGGGAAAAGAAAATAGAAGAAACCCTCTCGCGAGGGAATCCATAGAAAAAAAACGAAGGCGTCAGCCGATCGCGACGCCGAGCTGCAGCACGCCTCCGTCGATCTGGCAAGCCTTCAAGTTGTACACGGGGTCCTTAAAGTTCGGATCCAACGAATGGGACGTTCGGAAACATTCGCACGCCTGTTCTACATTCCCTCTGACCGCTTGCACGCAGCCGAGCGCATTGTACGCGACCGCCTTCATCCTGCCGTCGCCCGCAAGCGAAATAATGATTTGAAGATGACCGGAAGCTTCCGCGACGTTTTCGCTTTGTAAGAAACATAAGGCCAAGAACAAGCGCGCTTGCAAGAAATCAGGGTATGCCCGGACGACCGCTTCGAACTCGCGGGCCGCTTCCGGAAACATGTACAGCTTGAAATATCCTTCGCCTCGTTGGTACTGCATCGTCTGCGCCGGCGACTCGGCGAAGGCGTCGACCGATTCGAAGAGGCCTTGAGGCTCGTGGGCTTGCGGCTTCGTCGAGGCCGCCGCCGGTTCGGGCTGAGGCCGCTGTTTGGCTTTCGCCATTTTCTCTTCGAACAACAGCCACTCCTCGATAATTTCGTCGCTCATTTCCCGAAGCTCCTGCAGCTGTTCGAGCAGCGACTCGTGTTTCGTTCCGTGCGACGCGGGCAGCGCCTCGAGGATGCCGTCCAGCTTCTCGTTCATCGATTGAAACAAGTACTTGAACATGGGCCTCCCACCTTTCGGTTGGATTCGCGACGCGAGGGTACCCTCATTTTTTGCGCCGGGGAGGCATTTCATACTGCCAAATCATTTTGACTCCGGACTCGATTACAAAATCGTCGCGTGCACTTCTTCGTTCGCCGTTTGCACGATGTTGTTGTTGCTGTCCAGAATCGCCACTTTCGGCTTATAGCTCCTTGCTTGCTCCTCCGTCATCATCGCGTAGGAGATAATGATGACGACGTCGCCCGGCTGCACGAGCCGCGCGGCCGCCCCGTTCAAGCAGATCGTCCCTTCGCCGCGCCGCCCCGGAATGACGTACGTCTCCAAGCGGGCGCCGTTCATATTGTTGACGATTTGAACCTTCTCGTTGGCTAGAATATCGACCGCGTCCATCAAATCCTCGTCGATCGTTATGCTGCCCACGTAGTTCAGATTCGCCTCCGTCACGACGGCGCGATGAAGCTTCGATTTCATCATCGTGCGAAACATGGCTCGTCACCTCTCGTTTTCATGAAATAATCGATTGTCGATCAACCGCGTTCCCCCGAACTTCACCGCGAGCGCGGCGATGAACCGTCCCGCCGCCTTCGCGACGGGTCCCTCGATCGGCTCGAGCGACGGGTACGCAAGCACCTGCGCGTAATCGAGCTCCGCCCCGGGAACGGCGCGGATCTCATCCGCGAGCTTACGTTCCAGCTCGGGCGCCGTCGTCTCCGGCGCGGCGGCGAGCCACTCGTCGATCGCAAGGAGCGACCGGCGGAGAACCGGAGCGTTCTTGCGCTGCTCCGGAGTCAAATACACGTTCCGCGAGCTCATCGCGAGGCCGTCCGGTTCGCGCAGCGTCTCGCAAGGCACGACGTCCACCGGAACGTTCAAGTCTCTGACGAACGTCTCGATGACGGCGACCTGCTGCGCGTCCTTCAGGCCGAAATACGCGCGCCGCGGCTCGATGATGTGGAAGAGCTTGGAGACGACCGTAGCGACGCCGTCGAAGTGGCCCGGGCGCGAGGCGCCGCAAAGCCGCTCCGCGACCGTTCCTCCGACGGTCACGATCGTCTTCGACGTCCCGCCGCCGCCTGGATACATCTCGTCGACCGTCGGGAGGAACGCGGCGTCCACGCCGGCGCTCTCCATGAGCGCCAAATCCCGGGCTTCGTCCCGAGGATACCGTTCGAAATCTTCGTTCGGCCCGAATTGGAGCGGATTGACGAAGACGCTCATGACGACGACGTCGTTTTCCCGTTTGGCCCGTTCGACCAACGACAGATGGCCGGCGTGCAGGTAGCCCATCGTCGGCACGAAGCCGATCGATCGGCCTTCGTTCTCGACAACGGTAAGATATTGTTTATAAGATGCTATCGTACGGAACACTTCCATGGCCGCTCACTCCTTGTCCGCCGCGCCGCCGCCGTATAGCCGCTGCAGGTCGGCTTCCTCCATATGGAACGTATGGCGCTCCTCCGGGAACGATCGTTGCTTCACGTCCGCCACGTATTCGCGGATCGCCTCCTTCACGACCGCGCCTACGTTCGCGTACGCCTTTACGAATTTCTTCGCCATCGGGTCGAGCTCGTATTGCAAAATGTCGTGGAACACGAGCACCTGCCCGTCGCAGCTTTTTCCCGAGCCGATGCCGATCGTCGGGATCGACAGCCGCTCGGTCACTTTCGCCGCCAGCTCGTCGGTGACGAGCTCCAGCACGATCGCGAACGCGCCGGCCTCCTCGAGCCGCAGCGCCTCGTCGAGCAGCTTCTCCGCCGCGGCCGACTGCTTGCCTTGCACCTTATACCCTCCGATGACATGGACCGACTGCGGCGTCAAGCCGAGATGCCCCATGACCGGGACGCCGGCGCCGACCGCCGCTCGCACCGCAGGCAAAATTTCGTTGCCGCCTTCGAGCTTCACCGCCTTGACGCCGCCTTCCCGCATGACGCGCGCGACGTTGGCCAATGTCGCGTCAACGCCTCCGTGGTACGTGGCGAACGGCAAATCCGCGACGACGAACGGCGTCTTCACGGCCCGCGAGACGATCTCCGCGTGATACACGATGTGATCCAACGTCACGGACAGCGTCGTCTCCCGGCCTTGCACGACGTTGCCGAGCGAATCGCCGACGAGCAGCACGTCCGCGCCGGCCGCTTCCGCCAGCTGCGCCGAAGGATAATCGTACGCGGTAACGACCGCGATCGGCTCGCCCTTCGACTTCATCGCCCGCAGCCGCGTCGTCGTTACTGGCTTACGGGTTCCCGATGACGATTGTTCCGACATCGCACATTCCTCCTTAGGGTTCCTTCCTGGAAAACAAAAAAATCCTTCCCGGCCCAAAGCCGAAGAAGGATGGCAGCGCAAAACCAATTCGCGCGTTCCGGCGCCGTCGGCGGCCGTGCGCGATGCGTCCCTTTCCGTCTCGGTCCTTGCGGCTCAGAGCAGAAAATAGATGGAGAAAAAAGAAAAGACAACGGCTCGGAGGTACGGTTCCGTTCGGATACCGTCCTCCTTGCGTTCTCCTTAGTATATCAAACCGTTCGATTTTGTACATAGGTCGTCTGCCGGCCCGCGCCTTTACCGGGAAATCGGTGCGGTCAAGTCGCCGGAATACATCGTGTGCACGCGCCCTTCGTCGTCGCGGACGAGCAGCGCGCCTTCCTCGGTGATCCCTTCGGCCACGCCCTCCGACACGCCCTGCGGCGTCGCGACTCGGACCCGGCCGTGCAGCGTCGACGTGAGCGCCTCCCACAGCGTGCGCACCGGACCGAAGCCTTCCTTGCGGTACGCGTCGTACAGCCATTCGAGCTGCTCGAAGAACGAGCCCACGATCGCCTCGCGCGACACCGGCGCCCCGGTCGCCTCCAGCAGCGACGTCACGCGGTCGCGAAGCTCTTCGGGCAGTTCGTCCCGCCGAACGTTCGCGGTGATGCCGACGCCGGCGATCATCGCCTTCACGACGTCGGCTTCGAGCATCGTCTCGACGAGAATGCCGCATACCTTCCGTCCGTCGATCAAGATGTCGTTCGGCCACTTGATCGTCGCGTTCGCGCCCGTCTCCTTGCGGATCGCCCGGCACAGCGCTACCGAGATGAGCAGGGTCATCTGCGGGGCAACCGCGAGCGGCACGTTCGGCTTCAAGAGGAAGCTGACATATATCCCCTTCCCGGGCGGGGAAAACCAGACGCGGCCGAAGCGGCCGCGGCCCGCCGATTGACCCTCGGCCAACACCAACGCCCCTTCCGGCGCGCCTGCGAGCAGCGCTTCGTGCGCCGCGTTTTGGGTCGATTCCACGACGTCGTACAGCTTCACCGACTTCCCGAACGCCGTCCCCGAGAACCGCTTCATCAGCTCGTCCATCCGGTACTTATCGGGACCGCGTACCAGCTTGTACCCGAGCCGGGGCACCGACTCGAACACGTACCCTTCCTCCTCCAGCCGCCGAATTCGCTTCCAGACGGCGGTTCGGCTGACGCCTAGCTCCCGGCTCAGCCGCTCGCCGGATACGTACGCGCCGGGCGCCTCCTCGAAGCACGCTAACAGCTTCTCGTTCGCCCCCATCTAATCGTCCCCTCCGTTACCGGCGCCGTATTGCGGCAGCAGCGAACGAACGCGCGTCAGCAGCGCTTCGCGTTCGTTCGCCAGCTCCCCGAGCGCCGCCTCTTCCAGCAGCCTGCCGAGCAGATCCGCCGTCCACGGTCCGCCCCTGCGCCCCCCGGCCGCGGCCAACACGTCCGCGCCGCCGATCGCGAGCTCCTTCAGCGTCTTCGCCGGCATCTCATCGAGCCAAGCGGCTCCTGCGTCGAAGTACGGCGCCGTCCAATCGAATGCAGGCAAGCCGCGATACGCCGGCTCCAGCGTCAACCAACGCCGCGCCGCCTCCTCGCCTTGCCGCAGCGCCGCGCCGATCCAAGCCCGGCGCGCGAGCTCCGTCGGCGCCCCACGCAGCGCCGCATGGAACGCGAGCGTCCGCCGAAGCGCGCCCTCGAACGCCCCGGACGTTCGCAGCGCCCGGCAGACGCCTTCGGCTTCGTCCGGTCCGAGCTCCATCCGGTCGAACCATAACGCCCAGCGAGCCAGCTCGTCCCCCACCTCGGCGAGGCGCCGCAACGGATCCTCCGCCGAGGGGGCAGCCGAGTCGGCCCCGTCGTCGTTCGCGAGTCCGAGCGCGCGCGGCAGCCGCAGCCGCTCCTTCGTCCACCGGAGCAGCTCGCTCTCGCGAAGCAGCGCCAGCGCCCGATACGGATCGCTGCCGCCGATCATGCGCGACAGCTCCGCGGCGACGCGCTCCATCGCGACGACGGCGAGCCCGGGCGCGCCGAGCTTCGCCTCCGCCCAGGTCGGCTCGTCCGCCGCGAAGCCGTACTCCGCCGCGAAGCGGACGAAGCGCAGCATGCGCAGCGCATCTTCGCCGAACCGCGCGGCCGGGTCGCCGACGGCGCGCAGACGTTTCGCTTCCAGATCGCGGCGTCCGCCGAACGGATCGACGAGCCGGCCTTCCGCGTCGACCGCCATCGCGTTCACGGTGAAGTCGCGCCGCTCCAAGTCCCCTTCCACGTCGTCGAGGAACGACACCGAATCCGGATGACGCCCGTCCGAATAATCGGACTCCGCGCGGAACGTCGTCACCTCGTAATGCCAGGAGCCGAGCGGCACCGTCACCGTGCCGTGCTTCAGCCCCGTCGGAATCGCCTCCGGGAACAACTCGAGCACCGTATCCGGCTTCGCCGCCGTCGCGATATCGATATCCTTGACGGGACGGCCGAGCAAGGCGTCCCGCACGCAGCCGCCTACGAAATAAGCGGCATACCCGCGTTCGGCCAGCCGCCGGAGCAGCCGAAGGCCGCCCCGCCCCATCTCGTCTTCGAAGAAAATCCCGTCCGTCATTCGACCGCGCACACTCGCTCCCGAACGACCTGCTCCCGCTCCCGCCCTAGAATGCGGTAGTAAATATCCTCGTACGTCTCCATGATCAGATCGTTGCAGAATACCGTCTGGGACCGCTTCGTGCAGTTCGCCGAGACGCGGGCGTACAACGTCGGATCCGTTAAGAGCCTAATGCAATCGTCGGCCATGGAGTCCGTGTCGCCGATGTCCGACAAAAATCCGGTCTCCCCGTGCTTGACGACCTCCGGGATGCCGCCGGCGGTCGTCCCGACCGTCGGGACGCCGCACGCCATCGCTTCGAGCGCGACGAGTCCGAAGCTTTCCTTCTCCGACGTGAGCAGCATGATGTCGGCGACGGACAACAGCTCCGCCACTTCGTCCTGCTTGCCGAGGAAGAGCACGCGCTCCTCCAAGCCGTACTCGCGCACGCGCGCCATCGTCTTGCCGAGCTCCGGTCCTTCCCCGATGAAGACGAGGCGCGAAGGCACCTCTTCGTTCACCCGGCGGAACACGTCGACGACGTCGGAGATGCGCTTCACCGGCCGGAAATTCGAAACGTGCATGAGAATCTTCTCGCCCTTCGGCGCGAAATCGCACCGGTAGCGCGAGCAATCCCGCGGATAATATACGCGCTTATCGACGAAATTGTACGTCAGATCGATCGGGCGCGTAATATGCAGCCGCTCCTGCGTTTCGCGAATCAGGTCGTTGGACACGGCCGTCACCGCGTCGCTGCCGTTGATGCCGAGACGAATCAGGTCGGCCATGCTTTCGTTATGCGCCAGAATCGTAATATCCGTGCCGTGCAGCGTCGTAACGACCTTCAGCGGCCGCTCGACCATCCCTTTGGCCAAATACGCGCAGACGGCGTGCGGAATCGCGTAATGCACGTGCAGCACGTCGAGCTTCTGCATATTGGCCACCTGCGCCATCTTCGCCGCGAGCGACAAATCGTAAGGCGGATATTTGAACACGTGGTAGTCGGAAACCTCGACCTCGTGATAGAAAATATTTTTGTGGTAGCCGGTCAATCGGAACGGCATGCTGTGAGTGATGAAATGCACTTGATGACCGCGCTCTGCGAGCAGCTTGCCGAGCTCCGTCGCCACGACGCCGGAACCGCCGAGCGACGGATAACACGTAATGCCGATGTTTAATTTGTCTTTGTCTCTCACCGCTGTTCACCTCCGACCCGATTCGTTGAATTCGATTCGTATCTATCTATAGATATGCACAATCCCGTCAAAATAGAGTCAGGAGCTGCGGCTGCTTCGCGGCGAACCCTTCCGCGTATCGCACGCCGAGCGCGTTGCCCAATAAGCTGTCCCGTTGCTCCACCTTCCGTAAATACCCTTGCGTGAGCGGCGTCGCGACGGCGTCGGCGTCCGACGGCTCGAATTGGCTGCGGTACGCCGCGAGCGACGCCGTCTTAGCTTCGTAATAGTCCGTTACGTCGACGGCGACGTCCGCGCGGTCCGTATCGTTGATGAAATAAAAATAAAGCCGCTCGATCGTCCAAGCGGGGACGTCCGGCATCCACCGGCGCAGCTTCGCGTTGAACGCCGCCGCTTCGATCAAGGCGCTGCACGCGACATGATCGGGATGGCGGTCCTTCCAATACGGGGCGAAGACGAACCGGGGGCGCCGCTCGCGGATTTCCCGTACGACGCGCGCAAGCTGCTCCGCGTCGCCGACCAGCCCGCGGTCGGGCAGCCCGAGATTGGACCGGTAAGCGAGGCCGAGCGCCCGGGATGCCGCTTCCGCTTCTTCCGCGCGGAGCGTCGGATTGCCGTTCGACGACAGCTCCGCGCGCGTCAAGTCGCAGACGCCGACGCGAAGTCCGGCGGCGGCGTGTTTCGCCATCGTGCCGGCCATGCCGATCTCCGCGTCGTCGGGATGAGCGCCGAAGACGAGCAGGTCGAGCGCTTCGGCTTCGTTACGCTTCGCCATGGACAACCTCTCGCCAGTCCAAGTCGCCGCGCTCGATCGCCTTCACGAGCACCTCGGCGGTGCCGAGATTCGTCGCGAGCGGGATGTTATGCACGTCGCATAACCGAAGCAGCGCGATAATGTCCGGCTCGTGGGGCTGCGCCATCAGCGGGTCCCGCAGGAAGATGATCAAATCCATCTCGTTCTGGGCGATCATGGCGCCGATCTGTTGGTCGCCGCCGAGCGGCCCCGACAGAAACCGATGCACCGTCAGCTTCGTATTTTCCATGATGCGTTGACCGGTCGTCCCGGTCGCGAACAACCGGTGACGCGACAACACTTGCTCGTAAGCGATGGCGAAATCGACCATCTCGTCTTTCTTGCGGTCGTGCGCGATCAATGAAATATTCATGCCGTTCCTCCTTGTCGTCCCCTCGTGTCAGTCCATCATGTGCTCGAAGCCGTACACCATGCCCGTCGTCTCCATCACCTTGCGCACCGCCGTCGCGACGCCGGGCATATATCCCGCCCGATCGTACGAATCGTGGCGAATTTTCAACGTTTGGCCGAAGGCGCCGAAGACGACCTCCTGCTGGGCGAACACTCCGGGCAGTCTCACGCTGTGAATGCGGAAGCCGTCGTACTCGCCGCCGCGGGACCCTGGAATCGTCTCGTGTTCGTTCGGATTGCCCTGCTTCATCCGCGCCCGCGTTTGCGAGACGAGCTCCGCCGTCTTGACCGCCGTGCCCGAAGGCGCGTCCAGCTTCTGGTCGCCATGATATTCGATGATCTCCAGATGAGGGAAATATTTCGCCGCTTCCTGCGCGAACTTCATCATCAGGATCGCCCCGATGGAGAAATTCGGCGCGATCAAGCCGCCGATCCCCGCGTCCCGGCACAACATGTCCAAATCCGAAATATGGCCGGGTGTAAATCCCGTCGTGCCCATCACCGGGCGCACCCGGCGTTCGATCGCTATGTATGCGTGGCGGAGCGCCAGCTGCGGCGTCGTAAAGTCGACGAGAACGTCGGCTTGGACGGCGCTCAGCGACTCCTCCAGATCGTGTCCGACCTCGATCCCGCATGCCGGCAAGCCGACGAGCTCGCCTGCGTCCTTACCGCGGGAAGACGGCGATATCGCCGCCGCCAATTCGAAATCGGGTTCGCTAAGCACCAGTTTAACGACCTCTCGGCCCATTCGGCCGCCCGCTCCGGCGACCGCCACGCGTATTTTCCGTTCGTTCATGTCCGTTCCTCCAAATAAACCGCGAATGATGACTTGATTTGTTCCAACAGCGCCGACGCCGTCCGGTGATTCGGAGAGAGCTCCAAGAGCTCCTTCAGCGCGGCCATGGCCGACGTATACTCCTCCATGCGATACAGCGTCGAAGCGAGCAGTACGTACGCCCCTTCTTCCAGCGGATCCAACGCCAGCGCTTGACGCAAATACGTCGTCGCGAGCGCGTCGCCGCTCGGGCCTTCCGCGATCAGCCGCTCCGCCGTCGCGATCAGCTGCTTGGCTTCCAGCGCGCGCACCTGAATGCCGTACTCCGCGCCGTCCGGCGCAAGCGACGCCGCCTTGCGCGCATGCGCGAGCGCTTCGTCGATCCGCCCGCTGCGCGCGTACGTGATCGACAGCTTATAATGATAATCCGGATTGTCCGGATCTTGCTCGATCGCTTTCTGGAACCATTCCACCGCTTGCTCGAAATGCTGCCCGAGGATCGATTCATAAGCCTTCTGCAATTCCTTCTCGCCGCTCATCGTGACCACCTCCTTTGCGGATGAACCAACGTGCAAGGGATGATGGTACAGCATATTCGCGACGCGAAGCTTAGGTGTCCCGTTTCGTCCAACGATTCGCGTCGCGCGTGTTGAATTTCTCGAGCACCATCTCGTGCGCTTTCTGCAGGTCGATGCCGAGCGAATTCGCGAAGCAGATGACGATAAACAAGATGTCGCCGAGCTCGTATTCGATGGAATTGTCCGCTTCGCCCCGCTTCTTCGGCTTCTCGCCGTACGTATGATTCACCTCGCGCGCGAGCTCGCCGACCTCTTCGGTCATGCGGGCGAGCATCGAGAGCGGGCTGAAATAACCTTCTTTAAACTGCGAGATGTACGCGTCGACTTCCTTCTGCATCTCCCGCATCGACTTGTCCGACACCGGGCTATCCCCGCCTTTCCGGTCTCCTTCGCGACCATCCTGAGGTTTATCCCTATGTTACTGCAAAGCGGGGGGATTGCACAAGAATGGAAGAGTCGCGCTTTCGCGCTCGTTTTTTGAACGGCGGATGAAAAGAATGGTACAATAAGCACGAACGTAACCGACTTTCCTTACTCTCGAAAAAGAATAGGTGTTCCCGATGCGTATCCAGAACGGAATCAAGCTTGCGAAGCAATTGTTTCCCATCATGCTCGGAACGGCGATCTACGCCTTCGGCATCCATTATTTCATCGTCCCGAACGAATTGACGGAAGGCGGCGTCACCGGCATCTCCATCCTGCTCAACTACGCGTTCGGCATACCGCTCTCGGTGTCCACGCTGCTTCTCAACATCCCGTTGTTCATCATCGGATGGAAGCTGCTGGGCCGTAAGGGCATGCTGCTGACCGGCTTCGGCACGCTGTCGTTGACTCTCTTCCTCTATATCATGGAGCGCGTGCTGCATATGGGGTTCATCGTCCCGTTCGCGACGGAGGACGACTTATTTCTCGCCTCGCTCTACGCGGGGGTCACGCTCGGCGCGGGGCTCGGCATCGTGTTTCGATTCGGGGGAACGACCGGAGGGGTCGACATCCTGGCGCGGATCGTCAATCGGACGAAGGGGTGGAGCATCGGACAGTTCTTCCTTTACTTCGATGCGATCGTGATCTCCGTGTCGCTGCTGTTCATCTCCATGGAGAGAGTGCTGTACACGCTCGTCGTCGTCTTCGTCGCGGCCAAGATCATCGACGTCATTCAGCAAGGGGAATACGCGGCGCGGGCGTTCACCGTCATCTCCGAGCGGACGCAGGACATCTCGAAGCAGATCATGCTAGAGCTCGATCGGGGCGTGACGCTCATCCCGGCGAAGGGCGCCTTCACCGGTCAGCCGAAGGAGATGCTGTATTGCGTCGTCTATCGTCACGAAACTCGGCGTCTCGAACGGATCGTTCGCCAAGCCGATCCCCGCGCCTTCATTATCGTATCGGAGGTACAGGACGTACTCGGGGAAGGCTTTAAATCCGAGGATCCCGGTTCGGACAAATAAAAAAGGCGAGGTCTCAGCCTCGCCCTTCGAAATCCCGCTCCGTCTTCACTCTCGCCACGCCTTGATCGGCCTCGTATCGTCTCCACGCGACGTAAGTCAGCACCGACACGATGAACGCCCCGAGACCCAACGACCAAAGAATCGGATGCGGCGGCTCCGCCGTCGGCGCGAGCGGCGTGACCGTCGTCTCCCGATCCTGCTCCGCGAACACTTCCCCGAGCGCCGCCTCCAGGTTCGGCATCGCCTGCCGAAGACCGTCCCAATCGCCCGAACGAAGGGCGTTCGTAAGGAACGCCGTGATCGAATCGAGCTTCACCGCCTCGGACGCGCTGCGAGACACGACGACGGCGGGACGAACGATCGTCAGATGCCCCCGCCACGAAGCGAGCGCTTCGCTTGCCGCCGGATCGTTCCTCGCCTCGACGGCCATCGCCATCTTCTCCAGATCGCCCGTCAGCGTATCGCGGAAGCCGAGCCACATCGGCTGCTCCCGGTGCGACAACGCGTCCACCGCGAGTCGCGCGGAGGCGACCTTCATCGTCGTCGACTGCCGGTCCGGAGACGACGCGTTCAACGCGCGCATCGCCGCGTTGATCGAACCGGTCACCGCTTCGATCCCTTCCACGGTCGCCAGCCCTTCGTAAGACAGCTTCGTCGATAAGACGGACAATTGAGCCACGCGAACCTTCGTCTGCTCCAGGTCGCCTTTCTGCACGCTTTGGTACGCCCCTTCGGCGGCATCGTTCATTAACCGCATCGTCTGTCGCTGCACGTCCGTTACGACCTTCTTCGCTTCCGCTTCCGGGACCGGCTCGTCCGACCCGCAGCCGGCCGCGAACAGAAGCGTCGCCGCGCCGACCGCGATCAAGGCGTAACGGCGAAATCGCCCGAAAAACACCATTGGACATCCCTCCTATCATCATGATATGGAGGGATGTCCCGGTTTAGACGCGATATTTTGCGGCAAGACGTACGCCCAGGAAGGCGCACGCGATGCCGAGTACGGATAGCGATACGGTAAACAGCTGCACCTCGCCGACATTGTCGTACAGCGGCGCGGGCAAGTACGGAAATACGCCGAACGCGTAATCGATGTAATCGTTCGTCAGCGTCCACGCCGCTCCGATCGCGACGGCGAGCGCCGTGAAACGGTAGAAGCGCATGTAGAGCAGCGCCTCGATCGCCATCGCCGAGTGGGACGCCACCAGCATCCACTCCTGCCACACGATCGTATCCCCTTGCGAAGCGCCCCAGAAGATGATCGACACCGCCCAGATGCCGTATTTCACCTGCGTGATGACCGCGAGCCCCTCCCAGACGCCTCGCCAGCTGAGCGGGGAGCCGCTTCCGGCAGGCTTCAGCGTCTCTACGCCTCGACGCGCCCGCGATGCGTCGCGGATCAAATACAAGATCGTAATGCTGAAAAATAAACTCGCCGTCGGACTGTCGGGCACGAAGACGACCAACCATTCCCCGTACTCGTTCCAAGTTCGTACCAACTGCCCCCGATACCATTCGTATCCGTACAGCGTACCTAAGACGTTGACCCACAGCAACGCTTGCAGAAACCAAGGGGAGAGCAGCAGCGAACGGCCCCACAGCCAAGAGATTCGGTCGATCACTCGCGGATTCACTCCTTAAGAAAATCGACCCGACCGCGGCTAGGCGATCGGGTCGAGTCTATGTCGTTGCGCTTAGTGCGCCGCCGGCGCTTCTTTGCCTTCGTTCTCGGCTTTCTGCAGCGCGAGCCATGCGATCAACGCGTCCATCTCTTCGGCCGTGAGGCCTTGTTCGATGTTAGCGTCGTATTGCGGCATCATACCGCCCTTGCCGTTGTGCACGATATCGGCGATCTCTTCTTCCGTGTACTTGTCGCCGATGCCGATCAGCGAAGCTGCGGCGCCTCTCATGTCAGTGCCGTGGCACTGGATGCAAGTCGCCTTCTGATAAATCTCCGCAGCCGGATCGTCCGCGAACACGACCGATTCCGCTTCCTTCGGCGGCTCCTCGCCGTTCTTGATCGCTTCGCGCTCTTCGCGCATCTTCTCTTCGCGCTCGATATGCTCCGGCACGATGCCGTTCACTTCGAGCTCGTGTTGATAGTGCGTCCAAGATACGTTCGTCAAGTAGACGATCGCGGCAAGAGATAAGAGCATCATCGCGGACGTCACCGGACGCCGGTAGAAGCGGCGCTCCGGGGAGCGGTCGAGGAACGGTGCGAGCAGCAGGCCGCCGAATGCGAGGCCCGGGATGCCCACCGTACCGAGTACGATGAACTGGTCGGACATGTACGGATACTTCAGCAGCTGGTACATGAACAAGAAGTACCAGTCCGGCATCGGAATGAAGCCGGTGTTCGTCGGATCCGCCGGGTAGCCGAGCGGCGCCGGATGAGAGACCACCAAGACGAGGACGCCTACTAACGCTACGCAACCGACCATCCATTCCTTCAGCAGGAAGTTCGGGATGAACGCTTCGGACTTGCCCGGGAATGCCGAATAGTCAAGCGGCGTATGAACCTTCGTAGGCTTCGGGACCCGCGAGTCGCCGACGTAAACGATCTTTTCGTTGTTGTCTTTACCGTTATGATGCGAACCGGCCATAGCTAATGTTACCCCCTTATCACAACGGTCCGGAGATGCCCTGCTTCCGAATCAGGAAGAAGTGCCCCGCGAGAAGCGCAAGCAGAACAGCCGGTAAGAAGAATACGTGCAATGCGAAGAATCGGGCGATCGTCTGCGCGCCTACGATGTCTCCGCCCTGTAAGAACACCTTGATCGATTCGCCGATGAACGGCACGGACGCCGCGATCTGAATGCCGACCTTGGTCGCGAAGTACGCTTTGTTGTCCCACGGCAGCAAGTATCCGGTGAAGCCGAGACCGAGCATGACGCCGAAGATCAGCATCCCGACGACCCAGTTCATCTCGCGCGGATGTTTGTACGAACCCGTGAAGAACACGCGAAGCGTGTGCAGGAACATCATGACGATAACGAGGCTCGCGCCCCAGTGATGCATGCCGCGGACGATGACGCCGAACGCGACCTTATGCTGCAAGTAGTCGACGGACGCGTAGGCGTTCACGATATCCGGGACGTAGTACATCGTCAGGAACATCCCCGACAAAATCTGAATGACGGTGATGAAGAACGTCAACCCGCCGAAGCAATAAACGAACGCGGAGAAGTGATGCGCCGGGTTTACGTGCTCCGGCACCTCGTGATCCGCCACGTCCCTCCAGATCGGCGTAATGTCGAGACGTTCGTCGATCCAGTTGTATACGGTTTTTAACATGCGACTTTACGCCTCCTCTTACACCCGTTCGTTCGGTTTGATCGGTCCTAAGTATACGAAGCCTTCTTGAATCTCTACCTGGTATTCGTCCAGCGGCGCCGGCGCGATTGCCAAGTTCTTGCCTTCCTTCGTGTAATGCGCGCCGTGACAAGGACAGAAATACTGGTTCTGGTATTCTGCGTTCGTGTTCCAGTTGACCGCGCAGCCCAAGTGCTTGCACACCGGAGACAGCGCAAAGATGTTGCCGTCCGCGTCTTTGGAAATCCATGCGACCATTTCCGGATCGCTTTCGTACCATCCGTCCACTTGATGCACGTTGAACGTGAACGATGCCGGCTCTTCTGTAATCTTGTCGACCTCGACCACCTTCACGAGCGTGCCCGCGCCTTTCGCCTGGAGCACCGGATCAACGGCAAAACGGAGCATCGGGATGACGACGCCTGCCGCCATGAACGCGCTGGCCCCGCCAAGCGTATAGGAAAGAAACTGACGGCGGGACATCTCGCGCCGCTTCGTCTCCTTGTGTTCGGACTCGTGGTTTCCATGTTGTTGATGTTCGCTCATATTCGGTTACCCCCCTTTGCCGAAACCTGTCAAATCTTGCCTTGAAAATTGTACATGCAAAGTCATAATTATAATAGCTTACGGCATAGGGGGCGTCAAGAAAGCGCAACTCGGCAAACCGCCGTTGCGCCGCGATCCGCGGGAAACTGTTGCGAAATTGTCACAACTCGCCTCCGCCGATCCGGCTCACGCGTCCGCTCCGCGCCACATTCCTTCGATCGTCCGCTTCGCGTAGGAGCGATATAACTCACTCGGCGCCTCCTTCGTCTCGGGCTCCGGCCCCAGTACCGCGGACGCGTTCCGTACGGTCAACCCCCTTAGCCTCGATTCTCCCGTCACGACGACGCAGTACCGGAAGCCGCTCCGCTTCAGGCGCTCGCAAAGCTCGTCCGTCAACGCCGCGAGCGACTCGTCGTCCGACGCGTAATGAAGCGCCGGGTACGTTACGACGCGTCCTCGATACGCTTGTTCGATCGGGTCCAGCGCGTCGCGCAGCCGCTCCAGCGCCGCCGTAGCCTCGTACGGCGACTCCTTCCCCGTCAGTCCGCTTAGGGGCAGCAGCGCAGTGTCCAGATACGGCTGCAGCTCCGCCCACCGCTCCCGTTCGATTTCGCTGAATTTCATTTTCGATCCCGCCTTGTGTCTCCATTCCGTCCGTTTCGGCGTTCCCGCCGCCGGACACTCCCCTCAATCTAACACATCCGCGGGGCGGACACCACCGACGAAGCCAAAAAGGTCTATGCCCCTCGGGCATAGACCGATTCCCATGTCGAGTCGCTATGCGATGCCCTGCAACGACCGAAGCTCGCTCGTCAATAACAGGAACGCCGCTTCGTCTCCCTGCGCCAAAGCCCTGTCGATCTCGCGGTACAGTTCTTTCTCCCGGTAGTCGCGTATGGCTTTGTCCACGATCAGTTCCGCCATTAGCAGTCGGAACGCTTCGTTAGCCGGAACCATTTTATTATCCATACGTCACCCTCCATCCCTTGAAGACGCACGCCCCATGCGACCGACGGACCTCGCGAACCGTCGGAGCGTATCCTTCTAGAAAAATTATATTCGTCGGGCGAGGCGCCGACGAAGGCGAATACCCTCATGCCGTTGGAATATGCATTCGCCCGGCGGCGGGCGAACGCCTCGTTACGGAGCCGCTTCCGGAGCCGCGTCGGCCGGCAGCGCGATTTTTTCGTCGTCCGGAACGTACACGCCCCGCACGATGCTGCTCCCAAGCTTCGTCATCTCGACCACGGTGCCTTCTTCCGGGTGCTCGCCGATGCGGAGCAGCCCTTGGTGCATCATCATCAGGACGATCCGGTTCGTGAGAATCGATTCCGGAGAGTCGTAATAATACGGCCTGATCAAAGGCGTCAGCACCCGCGACAATGTTTCCAGCGTCACCCAGCTTCCGGCCAGCCGATCGATCCAATGCACGAGCGTTTGCACGTTATGGATTGGGTTCTTATACAGCTTCAGCCAAAATTGATATACGACTCCGGGATCCGCCGGCCGGCCTTCGAGAAGCTGGGCGCGGCCCTTTTCGGTCAATAGCAGCATTCCGTCCGCTTCGTCGATCAGTCCGTTATAGAAACAATAATCGTAAATTAGAGAGAAGCGATTGGGGTAATCTTTAATTTTCCGTCCGTACCCGAACCGCCATCCGCCCTTGCCCACCAACTCCTCTTTCACGTTGAACGTCTCCAGAATCATCTGTTGGGACCGCTTGTACATCGTGCCCTCGGCGTTCAGCTCCACCTCGTACCGATCCGCGAACGACAGGAACTTGCCGATATCCTCTACGAGCATCCGCTGCTCGTCCCGGTATGCGCTCGGCTCGTCGATGACGCGAAGCTGTTTCTGGAAGGTGCGGGCCAGCGAATCGCCGAATCGCCGCTTCAGGTCCGCCGGCACTTGGTATAAATACTTCGTATGATGGGAATACCCGTTAAACAGCCACCCTTGATGCGCGAATTTCACGATCATCTGCCGAGGGCTCCACTGAGGAGGCTCGGGCTCCGCGGGCGGCTTCGCCTTTTTCGACTCCCGCTTCTTAAGCTCTTTCTTCGCAGGCTTGGCGTCGTCCCGGCCCCTCAGATCGACCGTGATCGTCGACAGGATTTCGCTCCCCGCTTCCGAAGGCGCGGCCCCGATCACGCCCGGCTTCGCCGCCTCGTAGCGGCTGATCTGCGCCCTGGCCAGCAGCTCCTCGAGCGAATAGGCGTCTCTCGGATCGAACACGAGCGAATTCAGAAACCGGATGTCTTCCACCGACAGCGTCTCGACATACCGTTCAAACACGTCCTTGCGATTTAAGGTGTTGAGGATCGATTGAATCAATTCTCTCTTGGAGTTCGTGTTGCAATCGCATGCGTAATGATCGGCGATTCGGTTCAACTGGTGAATGTCCGCATAGCTCAGCATGTCAGCTAAATTCATCGTTTGACGTCCCGCCTTTCGAATTCTCTTGCTTTTGTTACCCATTATTGGGCATTTTGCAAAAAGTATTCGCCGGGAAGCATCTTTTTTCGAATTTTGGGCACAAAAAGAGACGCCCTCGCGCAGGCGCCTTCCGCGAATCGGTATGAAATTATCGTAATGGCTTACGCCCGGATCCGGGCGAGCCAGTTCATCGTTAGAAGCGCGCAAATGAGCCCTAGCATCGACAAGACGAAGAGATAGTCGGGGTAAGAGTCCACGACCGACAAGCCCAGTACGACCGGATCTCCGATCGAAGCGACCGGTACTCCTTCGATGCCCGCCAGCGCGAACTCGTTCGTCTCGCCGCCCCCGAGGGCGTTGACGCTCATGAGCCCCGAGCTAGGCAGCGCCGCCCCGTTCGCGTCCGGCGACAGCAGGCGGTAGAGGAACGCGCAGCCGAACATCGCCAGACAGCCGGCGACGATCGAGAGCAGCCTCAACCGCAGGCGATGCGGAATCGCATGCAGCCGATCCGCCACCGGCAGCCGCCAGCCTTCGTCGGCGTAGATGCGGTCCATGACGCCGGCGGATACCCTCCCGCGCTCCGGCAGCTCGATCGACTCGCTCCACTCCATGTCCTGGAGCAGCTCGCCGCTCTCCCGCCACAGTTCGAACTCTTCCGCGCACGCCGCGCAGCGCTTTACGTGCTCGTCTACGCGGACGCGGCTCCAGTCGCCTTCCGGCTTATCCCAATATTCGGGCATCGACTCCCGGATCTCTTCGCACTTCATCGTTGTTTCATCCCTTCATATTCCTCTAGGATCGGTTCCCCCACGTAAGACTCCAATTGCGTCTTGACGCTAGCTCTAGCCCGGAACAACAACGATTTGACGGATGATACGGTTTGCCCGAGAATGTTCGCGATTTCTTGGTAGTCCATTCCGTCATACTCACGCAAGATCAATGCGGAACGCTGCTTCTCCGGCAAGCTGTTGATCGCTTCGCGCACCATCTGAACCTTCTCGCTCCGGAGCACGGTTTGCTCCGGCAGCGCCTCCGTCGACGTGATCGGCTCGTACCCGCTGTCTTCAAGATACACGTTGCCGTTCCGATTTTTCCGGAGCTCGCTGAGCACCGTATTCCGGGCGATCGTGTACAGCCAAGTCGAGAACGACGCTTCCACTTCCCGGAACGAGTGTAAGCTCCGGTATGCCTTGTAGAACGTCTCCTGACACATATCTTCGGCCATGTGATCCATGCGCGAATTTTTCAACATATGGTAGATGAAAAGCAGGATTTTCCGCTCGTAACGCGTGACCAGTTCCTTATAGAGCTGAACGTTGCCGTCCTTGATTTCCCGAATCAGCTGGGAATCGGTCATGGAAAACCTCCTTGCCGGTTTCCGTGCGCGATTCCGTTCGGCTACAAGTGTATACCATCCCCGAACGGAAAAGTTGCGGTACCTTATTTCATAAAATAAATTAGTTCGATTCGCCTATTGTCAACATAGCGATATGTAAAGATTATTCGTGTTTCTTCGTAGAAATCCTGCTTGTTTCGACAATTCCCAACGTTCCCCTCCTTCCGCCAAACCCTAGTGTACTAGAAATTCCATATATTGACTATCCCTATTTGGAAAATATCTCCGAATTCAGCCATCGGGCAGGGGGAAAAGGGCAAAAAAAAGACCGCCTCGCGGCGGTTGCACAGAGTGCCATATATCGGATAGGAGTGGAGAGAAACCATACTGTACTTTTAGTATATGTATCCGTTTTCATTTTGTCAACACTTTTTTTAAAACGCTTTCAGTTGTACCGTATGCCCACTACTGCGTACTTGAGTACTTATTCTCCGCCCGGGGGAAAAGTACTTTATTTTCGGAAATAATAGACTGCCCCTCGTCCGCCGTCCGCCGAGGCGTTCCCGCGACCAACTACGTACATAGTGCGTACTTTCTGCGTACAGGGTACCTATTATCTGCTTACTTGGCGCGCGCTTTCCTAAACCTAGAAAAAAACCGCCCCTCGTCGGGACGGCTTGCAACATCCTAATAGTGCACGATATACCCTTCTTGTTCCAACAACGTCTTCGCGCGCCCCAAGTCGTCCTCGTTGCCGAACGACATCCGAAGCGATCCCGGTCCGCCCGGCGTAGGCTCCAAGATGCCGATGTTCCTCAGGTTGATGCGCCAGCTGCCGAGCAGCGTCGTCAGCTTGCCGATCGTGCCGGGCTCGTCCGCCACTTGCACGTAAAACTCGTAGTGCGTCGTCGCGATCCCGACCCGACGCTCCGGCAGCGCGCTGCGGAACGCGGACGCCGTGCGGAACTGCGCCGCGATGCCTTCCCCGTCTTCCGCTCGGAGGATGTCCATGAACCGCTCCGTCTCCGAGATCCATGCCTGCAGCAGTTCCAATAGCACTTCGCGGTTGCTCACGCAGATGTCGCGCCAAATCGTCGGATCGGCGGAAGCGATCCGCGTAATGTCGCGGAAGCCCCCGGCGGCCAGCTTCTCGTAGCCGTCGTCCGACTCGCCCAAGCGCGCGACCAAGTTGACGAGCATCGCCGCGACGATATGCGGCAGGTGGCTGACCGCCCCGACGATGCCGTCGTGCGTGCGCGCGTCCATCCGAACGAGTCTCGCGTTCGTATACGCCAGCAGCTCCACCAGGGCGTTATAGGACGTCTCCGGCGTCGAGGACGTCGGAGTCAACACATAATAGGCGTTCTCGAACAGCTTCGACGTCGCGGCTTCGACCCCGGAGCGCTCCTTGCCGGCCATCGGATGGCCGCCGATGAAGACGGCGTCGCCGAACGAGAGCCGCGAGGCCGCTTCGACGATCTCGCCTTTCGTGCTGCCGACGTCGGTAATGACCGCGCCCGGCTTCAGCGGGCAGCGGGACAACGCCTCCAAGTAATCGTTCAGCATGCCGACCGGCACGCACAGAAACAAAAAGTCGGCATCGGCCGCCGCTTCCTCGAGCGACGTCGTCCCTTCGTCGACGACGCCTCGATCCACGCACTTCCGCACCGATTCGGACCTCGGCGAGTGGCCCACGACGCGGAAGCCGGGGCGCCCCTTGAAGCACAGCGCCAGCGACCCGCCGATAAGCCCTACTCCGAAAATCGCGATTTTCGTCATTCGGCGGCCACAGCCGTCTCTTGCAGCACGGCCGTCAACGCTTCGATGAACGTCCGATTTTGCGCTTCGGACCCGACCGTCACGCGAATCATGGTCGGGAAGCCGATCGAGGCGGTATGGCCTCCGCGAACGATGACGCCTTTCTTCAGTAGCTCCTCGTATACCGTCTTGGCGTCCCTGGCGCAATCGACCAATACGAAGTTGCCGTGCGCCGGGAAGCTGCGGAGGCCCAGCCGGTCGAACTGCTCCCGCAGGTAGACGATGCCTGCGGCGTTCGCCTTGCGGCAGCCGTCGATGAACGCTTGATCCTGCACGGCGGCGAGCGCCGCGGCTTGCGCGAAGCCGGTCGTGTTGAACGGCTCCCGCACTTGATTGATCGACTTGATCAATTCCGGTCGTCCGATGCCGTAACCGATGCGCAAGCTCGCAAGGCCGTACGCCTTCGAGAACGTCCGCAGCGTGACGACGTTCGGGTACTTCTTCACGAGCTCGAGGCCGTTCGGGAAACGCTCGTCGACGACGTACTCGATGTACGCCTCATCCAAGACGACCATAACGCTCGACGGCACGCGCGCCAGGAACGATTCGACTTCGTCTTTCGTGACGATCGTGCTCGTCGGGTTGTTCGGGTTGCACACCCATACGACCTTGGTCTTGTCCGTTACGGCGGCGAGCATCGCCTCGAGGTCGTGCGTCCCGTCCTTGAGCGGCACTTCGACGACCGTCGCGCCTTCGATCTCCGCGTTATGACGATATTGCGGGAACGTCCGATCCGCCATGATCGTCTCGTCGCCCGGCGACAGGTACGCCCGCGCGATCATAAGGATCACTTCGTCGGAGCCCGCGCCGAAGACGATCTGATCCGGCGTCACGCCGTGCAGCGCGGAGAGCGCGCTTTTCAGTTCGACGCTGGCGCCGTCCGGATAGATGTTCGCTTGATCCACGTGCGCGATGATCGCTTCTTTCGCCTTCGGCGAGCAGCCGAACGGATTTTCGTTGGAAGCGAGCTTGATGACGTCGGTCAGACCGAGCTCCCGCTTCACTTCGTCGATCGGTTTGCCGGGCTGGTATACCGGCAGGTGCATGATTCTCGCTTTCGGTTGCATCCTCGAACCCACTCCTAACCCATTACTGTCATGTGAAAATAATACAACCATTGTATCGCATCCGGCGAACCGCATCCACGCTTATTTCGCGCCTTTCAGCTCCCGCACGAAGTCGCCGACCGCGCGAGCCCCTTCGGCCCGCGTGGCGGGATTGCGGAGCTTCTCCTCCTGCTCTTCGATCTTGCGCACGATCGCGCTGCCGACGATGACGCCGTCGCAGCGGCCTTCGAAGCGGGCGACCTGCTCCCGGTTCGAGATGCCGAAGCCGATCGCGATCGGCACGTCGGTCGAGCCGCGCACCGTATCGAGGAACGCGTCGATATCGTTCGCGAACGAGGAGCGTTCCCCCGTGACGCCGAGCGACGAGACGCAGTAGACGAAGCCCCGCGCCTTCTTCGAGATCGCGCTCACCCGCTGGCTCGACGTCGGAGCGACGAGCGGAATGAGATGAAGTCCGTGCGACTCCGCGAGTCCGCGAAGCTCCTCGTCTTCTTCGATCGGCAGATCCGGAACGATCATGCCGGAAATGTTGTTCGCCTTCAGCAGGTCGAAGAAGCGGTCGAAGCCGAGCTGCAGAATAGGATTGTAGTAAGTAAACAATATGAAAGGCAGCTTCACGCCCTCTTCCTTCGCGCGCTGCGCGATCCCGATCACGTCCAGAATCGTCGTCAGCCGGCCGCTCAAGGCGCGCTGCGACGCCCGCTGGATGACCGGGCCGTCGGCCAGCGGGTCGGAATACGGCACGCCGAGCTCGATCATGTCCGCGCTGGCCGCTTCCAGCTCGCGGATCAACGCGAGCGACGCGTCCAGATCCGGGTCGCCGATCGTAAGGAACGGAATGAGCGCCGTCCGGCCTTCCGCCTTCAATGCGGCGAACGTCGTATCGATAGCGTTCACGGCTACGTTTTCCACGGTCATCGCACGGTCCCTCCCAAATACTTCATGATCGACTCGACGTCTTTGTCGCCGCGGCCGGACAAATTCGCGACGATGATTTGATCCTTGGACATCGTCGGCGCCAGCCGGAGTACGTGCGCGATCGCATGTGCCGATTCGAGCGCCGGAATGATGCCCTCCTTCCGGGAGAGCAGCTGCAGCGCCTCGAGCGCTTCCGCGTCGCTGGCAGGGACGTACTCCGCCCGTCCGATGTCCTTCAAGTACGAGTGCTCCGGACCGATGCCCGGATAGTCGAGTCCCGCGGAGATCGAATGCGCCTCTTGCACTTGGCCGTGCTCGTCCTGCAGCAGATAGCTCATCGAGCCTTGGAAGACGCCTGCCGTCCCGTGCGTCATCGTCGCGGCGTGCCGCTCCGTATCGACGCCTTCGCCGGCCGCCTCGACGCCGATCAATCGCACGTCGGCGTCGTCCACGAACGGGTAGAAGATGCCCATCGCGTTGCTGCCGCCGCCGACGCAGGCGACGATCGCGTCAGGCAGCCGGCCGTGGTCCCTAAGCATCTGCGACTTCGTCTCGTCGCCGATAATGCGCTGGAAGTCGCGCACCATCATCGGATACGGGTGCGGCCCGACGACGGAGCCGAGAATGTAGAACGTGTCGTCGACGTGGCTGACCCAATAACGAAGCGCTTCGTTGCCCGCGTCCTTCAGCGTGCGCGAGCCCGACGTGACCGGAACGACTTCCGCGCCGAGCAGGTTCATCCGGAACACGTTCAACTGCTGTCGCTTCGTGTCTTCTTCGCCCATGAACACTTTGCACTCCATGCCGAGCAGCGCCGCGATCGTCGCGGACGCGACGCCGTGTTGGCCCGCGCCGGTTTCGGCGATGACCTTCTTCTTGCCCATCCGCTTCGCGAGCACGCCTTGCCCGATCGTGTTGTTGATCTTATGAGCGCCTGTGTGATTCAGGTCTTCCCGCTTCAGGTAGATGCGCGCCCCGCCGAGATGCTCGGAGAGCCGTTCCGCGTAATACAGCGGCGTCGGCCGGCCCGAATATTGTCGGTAGAGCTCCTGGACTTCCTGTTGGAACGACTCATCCTTCGAATAATGCGCGTACGCTTCCTCGAGCTCGAGAAGCGCGTTCATCAACGTCTCCGGCACGAAGCGCCCGCCGAACTTGCCGAAGCGGCCTTGATTGTCGGGAACGAACGAAATCGCCATTATGGTTTCACCCTTTTCACGAATGTACGTATCTTGTCTAGATCCTTCGCGCCGTCCGTCTCCACGCCGCTCGAGACGTCGACGCCGTCGACGATGCCCGCGGCGAGCAGTTCGCCGACGTTCCCCTCGTGCAATCCGCCAGCGGCGAACAACGGAATGCCTTGCGCCTGCGTCCATCGCCGATACGCCGGGATCACGTCCCAGCGGAACGTCCGCCCCGTGCCGCCGCCGACGACGGGATCGAAGGTATCCAGCAGCAAGGCGTCGAGCAAATCGCCGTACGGCGCGAGGCGCGCCTCGACAGCGTCGTCGCCGTGCTCCGCCTCGCCCGCGATGCCCATCACCTTCCACACCGCGACGCCAGGGAACCGGGAGCGGCACTCGCGCACGAACGCCGGCGATTCCGCGCCGTGCAGCTGCAGCACGTCGAGCGGCGAGTCGGCGAGCAGCGCTTCGAGCTCCTCGATCGTCGGGTCGACGAACACCCCGACGAACTTCTGCCGCCCGCCGGCGGCCCGCATCGCCTCGATCATGACGCGCGCGTCTTCCGCCGTTACGCGGCGCTTGCTCGTCGCGACGAACATGAAGCCGATGTAATCGATCGCGAGCGGCGCGGCGGAGGCGGCGGTCGCCGCGTCCCGCAGGCCGCACACCTTCAGCAGCGGCGCGCTCATCGCGCGGCCGGCTCGCCCATGAGCGCGGCGACCGCCTCGGCTACGTCCGGCTGGCGCATGAAGTGCTCTCCGACGAGCACCGCGCGGGCGCCGGCCGCGGAGACGCGCGCCACGTCCTCCGGCTTCGAGAGGCCGCTCTCGCTGATGACGAAGCGATCCTTCGGGATCGTCCGAAGCAGCTCCTCCGTCACCGCGAGATCGGTCGCGAACGTCTTTAAATTTCTATTGTTGATGCCCACGAGATCGGCGCCGAGCTCCAGAGCGACGTCCAGCTCCTCGCGGTCGTGCACCTCGACGATCGCGTCCAGGCCCAGCCCCGCCGCTTCCGAGAGGAAGGAGCGAAGCTCTTCCTTCGACAAGATCGCCGCGATGAGCAAGATCGCGTCCGCCCCGATCGCGCGAGCTTCGTAAATATGAATCGGATCGATCGTGAAGTCTTTCCGCAGCAAGGGCAGACCGACCGCGGCGCGAACCGCGGTCAAGTACGAGTTAGCGCCTTGGAAGTGCGGCTCGTCCGTCAAGACGGACAAGCAGTCCGCGCCCGCTCGCTCGTACGCCTCGGCGATCGCCACCGGATCGAAGTCGGGGCGGATCAGCCCCTTCGACGGCGACGCCTTCTTCACTTCGGCGATGAGCCCCATCGGCCGGTTCGCGCGCTCGACGAGCGCCGATCGAAACCCTAGCGTCGCCGGCATGGCCGCGATGTTCCGCTCCAGCTCGGCGACGCTCGTCGACGACTTCAGCCGCTCGACTTCTTGTTTTTTTACCGCTACGATCTTATCGAGAAACATGTCTCAGCGCCTCCGTCGTCTTCACCAATTGGTCCAGCTTGCGCGCCGCGGCGCCCGAATCGATCGCGTCCGCGGCACGCTTCACGCCTTCCTGCAGCGTGCCGCTCAGGCCGGACACATAGAAGCATGCGCCCGCGTTCGCAAGCACGATGTCGCGGTACGGCCCCTTCTCGCCGGAGAGGACGATGCGCACCTTCTCGGCGTTCTCCGCGGCGTCTCCGCCGACGATGTCGGCCACGGCGCACGGCCGCAGCCCTAGATCGTCCGGCGTAATATCGTACGTCCGGAGGTGGCCGTCCTTCAGCTCCGTCACCCGCGTCGGCGCCGATAAGCTTATTTCGTCCAGACCGTCGTGGCTGCCGACGACGAGCGCCCGCACGGTCCCGAGCTTGCGAAGCACATGGGCCATCAGCTCCGTCTTCTCCCGGTCATAGACGCCGAGCAGCTGCCGGTCCGCGCCGGCGGGATTCGTTAACGGTCCGAGCAGGTTAAACACCGTGCGGAAGCCGAGCTCCTTCCGGGGCGCCGCGGCATGCCGCATCGACGGGTGGTACACTTGGGCGAACATGAAGCAAAGCCCCGCCTCGCGAAGGCATTCCGCCGCTTGTTCCCGGCCGAGCTCGATGTTCACGCCGAGCGCCTCCAATACGTCGGCGCTGCCGCTCTTGCTCGACATCGCCCGGTTGCCGTGCTTCGCGACGCGTACGCCGCCCGCGGCGGCGACGAGGGCGGCCGTCGTCGAAATATTGAACGTATGCTGACCGTCGCCGCCGGTGCCGCACGTATCGAGCAGCCCCTCCTGCAGCGTCGGAACGCGGTTCACGCGCGACCGCATGCCTTCCGCGAAGCCGGCGACCTCCTCGGCCGTCTCGCCCTTCACCCGAAGCAAAGAGAGCAGCCCTCCGATCTGAGCGGGCGTCGCCTCGCCGTCCATGATCGTCCCCATGACTTCTTGCGCTTCCGTCCGCGTCAGCGGCCTTCCGTCCAGCAGCGTCGCGAGCGCAGACTTCATTACCGATTCGCTCATCGTCCGTCCCCTCCCCTAGGGCTTTGCGTAGTAGTCTTGATTCACGGTGACCGATTCGCGGTTCGAGGCGCCGAAGATGCTCTCGGCCGTCTTGATGGCCGTCAGACTCGCCTTCGCCTTGTTCACCGTCTCCTCGTATTCCTTCTCCGGCACGGAATCCCAGACGATGCCCGCGCCGGCCTGCACGTACGCCTTGCCCTCGCGGAAGACGATCGTCCGGATCGTGATGCACGTGTCGAGGTTGCCCGAGAAGCCTAAGTATCCGATCGCTCCGGCGTACGCGCCGCGCGCTTCCTGTTCCAGCTCCGCGATGATTTCCATCGCCCGCAGCTTCGGCGCGCCCGACACCGTTCCCGCCGGCATGCACGATAGGAAGGCGTCGTAGAAATCTTTATCCTCCCGCATCGTGCCGGAGACGTTCGAGACGATATGCATGACGTGCGAGTAACGTTCGATCTCCATGTAAGCGTCGACCTTCACCGTGCCCGGCACGGACACGCGGCCGATGTCGTTGCGTCCGAGGTCGACGAGCATCAGATGCTCCGCGAGCTCCTTCTCGTCGGCGAGCAGCTCTCGCTCGAGGGCCGCGTCCGCTTCCGCCGACTTGCCCCGCGGTCTCGTCCCCGCGATCGGCCGGGTTTGCACCTTGCCGCCTTCGACGCGGACGAGCAGCTCCGGCGACGCGCCGACGATGCGCTCTTCGCCCATTTTCAAATAATACATGTAAGGGGACGGATTCATCGTCCGCAGCACGCGGTACACGTGCAGCGGGGAGACGGCGGTTTCCATCTCGAATCTTTGCGACAACACCACTTGGAAAATGTCCCCGGCGCGAATGTACTCCTTCGCCTTGACGACGTTCGCGAGGAACGCTTCCTTCGTTAAATTCGACTTGAGCTCCTCGGCTCGAATCGCCGCCGGTTCCTGCGGCGATCGCGGCGTGAACGCGTTGACCGCCGTCCCTCCGCCGCCCTGCAATCTCGCGATCGTCGCGTCGATTCTCGCTTCCGCGTCGCGGTACGCTTCGTCCAGCCGAGCTTCGTCTGCGCCATGCGGCACGTGCGCGTTGGCGACGACGACCATATGCTGCTTCAAGTGGTCGAACACGATCAGTTGGTCGCAGAACATAAATTGCACGTCGTTCATCTTCAGATCGTCGACGCGATGCGGCGGCAGCTTCTTCTCGTAATACCGGAGCAGATCGTAGCCGAAAAATCCGACGGCCCCGCCCATGAACCGAGGAAAGCCGTCGTACTGCGGGCTTCGGTATTGGTCCAGCATCCCGCGAAGGAAATCGACCGGCTGCTCCGCATACGTCTCGTACGTGCCGCGGCGCTCGACCTCGAGCGTGCCTTCCTTGCCTCGGACGACGAGGAACGGGTCCGTGCCGATGAACGAATACCGGGCCCACTTGGCCCCGCCCTCGACGCTCTCGAGCAAGAACGCGTGCGGCTCCTCGCTGAACTGCTGGAACACGCGGATCGGCGTCTCCGTGTCGGCGAGCAGCGTGCGCGTCACCGGAATCAAGTTGTAATCGCGGGCGAACCGCCCGAACGATTCGCGATCTGGGTACATCATAGGAACGCCTCCGTCTCGTGATTGCCGCGCAAGAGCCTGAAAAACAACGAAAGGCCTCTACGGAACGTAGAGGCCGGTGGATTCATTATCAATGGAAAAGGAAGCATGCCCTCCTGCCGTCTAGGTCGCGCATCGCGGCAACGCGAAGCGACGTCCGCCCGGATTCGGGGTACGCTTATCTCTCGTCTCGACTGATCTCCACTCATCTAAAAAACTCGCTAGGCTCTACTCGGCTACCTCCCACTATACACCAACGGTCCGTTCGCGGTCAACGCCTTGCTAAATCCGGCCGCAATACCCGCGCTTCGTTCAAGTACACGTGATTCATTTCCTTCTGGGTTTTCGTCGTATTGACGGTAACGAGCAAGCGGATGCACAGCGGCAGCGCGCCCTTCACCGGGATTTCCAGGCCGCACATGAGCGGAACGAGGTCCCAGCCTTCCATGCCGCGGATCGCCCGGGCCGGGAACGTCGCGTCCAGATCGTTCGTGACCGTGATATAGACGTAAGCGATGTCTTCGGGCGAGAGCCCGTTCTCCGCGATGATCGTCGACAGCAGCTCCGCCGTAGCGTGTAATATTTCCCGTTCCTCGTTATGTTCTACCGTCGTCGCTCCCCGAATTCCCCTGCAGTACATTTACTCGCTCTCCCCTTGTTTCAACGATTCGACGACGTCTCGCACGAGCGTCGACGCAATGCCCTTCGCGATGTCGACCGCGCCGATCTCCTGCGGAAGCACGAATACCATCTGGCCTCCGCGGAACTTCTTGTCGTGCATCATCGCTTCCATGATCGCGTCCGTATCGAAGTGCGCCGGCAGCGCTACGGGGAGCCCGAGCTTCGCGAGGAGCTTCCGCGTCGGCCCGTAGACCGGCTCCTTCGCGACGCCGAGCTTCTCGGCCAGACGCGCGGACCCGCACATCCCGATCGAGATCGCTTCCCCATGCGTCAGTTCGCCGTATCCGGCGACCGCCTCGAGCGCATGTCCGATCGTATGCCCGAGATTAAGAATCGCCCGGAGGCCGCCTTCCCTCTCGTCTTGAGAGACGACCCGCGCCTTCACGCCGCAGCCGACGTAGAGCGCGTAAGCGAGCGCCTCCGGGTCGAGCGCGAGCAGCTTCTCCGCGTTCTCGTCGCACCAGAGAGCGAACGCGCGGTCCTTGATGAGACCGTGCTTCGCCACCTCGGCGAGCCCCGAGCGGACTTCCCGGGCGGGAAGCGACCGCAGCGTCTCCGTATCGTAGAGCACGAACTCCGGTTGATGGAACGCGCCGATTATGTTCTTGGCGAGCGGATGATTGACCGCCACCTTGCCGCCGACGCTCGAGTCGTGCGCCAGGATCGTCGTCGGCGCCTGCACGAAGCGGACGCCTCTCATGTACGAGGCCGCGGCGAAGCCCGCGAGATCGCCCACGACGCCGCCGCCAAGAGCGACGATCGTCGAATCGCGGTCGAGCCCGGTCTCGAGCGCCGTCGTCACGACGTCGCCGAGCACCTCAAGCCGCTTCGCCTGCTCTCCCGATTCGATGACGTGGCTCGCGGCTTCGTAGCCCGCTTCTCTCAACGACGCGACGACTCGCTCCAAGTACAACGGCGCGATCTTCTCGTCGGTGACGACGAGAATCGGCGACTTCTTCGGCAGTCCGTGCTTCTCCGCCGTCCGTCCGAAGCCGGCGAGCAGCCCTTCCCCGATATAGATCGGATACGATCGCTCGCCCAGCTCGACGACCAGCTCTCGCGATGGGTTGCCGCTCATCCTAGTAATCCTTCACGTACGCGAGGTACGAATCGTAGTTTCGACGCATCTCCTCGATCGAGTCGCCGCCGAACTTCTCGACCATCGCCCGCGCGACTTCCCAAGCGACGACGTTCTCCATGATGACGCCGGCCGCCGGCACCGCGCACGTATCGGAACGCTCCACCTGGGCGGTGAACGCTTCCTTCGTGTCGATGTCGACGCTCGCTAACGGCTTGTAAAGCGTCGATATCGGCTTCATGACCCCGCGAACGACGATCGGTTCGCCGGTCGTCATGCCGCCCTCGAAGCCGCCGGCGCGATTCGTCGGCCGCACGAAGCCTTTGGTTTCGTCGAAGTGGATGGCGTCGTGCACCTTCGAGCCGCGCAGCTTCGCCGCTTCGAAGCCGATGCCGATCTCGACGCCCTTGAACGCCTGGATCGACACGACCGCCTGCGCGATGCGCCCGTCCAGCTTGCGGTCCCACTGCACGTGGGAACCGAGGCCGATCGGCGCGCCTTCGACGATCGCCTCGACGATGCCGCCGAGCGTGTCGCCGTCGGCCTTCGCCGCGTCGATCGCCGCGATCATCTTCTCTTCGGTCGCCTTGTCGACGACGCGAACCGGCGACGCTTCCGTCAGCGCGATCAGCTCGTCGAGCGGGAGGTCGTTCGCCGGCGCTTCCACTTCGCCGATCCGGACGACTTGGCCGCCGACCGCGATGCCGAAATGGGCGAGCAGCGCCCGAGCCACGCCTCCGACCGCGACGCGGACCGTCGTCTCCCGCGCGCTCGAGCGCTCGAGAATGTTCCGAAGATCCCGCTGATTGTATTTGATGCCGCCGGACAAATCCGCGTGGCCGGGACGCGGGCGATTGACGCGCCGCTTCGCTTCCGAATCTTCCTCCACCGGCTCGATGCCCATGACGGACGTCCAGTTTTTCCAATCTTTGTTATATACGACCAGCGCGATCGGCGCTCCCGTCGTCTTCCCGTGACGGACGCCGCCGACGATGGCGACCTCGTCCTTCTCGATTTGCATCCGACGGCCTCTGCCGTGGCCCTTCTGGCGCCGCGCCAACTGCTCGTTGATGAATTCCGCCGTCAACGGCACATTGCTCGGCATCCCCTCGATAATGACCGTCAGCTGCGGTCCATGCGTCTCCCCCGCCGTTAAATACCTCACAACCGGTTCCTCCTTTTGTCTGCCCCAGCCCGACCCCGTACTCTTCGAGACTTTAACGCTTTTATGCGCGAATGCGTTTTGAACTATTATAAGTTAATCTATCATCCTTGGCAAGAAAACGAAACCCCCGGAAGCCATGCTTCCGGGGGTTTTGGGCTGCGAATCAAACCGTCTTCGCTGCGGATTTCGGCAAGGCGAACGGCTTCGTTTCGGACATCGACGGATCGTTCACCAGCTTCATGATCTGCGGCGAGTCGATGCCCAAAATTTGCGCGCATTCTTGAATCGTTAGAAACCCGCGGCGATAAGCGGTTATTACTTTGCGTTTGTCCATTCTCGGATGGCTCCTCCTGACCAAGTAAACAGTTCCGTAGTCCTAGTATAGGAATTGTTGGAAATGCTTATACATGGTCGGCGGCCGTCGTTTTTCGATAGAAGAACGTATCGGCCGACGCGAGTCCGTATTGGCCCGGCGTAAAAATTTGCTCCGTCGAGCCGACGAATAAGATGCCGCCGGGACGCAGCGCCTCCGCGAACTTCCGATACAGCAGCGTCTTGGCGTCGTCCGTGAAGTAAATCATGACGTTGCGGCAGATGATGAGATCGTATCCCGTATCGAAGGCGTCGGTCAACAGATTGCCCTTCGCGAACGACACGCCCCGCTTCAGCTCGTCGGCTACGAAATACGATTCGCCTTCCCGGCGGAAGTACGCGTCGATATAAGGCTTCGGCACGTCCTTCAGGCTCCGTTCGTGGTAGACGCCGAGCTTCGCCTTCGCGAGCGCGTTGTCGTCGATGTCGGTGGCGGCGAGCTTCGCGTCCGGAAGCGCTCCTCGCCTCGCCAGGATCATCGCGAGCGAATACGGCTCCTCGCCCGTCGAGCATGCGGCGCTCCAGCACTTCAACCGTCTCGAATGCTGCAGCATCTCCGGGATGAACTTGTTCTCGAGCACTTCCCACCGGTTCGGATTGCGCCAAAACTCCGACACGTTGATCGTCATCCGGTCGAGCAGCTCGGCGAGCAGCTCCTTATCCCGCTGAACCGCCTGAAAATACGTCGCGAACGTGTCGTATCCCCTTCGCTGCCGCAGCGTCGTGAGACGCCGTTTCATCTGAGCTTCCTTATACAAAGCTAGGTCGATCCCCGTCAACCCTTTAAATCCGGCGACGAACGCGGCGAAATCCGGATCGTATTCCCCTTCGCGTCCCTCTTCTCCCATGCGGTCCCCACCTCCCGAGGCGAGCGGCGTTTCGTTAAATCCAGCGGTTGATCGCCTTGTCGTAGCCGAGCAATTCTTCCGGCTTGAAGAAGTTGCCGATCTCCCGCTCCGCGCTCTCCGGGCTGTCGGAGCCGTGGATCAAGTTTTTCGGCGTGTGCGCCGCGAAATCGCCGCGAATGGTGCCCGGCTGGGAATCCATCACGTTCGTCTTGCCCATCATGAGACGGGACAGCGCGATAACGTCGTCGCCTTGCCATACCATGCCGAACACCGGACCGGACGTAATGAAATCGACCAACTCGCCGAAGAACGCCTTCTCCTTATGCTCCTCGTAATGGAATTCCGCTTGCTCGCGCGTCACCTGCATCAGCTTCGCGCCGACGAGCTGGAAGCCCTTGCGCTCGAAGCGAGCCACGATTTCGCCGATCAGTCCGCGTTGGACGCCGTCCGGTTTGACCATTAAGTACGTTCTTTGCATTGTGATTCCTCCAAGTATATGTATGTTTTTTTAAAACTCCAAGGAAAAAGTCAATGCGAGCGATCCGCGATAAATTTGGCGATCGCGACGAAATCTTTCTTCGCCGGGATGTCCGGCAGTTCGTTCAGCGCGCCGATCGCCTTGTCGATGTACCGATGCGACAGCTCGTCGGCTTCGCGGATGCCCGGGCTCTTCCGGACGAGCTTCAGCGCCTGCTTCAGCGCGTCTTCGTCCGGCGTCGTTCCGCGCGTCGCGGCTTCCACAGCCTCCCTGACGCGCGCGTCGCGCATCGCGCATAGGACCGGCAGCGTAATGTTTCCCTGCCGCATGTCGCTCCCCGGCGGCTTGCCGAGCTGCTTCTCGGTCCCGGTCAAATCGAGGATGTCGTCCCGAATTTGGAACGCCATGCCCGCGTTGTACCCGAATTTGTACAACCGGTGAGACAACGGCACCGATACGCCGGCGGCCAGGGCGCCCAACTGGCAGGAGACGGCGATGAGCAGCGCCGTCTTCCGACGGATGCGGAGCAAGTAATCGCGGACCGACTGGTCCAACCGGTAGAACAGGCGGAACTGCTCCATCTCGCCGATCACCATCTGTACCATCGCTTTGGACAAGATGCGGTGAATGTCGGGCCGTTCCAAGTTCGCCGCGACATCGAGCGCCTTGCCGAGGATGTAGTCGCCGGTATACATGGCGATCCGCTCGTCCCACTTCGCCTTGACGGTCGGCTGCCCCCGGCGCGTCGCGGCGTCGTCGATGACGTCGTCGTGCACGAGCGTCGCCATATGGATCAGCTCCAGAGCGACGGCCACGTGCGACAGCCGTTCGATGTCGTACCGGCCGAAGCGGCCGGACAACAGGACGAAGATCGGCCGAATCCGCTTGCCTCCCGCCTTCAGCAGGTGCAGCGAAGCGTCGTTGAGCTCCGCTTCCTCGGTGCGGACGCTGCCCTCCAACTTCCGCTCGATATATTGGATGTCGTCTTGCATTTTCGCGTATATGTCCAATAGCTTCATTCATTCACCTGCGTTACGTTGGGATTTCGCCATACCCGCAGCGGCGGCGCGGAGTCGAGAAAGCCGAGGTCGTGCGCGAAGCGGAAATACAGCTCGAGTCCTTGACGCTGCGATTCCCCGAAATCGTAGTCGAGCCCCCCGAAGTACCCTCGCCAAAACTCCCGATCCTCCCCGACCCTCCGCGACGCTTCGTCCAACAGATCGTCCGGAAGACGCTTGCCGAGCCGCTTGGACGCAAGGAGCGCTTCGTGCACCAGCGCCGCGTCCTGCGCCCGCTCCGCCGCCCACGCTTCCCGAACGGCCCACACCGCGAACGTCATGCCGAACCCCGTCCATTCCGTCCAGAGCGTGCACAGGTCGTACCGGTGGTAGCCCCGAGCTTCCGCAGGGCGGCTTGCGCGGATCGCGTCGTCGCCGATCAACAGCGCGGCGTCGCACGTACTCATCATCGTATCCAAAATCGGCGACATATCTACATAGGTCGGCGTAAATTCGAAACGCTTCGCCATAATAATCTTAAGCAAGTGCACGGTCGTCGCGGACGTCGTCGCGAGCGCGATCCGTTCCGGCAGCGCTTCCTCGAGCGGACGCTTCGTAAATAAGAAGAGCGAGCCGACCGATCCCTTCGCCCCGACGGACAGCTCCGGCAGAAGCAGCAGCTTGTCCGCGTGCTTCGCGTACGCGAACGAGGAGATCGACGCGACGTCGATCTCTCCGCGGGACAGCGCGGCGTTCAACTCCGTCGGCGTCCGCGTCGTCACCTCGATGCGCGACTCGAGACCCGCGGGCGGAAAGCCGTAAAACACGGGCCATACGTTCGTAAATACGATCTTCCCGAGGCGAATGTCTCGCTGCCGTTCCGTCTCTTCATTCTGCCTCGTCATGCGGCGATCCCTCTCCCCAACGTCGATACAATTCATGATCGATGCCCATGCTGTCCAGCGTCTTGCCGACCATGAAGTCGACGAGCTCCTCGACGGTCTGAGCGCGATGATACAACCCCGGACTCGCCGGAACGATGCTCACGCCCATCCGGGCGAGCTTCAGCATGTTCTCCAGATGGATCGCATGCAGCGGCGTCTCCCGCGGCACGAGCACAAGCTTTCTGCCTTCCTTCAGCGTCACGTCGGCCGCCCGTTCCAACAAGTTGTCGGACAACCCGTGAGCGATCGCCGCGAGCGTCCCCATCGAGCACGGCGCGACGACCATGCCGTTCACTCGGAACGTGCCGCTGGCGACCGCCGCGCCGATATCTTGGATCGGATAATACGTCGCTCGCGCGTTCCGACCCGCGAACTTCGTTTCGATCGTCGCCGCGCGCTTCGCCGCGTCCCAATCGAGCTCTTCCTTCAACACGCGCCATCCTGCGTCCGTGATAAGAAGATGGACGGGATACGCCATATCGAGCAGCCGCTCGACCAATCGAACGCCGTACGCCGCCCCGCTGGCGCCGGTCAGCCCTACGATCCATCCGCGCTTCGCCGCCGACTCGCTCATAGTACCGCCACGTCGATCAGCGTGAACGTGAACATGACCATGCTGAGAATCCCGTTCATCGTCATGAAGGCGGTGTTAATGCGGGACAGATCGTTCGGCTTGACGAGCGCATGCTCGTAAAACAAGACCACATAAGCGATCGCAAGACCGATCAAATAAATCCAGTTCAGGTCCGCCATCCACCAGACGGCAACGAGGCCAACCGCCGTAACGACGTGGAAGCTCCTCGCGATCAGCAGCGCCCTGGCGACGCCGAATCGCGACGGGATCGAATGCAGCCCCTTCTCTCGGTCGAACTGGGTATCTTGGCATGCGTACAAAATGTCGAAGCCGGCCGTCCAGAAAGCGACCGTCGCGTACAGCACCAGCCCGGTCAAGTCGAAGGCTCCGGTGACCGCGATCCAGCCGCCGAGCGGACCGAGACCGATCGTTAAGCCCAGCACGACATGGCAAAGCCAGGTAAAGCGCTTGGTGTAAGAATAGAACGTCAAGAAAAAGACGGCGACCGGCAGCATCCACACGCACAGCGGGTTCAATTGCGACGCAGCGTAAAACAACAACACGAATGAAATGACGATAAAGATCAGGACTTCCTTCTTGGACAGCAGACCCGCGGGAATGGCGCGGAGCGCGGTACGCGGATTCTCCGCGTCGATGGCGGCGTCGATCAACCGATTGAGGCCCATAGCGGCGCTGCGCGCGCCGACCATCGCCAGCGTGATCCAGCCGATCGTCGGCCAGGAAGGCAGCGAATCGTTCAGCGCGATCGATGCCAGAATCGCTCCCATGTAAGCGAATGGGAGGGCGAAGATCGAATGCTCGAACTTGATCATCTCTAAGAACACTTTGATTTTATTCATTTCCCGTTACACCTTCGTTCCGATATGCAGCGCTGCGACGCCCATGAAGAACGCGCGGGACTTCACGTCCGCCAGTCCCGCCTGTCGGAAGCGCTCCTCGAGCTCCTCCCGTCCGGGGAACGCCGCGAGCGATTCGGGCAGCCACTTGTATTGCTCGTACCGCTTGACGAACCACTTCGCGAGCCGCGGCAAAATATGCTCGAAATACAAATAATACACCGTCCGGAACGGCTCCGCCGTCGGCTTGGACGTCTCTAGACAGACGACCTTGCCGCCGGGCTTCACGACCCGCGCCATCTCCTTCAAGACGACGTCGAGGTCGGGCACGTTGCGCAGCCCGAAGCCGATCGTCGCGAAGTCGAACCGATCGTCCTCGAACGGCAGCGCCATGGCGTTGCCTTGGACGAGCTCGATCGTCCCGTCGAGCCCCTCCTTCTCAACCTTGGCGCGTCCGATCTCCAGCATGTTGCGGCTGAAGTCGAGTCCGACGATCTCGCCGGTCCCGCTCGCCTTGGCGAGGGCGATCGTCCAATCGCACGTGCCGCAGCATAGATCGATCGCCGACTGCCCCGGCTTCACGTCCATCCGCCGCATCGTGTACTCCCGCCACGCCTTGTGCCGGCGGAAGCTGATGACATCGTTCATCAGGTCGTAATTCGGAGCGATCGTCTCGAATACCGAATGAACATGCTTCTCTTTGTTTCGTACGCTCACCGCGTTCACCTCATATTTCTTGCGCTCTGGTTGTATGCCCGCGGGCGAGCAGCGGCTCGGCGAGGCGATGCAGCTCCTCCGCGAGCTTGTCCGACCCGATGCCGCGCAGCAGATGCCGGAGCTCCAAGATCTTCGAATCCCACCGGTCCGTCAGCCGTCCGATCAAATTATACTTGATCAATACGGACTGGAGCCGGGATTCGTCGATCTTCCCTCCGACGAACAAATCCACTTCTTCCGTCGTGCCGTGCTCGACGACGTACCAATACGCGAAGCCGTCCTTCACGTTGTCCGGCCGCACCCGGCCGAGCTCGCTGGCGATCAGCTCGCATTCGGCGATCGCGCGCAAAATCGCGGGGCAGGACTTGCGGTACATAACGTCCATCCAGGAAGAGAACGTCGCGAACAAGTGCGTGTTGATGTCTACCGTGGCGCGGACGTATTCCTCCGCGGTCAGCAGCAGCCGCTTCGCCTTGAGGTACAGGTTCATCTTCAATCGATTTACGTCGCATACCGCCTGCGAGACGAGCTTAATCGTCTGCACGCTCTCCGCCTGCGACAACAGCTGGTAAAACCGGCTGCTGAAATAATCGCCGGCGAGCACCGTCATCTGCCGACGGCGCGTCTCGCCATTGCCGTCCACGAGCTCGTGCGTGTCGAGCCCGTGCTGCATGAGCGACACGGCGAGACCGATCGCTTCCTGCAGCTTGGGATGCGTCGACGTCGAAGCGGCGTATTGCAAAAACGCGGTCAGCACGTTCGAACGAAGCTCCGGATATTCCGGCAGCTTCGTGTGCGTGCTGATCAAGTCATGCTCGGTATACTTTTTGGCTGTTTCCTTAAATCCGTCCATGCGTGTCCAGGCACTCCTCCGATGTCGTCCTTCGTTCGCATTCATTCTTGACATTATAGCATAACGATATTACGGACGCACGGCGAGCCGCGCGCGGCGGCGCTAAGGAGCGAGCTCGCGCCATCGGTCGGTGGCCGTCAGCCGCATCTTCGCTTCGAGCCAGGCGTCCGGCATCGGTTCGCCGTCTCGAAGCCGCTGCAGCTCCGTCGCGCTGAACTCGGATTTCGCCCCGGACAACGCAAGCAGCAGCTTCGCGCCGCTGCCTTCGCGCTCCGGCTCCAGCACGCGCACGAAGACGCGGGATATATTGTCCGACTTCGCCAGCGCGAGGCCCGCGACGGCGCCCATGTCGGCGCGGATCGACGCCTCGTCGATCGGCTCGCCGGAGAGGGCGAGGTCGATTTCCAGCAAGGACGATCGGACCGACACTCTTCGAATTTCGGCCGTTAAGCCGAGATCGACCAACGCGTCGACGACCGTCTCCGGCGTCAGCGCGCCGGTCGTCCGATCGCTGAAGACGGTCATCGGTTCGCCGCTCGGCGACAGCACGCTGCCGTCGAGCTCGCCGACCCAAGATATCAACAACGAGATGGCGACGGCCAGCGCCGCCGCCGTACCGATCCGAATGAACGCTTTCATAAAGACTTGCCCCTTCCGATCCTTTTAAAACATTGTACAAATGAAAAAGGCAGGCTATGCCTGCCGTTTGTCCAACATTTTCAAAAGTCGGAAGCGTTCGAACCGCCTGAAGAAATCAGGCGTCCGTCTCGATCGTGCCGTATTTCGTCATGACGACGGCTTTGCCTCGAATTTTCACCGCGGACGTATGATCCGTAAACTGAGCGATCATTACTTCGCCTTTATCCAGCTTCTCGGTGTGATGAAACCGGGTGTCCGCTCCTCTGGTAAGACCGATGACATGGACCCCGTTCTCCTTCGCCTTCACGACGAAGTAATCGTTCTGGCCGCTTTCCATTGGCGACTCCTCCTATGGACGACTTGTCGAATCCGGGGAAAAAGAAAGAGACACCGGCTTCGACGATGTCTCTATCATGGTCGGAGTAACAGGATTCGAACCTGCGACCTCACCCACCCCAAGGGTGCGCGCTACCGGGCTGCGCCATACCCCGAAACTGCAAGGATAAACGGCATCGCCGTCCTCTAAGGACGATATCCGTTTACCGGGACGATTCAGGCGTTACATCCGGAGGATATACATTCTGAATCGTGAACACAAATGCTATTATAGCAAGTTCCCAAATAACAGTAAAGGGCCGCGAACTGAAATCGTCCACGGCCTCTCCTCAATCCCTATGTATCGCTTATTTAATTCCGTCCTTCAGCGCCTTACCCGGCTTGAAAGCGGGAACTTTGCTCGCTGGGATGTCGATTTCTTCGCCCGTTTGCGGGTTGCGGCCTTTGCGCGCCGTACGCTCGCGAACTTCGAAGTTGCCGAAGCCGACCAATTGCACCTTGTCGCCGTTCTGCAGCGCGTCGGCGATCGAGTCGAACACGGCTTCCACCACGTTCGTTACGTCCTTCTTGGACATTTCCGTCGCTTCCGCGACCTTGGCGATCAGATCCGTCTTATTCATTCCATGTCACCTCCCAATACGCTTAAGAGTCTTACTCTTTGTCTTCACGTTTTCTATCAAGTTTATACATCCGAGGGAAGAAAACGCTGAACTTTTCCAAGGATTTCCCAAGGAAACCGGGACAATGAATATCATAAAACAAACCTATGATCCTTTGCAAGCATCTAATTTACGATGTAAAGTAAAAGACTCCCGATTCGAATGGCTTCGAATCGGGAGTCTTCGGTTCGCGAGACGCTTACAAGATGATGGCGATCAGTCCGCCGGAGCCTTCGTTGATGATGCGGGCGAGCGTCTCCTGAAGCTTATAACGCGCGTTGTCCGGCATCATCGCGAGCTTGCCCTGAATGCCCTCGCGGACGATGGAGTGCAAGGAGCGGCCGAAAATATCGGACTCCCAAATCTTGACCGGATTTTCCTCGAAATCTTGCATCAGGTACCGGACCAACTCTTCGGATTGCTTCTCCGTGCCGATGATCGGCGCGAACTCGCTCTCGACGTCGACGCGGATCATATGGATCGACGGCGCCGTCGCCTTCAGGCGAACGCCGAAACGAGAGCCTTGGCGGATGAGCTCCGGCTCGTCGAGCGCCATCTCTTCGAGAGACGGAGCGGCGATGCCGTAGCCGGTCGTCTTCACCATCTCGAGCGCCTCGGAGAATCGGTCGTACTCCCTCTTCGCGTGCGTGAACTCGACCATCATCTGCAGCAGATGATCCTTGCCGCGGATTTCGGTGCCGACGATCTCCATTAAAATCCGATCGTACAGCTCATCCGGCGCGTACAGATCGATCTCGGCGACGCCTTGCCCCATGTTCATGCCGGACAGACCCGCGCGCTCGATGAACTCGTATTCGCCGAACTGCCCGACGACGCGGTCGACGTCGCGAAGGCGGCGGATGTCCTTGACCGTCTCGCGGACCGAGTTTTCGAAGCTCGCCCGCAGCCAATGGCGCTCGTCGAGCACCATGACCCAGCTCGGCAGATTGACGTTCACTTCGTGCACCGGGAACTCGTACAGCACCTCGCGAAGCGCGCCGTAGATTTCGTCTTCGGTCATCGTGGCCACGCTGGCGGCGATGACCGGGATATCGTATTTCTCCGCCAAGGCGGAGCGCAATTCGAGCGTCTCGGGAGCGCGCGGCTTCGTCGAGTTCACGATCATAATGAACGGCTTGCCGACTTCCTTCAGCTCGTCGACGACGCGCCGCTCCGCGTCCTCGTAAGAGACGCGCGGAATGTCGGAGATCGTGCCGTCCGTCGTGATGACGACGCCCAGCGTGGAGTGCTCCTGAATAACCTTGCGGGTACCGATTTCGGCCGCTTCCTGGAACGGAATCGGATCCTCGAACCACGGCGTGGAAATCATCCGCGGCCCGTTCTCGTCTTCGTATCCTTTGGCCCCTTCCACCGCGTAGCCGACGCAGTCGACCATGCGAACGTTCACGTCGAGACCTTCCGCGACGCGAATGCGCACCGCGTGGTTCGGCACGAACTTCGGTTCGGTCGTCATGATCGTCTTGCCCGCCGCGCTCTGCGGCAGCTCGTCGATCGCGCGCGCCCTCTCCGCTTCGTTCGGGATGTTCGGAAGCACGACGGCCTCCATAAAGCGCTTGATGAATGTGGATTTACCCGTACGGACCGCTCCCACGACTCCTAGGTAAATATCGCCTCCCGTACGCTCCGCGATGTCCTTGAAAATATCGACTTTTTCCAATGAGATCTCCTCCCAGTTAGTATTGGTTTCGTCATGAGGATGTCGCCGTACGCCGCTCTAGGCAAGCCCGTGAGACGCCGGAACTCGTACATGCAAATGGACTAGTATCAATATATGTGCCATGACGGCCGTTATGACTTTTTCCTTCTGCTTTTTTTCGCCCCCTTGCCCATAGACGACGCAAACAAATCAGCCTTTTTTAGTTGTATGTTCCGAACGAACGATTATGTTTAGAAAATGAAAAACGCACGCCTTCCGTCTTACCGGAAGCGCGTGCGCCTTACGAATGAACTCGATTCGATTATTTCCCTTCCGGCGCCGTCAGCACCGGTTCGCCGTTCCTCCAGACGTACGGATACGACAGCGCCGGCGCGAGCGGAGACGCTTTCGCGAGCCATTCCCGCGCGTCTTCGCCTTCGGCGACGGGCGGTTCCGCCGCTTCGGCCGCTTGACGGGACGCTTCCATGATGTCGAGGCCGTAGTCGATCAACGTCTCTCCCGACGCATGGAGCAACACCGGCAAAATTTGATTCGTGAACGGGCTCCGGATGTCCGGCGCGTCCCGCTTCAAAGCGGCGTAATCGATCGCGAAGAAGCCCGGAGCGGTCTCGGCGCCGGCCGGCAGCTTGCCGTTCGCGTCGCGGTATCGATCGACGTCCTGCTGCAAGTCCGCGACCTGCTGCACCGCGGACAAATCCATCAGCATGACGACCGGCTCGGTCTCCGGATGAACGAGCAAATAATAGTAATGGCCTCCGGCTTCGAACGCATTCGCGGGGATGGAGCTTAACATCTCCGTCCGGACGAGCCGATTCAGGTCGATGACGTATTTCTCGAACACCGGCGTCGATTCGTCGGCGTTCTTGATCGGGTAGACGCCTCTCGCCTTGTAATAACGTTCTACCGCCGCCGCGACGCGGTCGATCTCTTCGCGGACGAACGCCGGATTCGCTTGCCTGCGCTCGATTTCTCCCCGGTACATGCACCCGGTCAGCATCGCCGCCGCAAGCAGGATGAATAGGACTCGAGACCAACGCCGAATCACCATAAGCCCCCCTCCTCTTCTTCCTTCTGCCGTTCGAGTTGGCGTCGCACGGCCGCCTTCAACGGGTCTTCGGGCACGAGAACCGTCGCGTCTTTCGTCGCCTTCGTCTGGCAGGACAACCGCTCGTCCGCGTCGTCCCCCAGCTTGCGCCGTTCGGCGTCGGTGCGCGGGGAGACGGTCGACGGATCGACTACCCTTACCTTGCACATTAGACACCCCGCGACGCCGCCGCAGCGCGTACGAACCGCGACGCCGGCCTGACGCGCCGCGGCCAGCAGCGTCGTCCCCGGACGTACGTCGATCGTCTTCCCGTCGGGTTGGAACGTTACTCGCGGCACGCGGTCGCCTCCCCGGCCGCCCCGAGGATATCGCCGGGTACGTCCAGCAGCCCGAGCAGGCGCGCGCGCCAGTTCTCGTCGAACCGGTTGTCCTCCAGAATCCGAATCAGCGCCGGCAGATGCGAAGGCAAGTCGCTCCGCATGGCCGCGGCGATCCGTTCGTACCGGTCCGGACGGTGGCGCAGCAAATTGAAAGCCAACTCGTGAGCGAGCGGCATGACGCCGATCGAAGCGCCGTTCGCATCGGCCCGCAGCGCGTACGTTCGCATCGCGCCCGCGATATCGACGCGGTACAAGGCGCCGGGCTCGCGCACCTCGAAGCCGGCGACGAGCTCCACCGTCACGCCTCCGATCGCATAGTGAGACAGCACCGAGCGATACCGTTCGGTTTCGTTGTATTGTTGTTCGTCGACCGCGAAGTCGGCGAGCGCGCGATGGAACGCGTCGGCGCCTTCGGCGTCGACGTAGATGTCCAGGTCCCGAGGCGCGGCCGCGATCGGTACTTCGTGGTACGTCAGGCCGCAGCTGCCGCCGACGAGCCACGGCGACGGCACGGACGACCAACGATCGGCCGCCGTGCGGAGCGCCTCCGCCAGCGCGGGCGGCAATTGAGCCGAAGTCATGGTTCTACCCCTCGATTCCGTTAACGTGGCTTCTGTATTAAAAATAAGTGCGGTTGACGGCGCGGATTTCGCCTTCGCGCTTGATCGCCGCTTGGCAGCCGAGGCGATACCCTTGTTCGATCTCCTCTTCGTCCATGCGGTCGTACTCCGCGTCGTTCGGCTCGCTGAGCAGCTCCCGGCCCTCTTCGACGTAAACCCGGCACCGCGCGCACGTCCCCCGCGTACACGAAAACCCGAGATCGATCCCGTTCGCGAGCGCGTGGTCGAGCAGCGTCTTTCCGATTTCGGCGGGCACCGTCTTGACGACGGCCCGTCCCTTCAACGTCAGCATAGCTTGTCCTCTTTTCTACTAAAACATGGATAACAGCGCGAACGGCACCATCAAAACGAGCAGCGCGAACGCGACGACCGACAGGACGACGCGAACCGCCCCCTTCGTCTTTGCGCGCGCGTACGTGATGAGCAGCGAAGCGACGGCCATGAATCCTAGCGCCACGAAGGACGCCCACATTTTGTCGAGCGGCGACATATTCTCTTCTCCCGGAAACGCTTCGGACTCCGCCATTCGGCTCCGAAGCGAGATTTCATTTTCATAACAGTATACACAGCCATTTCCCCGACACGCAAGCGGGCGCCCGCATAACCTGCACGGACGCCCGCTTTGGAATCTCGCCCTTTAGACGCGCGAGATTATTTCAACATCATCTTCATAAGCTGCTCCATGCTGTTCGGGTTCATGCCGCTTTTCTTGACCGCCGACACGATTTCCTTCATCAGGGAATCCGACACCGGTACGCCGGCCATTGCGCCGACCTTCTTGATGAGCTGCTTGAGCTCGGCTTCGCTCTGCATCGTCGACGGCTTCACGCCGCTAGCGAGCTTGTTGATGTCCTTCTCCGTGATCGTCTTCCCGGTCTTCTTCTTGACCGCGCCGAGCACGTCTTTGCCGATAGGCTTCGCCATTCGCGTTCCTCCCTCCGCCGTTTTCTCCATCGTATGATGGGGACTAGCGGAAGGTGTAGGCGGGCGCGGCGCGATCGCAAGACGTTATTCGGCCGGCGCGCCGCGGAACGCCGCCGCGGCTTCGCGAACGATGTCCTCGATCTCGTGGGTACGCCCGCGGCCCATCAACGCCTCGACGGCCGAGCGCGGGTTCTTGCCTTGGAACAATACGGCGTGCAGCTGCTCGGCGATCGGCAGCTCGACCCCGTATCGTTCCGAGAGGGCGATCGAAGCCTTCGTCGTGCGGACGCCTTCGACGACCATGCCGATCGATTCGAGCACCTCGTCGAGCGTCGCCCCTTCGGCGAGCTTATACCCGGCGCGCCAATTGCGGCTGTGCCGGCTCGTGCACGTCGCGACAAGGTCGCCGACGCCCGCGAGACCCGCGAACGTGAGCGGATTCGCCCCCATCGCGACGCCGAGGCGCCCGATTTCGGCGAGCCCCCGCGTCAGGAGCGCCGCCTTCGCGTTATCGCCGAAGCCGAGACCGTCCGACATGCCCGCGCCGAGCGCGATAATGTTCTTCAGCGCGCCCGCGATCTCCACCCCCGCGACGTCTGGGTTCGTATACACCCGGAACGCCGGCGTAATGAACGCGTCCTGCGCCGCCTCCGCGAGCTCGGGACGCGAGCAGGCGACGACGACGGTCGTCGGCGAACGTAGGATGACCTCTTCCGCGTGGCTCGGCCCCGATAAAACGACGACGCTGCCCGGCTCGAGGACGCCCGCGAACTCTTCCTCCAGCACGTGCGACATGCGGAGCAGCGTGTCCGCTTCGAATCCCTTGGTCGCGTGTACGATCAATTGATCGCCGCGCATGAACGGCTTCGCCAGCCGCGCGACGTCGCGCATCGCCGACGACGGCGCGACGAAGAGGAGAAGGTCCCCGTGCCGCGTCGCTTCCTCGATGCTCGTCGTCGCGCGGATATTCGGAGGGAGCTTCGCCCCCGGCACGTACTTCTCGTTCGTGCGGCGCTCGTTGATTTCCTGCGCCTGCGCTTCGCCGCGCGTCCAGAGCAGCACCTCGAGGCCGTTGTCGGCCAACACCGCGGCGAGCGCCGTTCCCCAACTGCCCGCCACGAATACGGTCGCTTTCTTCATCGCGTGTTTCCCTCCCCTATCGGTTCGAGCGGCGGAACGAAAGTTTATTTTCCTTCCCTTGCGCCAGCTTCACGATGTTGCTCCGATGCCGATAGAACGCCAGCGCGGCGAGCGCCAAGCTGAATACGATCAATTCCGGCTCCCGGCCGAACGCCCAGAGCGACACCGGCAGCAGCGCCGCGAACAGCAGCGAGCCGAGCGAGACGAATCGCGTGACGACGATGGAAGCGATGCCGACGAGGCCCGCGACGAGGCCGGGCACGAAGCACAGCGTCGCCACGACGCCGATCATCGTCGCGATCCCCTTGCCGCCGCGGAACGCGAAGAAGACGGGCCAATTGTGGCCGACGATGGCCGCGAAGCCGGCGAGAATCGGCAGCAGCAGCGAGACCGGGTCGAGCCACCAGCCGACCCATACCGCGAGCACGCCCTTCGCGATGTCGAGCGCCAGCACGGTGAGCGCCGGACCGACGCCCATCACGCGCAGCGTATTCGTCGCGCCGGCGTTGCCGCTGCCGTGCTTGCGAATGTCGATGCCTTGAAACAATCTTCCCCATATAAAGCTAAAGCTGATCGAACCGATCAAATAGCCGATGACGACCGCGAGAACGTAATTCACGTTGTCCTTCTCCCCTTACTCCTGGTCTTACATCCGTTTCGTCGAAACCGCATCGCGTACTCTCGGGAGGTACGCTTGCGGCGGTTCCTTCGTTACTCCCCGTCGTTTTTCCGTTTGGTCGCGAATCGCACCGGCGTACCCTCGAACGGGAACGCGGTGCGGATCCGATTTTCCAAATAGCGCTCGTACGAGAAATGCATCAACTCCGGATCGTTCACGAACAGGATGAACGTCGGCGGCTTCACCGCGACTTGCGTGATGTAGTTGATGCGCAGACGACGGCCCTTGTCGGTCGGCGGCGGGTTGACCGCGACGGCGTCCGCTACGATATCGTTCAGCACGTTCGTCGGCACGCGCATCGAATGCTGCTCCGCGACGTTCTGCACGACGGGCAGCAGCTTGTGCAGGCGCTGCTTCGTCGTCGCCGAAACGTAGACGATCGGCGCGTACGGCATGAAGAGGAAGTGATCCCGGATCGATTCCGTGAAACGCTGCATCGTCTTGTCGTCTTTCTCCACCGCGTCCCACTTGTTCACGACGAATATGGCCGCTCGGCCCGCCTCGTGCGCGTATCCCGCGATGTGCTTATCCTGCTCGATAATGCCTTCCTCGCCGTTGATGACGATCAGCGCGACGTCCGCGCGCTCGATCGCCTGCATCGACCGCATGACGCTGAACTTCTCGGTCGCCTCGTACACCTTCCCGCGCTTGCGAATGCCGGCGGTATCGATAAGGACGTATTGCTGTCCGTCCTTCTCGAACGGCGTATCGATGGCGTCGCGCGTCGTGCCGGCGATGTCGCTGACGATGACGCGCTCTTCCCCGAGCAGCGCGTTCACGAGCGACGACTTGCCGACGTTCGGACGGCCGATCAACGCGATCTTGATCACTTCTTCCCCGTACAGCTCTTCCGGCTTCTCCGGAAGACGCTTCACGAGCTCGTCGAGCAAGTCCCCGACGCCGATACCGTGCGTGCCGGACAAGGCGACGGGATCCCCCAAGCCGAGCGAATAAAACTCGTAAATCTCGTCGGTGCTCGCGGGATTGTCCATCTTGTTGACGCCGAGCACGATCGGCTTGTTCGAACGGAACAATAGCTGCGCGATCGTCTCGTCCGCCGGGGTGAGACCCGCCTTCGCGTCGGCGATGAACAGAATGACGTCCGCTTCCTCGACGGCCAACTCCGCTTGCATTCGGACTTGCTTCAGCAGCTCGTCTTCGTCGAAAATTTCGATGCCGCCCGTGTCGATAATGCTGAACGGCTTGCCGTTCCATTCGGCGGTTCCGTAAATCCGGTCGCGCGTCACGCCCGGACGGTCTTCCACGATTGCCAATCGCTCCCCGATGATTCGGTTGAAGATCGTCGACTTGCCGACGTTCGGCCGGCCGACGATGGCCACGATCGGTCTGGCCATACGTTCACTCTCCTATTATGTATACGACTTCGTTTGAAACTGACCTCATCATAACAAAAAGAAGCCCCGAATGCGAAAGAGGCGTCCTACCTTCGCACTCGAAGCCATGCCCTGATCCTTCCGCCTTCCCGCTTCGCCCGGTCGACGACGGCCGCGGCCGCGACCGACAGCGCGCGCGCCGACGCCGCGGCCATCCACCACGCGTCTTGAAATTCTCGGCCGCCGAAGAAGGGCGTCTGCCATCGTGCGTAGAGCAGCGCCGTATAGGCGTCGTTCACGACGAGCGCGATCGACAGCATCGCGAACTGCGTCGAGGCGCGCCGCGTATAACAGACGATCAAGACGACGATCAACGCGACGGGGTCGACGGACGGATGCAGGACGATCGCTAGCGGGTCGATTCGCTCGACGAGCTGCACCAGCGAATAGATCGCGCCGAGCAAACACCCGAACGACAGCGCCGACGCGGCGTCCTTCCTCGAGTACGGGGAGACGAGACCGATCGCCGCGAGCGCGAGCAGCGGCGCGTACGCCGCAGTCCCCGCCCAAGCTCCCGCCTTCCAGTCGACGGCGGCGGCCGCGATCCAGCCGAGGCCGAACAGCGACGCCGCCCGCGCCGACGCCCCGCCGATCGCATGCGTTCTCCAGCCGAAGCCGATCAGGATCAGGGACAAGGTGAGCAATATATAAGAGAGAAAGCCCGGATTCATGCTCGTACCTCCGCGAATCGGTTCTTTCCCCTATTATCGCTCCAAGCGCCTCGTTTTACTCCGAGTCCGTCTCCCGCTCCGGTCGAACGGCGCGCCTTGCGTACTTCCGAATGTCGACGCCTCGCGCGGCGCACCACTCGGCCGTGTCGCCGACGATCACGACCGGCGCGGACTGGAGCTCGGGAATCGTTCTGGCGCCGACCGCGGTCATGACGAGCCGAAGCTCCTCCTGCAGGTCGCGGATCGAGGCGGCGACCGCTTCGACTCCCTCTTCGCGAAGCTTGCGCAGCAGCGCGCCGGCCAGTCCTACGGCATCCGCGCCGAGCGCGATCGATTTCGCCGCTTCCATGCCGTTGCGGATGCCTCCGGAGCCGATCAATCGGCCGGCCGGCGCCGCTTCCTTCGCCTCGAGCAGCGATACCGCGGTCGTATTTCCCCAGTCGTCGAACCACGGAATCGGCCGATCCCGACGAGCGTTCTCGATCCGGGCGAAGTTCGTTCCGCCGCTTCCGCCGCAGTCGACGGCCGAGACGCCGACCGACAGCAAGCGGGAAGCCGCGCTCATGGTCATGCCGAACCCGACCTCCTTCGCGATGACCGGGACGTCCACGTTCCGCACGATCCGCTCGATGCGGCGCAGCGCCCCTTCGAAGGAGCGGTCGCCTTCGGGCATGACCAACTCCTGCACGACGTTCAGATGAATTTGGAGAGCATCCGCTCGGATCATCTCGACGGCGCGCTTCGCTTGCTCCGGGGTCGCCTCGCTGCCCAAATTCGCGAACAGCAGCCCGTCGGGATTGGCGCGCCGCGCGGCCGCGTAGCTCGCTTCGAGCGCCGGATCGCGTAAAGCGGCCATCTGCGAGCCGACCGCCATCGCGACGCCCGTAAGCCTCGCCGCTTCCCCGAGGCCGTAATTGATTTCTTCCGTCTCCGCCGCCCCGCCCGTCATCGCATTAATAAGAATCGGCGACCTCATAGTGAGTTCGCCGATTCGAGTCGTAAGCGAGATATGGGATACGGACGTGTCGGGGAGCGGGTTATGCACGAATCTCACTTCCGACAGGCCGTTCCGGCCGCTCTGGCCGGAAGCGAGCGCATGGCGGACATGATCCATCTTGCGCGACATTCGCGTCATTCGTCTCGACTCCCCGTCGTTCGTCGATTACTTGAACTTGCTAAGCTTGTCGCCGAAGCGCTCGCCGAGCGTCAAGTTAAGCGATTGCGCGTCCGGGATGTCTACCTTCGGCTGTCTCGGCGCGCGTTCCGGACGCTCTTGGCGTTGCGGCTGCTCCGGCGCTTCTTCCGTCTCCTTGATGCTGAGGGAGATCCGCTTTTCCCCAACGTTGATGTCGAGAACCTTCACGTTCACTTGCTGTCCTTCCTTCAGGACCTCATGCGGCGTGCCGATGCGGCGATGCGCGATCTGGGAGACGTGGACCAAGCCCTCGACGCCAGGCGCCACTTCGACGAACGCGCCGAAGTCGACAAGGCGGCGAACCGTGCCTTGAATGATGTCGCCGATCTGGAATTGGCCGCCCGCTTGCTCCCACGGACCCGGTTGAGCCGCTTTCACGCTGAGGGAGATGCGCTCGTTGGCCGGATCGAGCTTCAGGATCTTGACCTTCACCTTGTCGCCTTCCTTCACGACGTCGGAAGGCTTCTCGACGTGCTGATAGGAAAGCTCGGAGATGTGAACGAGGCCGTCCACGCCGCCGACGTCTACGAACGCGCCGAATTGCGTCAGGCGCTGAACCGTGCCCTCGATGACGTCGCCTACGTTCAGACGCTCCATGATCTGTTGCTTTTGCGCTTGATATTGCTCTTCCAGAACGTCCTTCTGAGAGAGAATGAGCTTATTGTTCGGACGATCGATTTCTTTGACCTTCAGCTTCAAGGTGCGGCCCTTGTAGTCGCTGAAGTCTTCGACGAAGTGGCGCTCGACCATCGAAGCCGGAATGAAACCGCGAACGCCGACGTCCACGACGAGTCCGCCCTTCACGACGTCCACGACTTTCGCTTCGATCGTCTCGTTGTTGTCGAGGTACTCTTGCATTTTGTCCCAAGCTTTCTCGCCTTCGACTTGCTTCTTCGACAGCGTCAACGTTTCTTTCGCGTCGTTGATGCCGATAACCTTGCAAGTAACTTCCTGTCCCAATTGAACGACGTCCGATATATTGTCAAGAGGGACGGAAGACAGCTCGCGGGCGGTGATGACGCCATCGTATTTGTAACCGATGTCCACGTACACCTGATTGTCCTCCACCTTCACGACGGTGCCTGTGACGATGTCGCCCTTCTTTACCGTCGACACCTCGTTCATGTCCACCGTGTCCGCGGATTCCGCCGCCGCTTGCTCGTTCGCTTGTACCTTCGTCTCTTCCGTCATAACGATACCCTCCTCAGATTTCCAAAAACCCTTTTGTGATGAATGTAGTATAATTCCAAAATACCATTTCCATACGTTAGAAATCAATTGTACGTCTTCGGTATTCGGAAACTTGTAATCAACGATGTCGATCCAGCAAGTCCTGGATGGCGCTCATGATTTTGACGGTGAGCGCGTCCGCCTGCTCCGCCGGGGGCAGATGCGCGACGGCTTCGGCGGCGTCGAACGGTTCCCCGTAGACGACCTTCAACCGTCGGAACGGCTTATATTTTCCGATGATCGCGACCGGCAGGATGTTCGCTTTGCTGCGAAGCGCCATGCTGGCCGCCCCCTTCTTGCCTTCGCCGAGCTTCTCCGTCTTCTGCCTCGTGCCTTCCGGGAAGACGACGAGCATGCCGCCGTCCTTGAGCACCTTGATCGCGGTTTTCATCGTTTCCATGCTCATGCCGCCCCGCTGAACGGGGAAGGCGCCGCAGGACCGAATGAACCAAGACAGCACCGGAACGCGGAACAGTTCCGCCTTCGCCAGGAACGTGACCTGCCTTCGCAAGTAACAAGCGATAATCGGCGGGTCGAGAAAGCTGCGATGATTGCCGCATACGACGACGGGGCCGGTGGCCGGCTCCCGCTCCGCCCCGATCGACTTCACGAGGAAGACGATCGAGAGCAGTCTCCTGACGATCGCTCGAGAAACGACGTATACCATCGCTACACCTCCAACGCCTGGCGGCATAAGCGGACGATGCGTTCCGCCGCTTCGTCCGCGGTCAGGTGCGACGTGTCCAGCAGCACCGCGTCGTCCGCTTGCTTCAGCGGCGAGGTCGCCCGTTCGGAGTCGCTCTTGTCGCGGGCGGCGATCGCTTCCATCAAGCCTTCGACCGTCGCTTCCGGGTCCTTCTCCTTCAGCTCCAGCCAGCGGCGCTCGGCCCGGATGCGGACGCTGGCCGTCATGAACACCTTCACTTCCGCGTCGGGAAGCACGTTCGTGCCGATATCCCTGCCGTCCATGACGACGCCGCGCCGATCGGCGATGTCGCGCTGCAATCGAACCAGCACGTTGCGAATGTCCGGCACGGCCGCCACCTTCGACACGAACGAGGTCACTTCCTTCGTCCGAATCGGCTCCGTGACGTCTTCGCCGTCCATGATCACCTTCTGCCCGCCCGGCTCGGGAACGAGCCGAATGTCGGTCCGCTCCGCCAGCCCCGCAAGCGCCTTCGCGTCGTCCAAATCCGCGCCTTCGCGAAGCGCCTTCAACGTCACCGTCCGGTACATCGCGCCCGTATCGACATATATGTAACCCAATGTTTCGGCGACCTTCCGCGCCACCGTGCTCTTCCCCGCACCGGCCGGTCCGTCGATCGCGACATTAATCTTAGCAGTAGGAGGCCAATTCAAATCCGAGAACTTCCTTTCATGAAAAGCGAGTGGACCGCTGCAGACGTCGCCGTCTCGCAGAGAAAAGCAGGCATGGCCTGCTTTCGCGCTCGTTTAGTATAGCACACGATCGGGGGATGGTGCAAAACCGTAGGAACGCCCTTCCAGTCTGTCCACCTCTACGATTCGCTCCCGTACGGCGTCGATCGTCAGCAATGCTTGCATTAGCACCAAGATGAAAAATAATAGGGCGATCCCTTGCAAGAGACGCTTCTCCACGCTATCGGCCAGCCGCAGAAACCGCCCGACATATTCCTCTTCCGCGCTTTCTTCGCGCCGTTCGTCCGCAGCCAACCGCGCTCCTCCTTCGTAAAAAAACCTATCGGATCTCGCTCCCGATAGGTTGCTACGCAATAGGAAAATTATGCATGGCGGACTCGGCGTTACTTTCGCATTTCGAACTGTCGTTCGAAGCAATAACGGATGATCTTCTGTTGCTCGACCCCCGCGATGTCGAGGAAGCGCATCATCGCAAGCTGCTTGCCCGTCTCGAGCGGCTTGATGCGAATGACTTCGGATTTGAACGGCACGTGCTCGATGTGGCCGCTGCGGAAGTGGATGAGCAGCCAACAATGCAGCGAATCGTTCGCCTTGATCGGGATGTGCCCGTCGCAGACGATCGAAATGCCGCCCCCGCTGACGTCTTCCGTCACCGCGAGAAATTGGAGATGATCGCCGAGCCGGCAGGCGATCTCGAGCGTGGCCGGGACGCGAAGGAACGTGCGCCGCTGCACGCGGGTGATCGTCTCGGGGTCCGGCCGCCGCAAAATCACGAGTCGGACGACGTCCGTCCGGTGTCCGACGACTTCGGTTTCGAAGAAGTTTTTCACTCCGTCGCCCGTGACGAAATGGGCGGATATTTGATCGCCGACGTCGAGCCGCTTGAACCGGCCCGTCTTCTCGTCGATCGGCAGCTCGACGGCGACGTTCTCCTCGCTGACGTCCGCGATGCGCGTTTTATATTGTCGCTTGCTCTCCTCTTCGTCGAGCGACGCCACTTGAAGAAATAAAGTTTGATTGATTTTCACTCGCTCGGGCCCTCCCCTGCGGAACCGAACCTTCCGGATGACCTGGTTCGTTCGTCCCATGACCTAATACTGGTATTATACCAACCGCGAGGAAGAAAAGGAATGAAAAAGCGCAAGACGGAGTTCCCGCCTTGCGCTTTTTTCTCCCGTTCGGTTCCGTTACGCCCCGGACGCCTCGGCGTCGGAGTCGCGGATCCGCTCGATTTTTTCTTCGAAGCCGTTGTCGGCGTTGAAGTAAATCCGGTAATCGCCGCCGTTGATTCCGCCTAAGAACTCGTAACACAGCACTTCCTCGTCCAAGTCGTTCCGGATGACGGCGAGCGAGGCGTCCTTCACCTTGAAGTTCGGATTCAACAGCTTCCTCGCCTCGGCTTCGGTCATCGCCGGCTCGCCGATCTTCTCGGTCGACGGATGGAACAGCAGCTCTCCGGCGGAGAGGCCCGTCACTTCCGCGTCGTCGAGCGCCACCTTCACCGTCACCTTCTCCGGGTAGACCGTTACGCCGTTGACGACGCGGGCGAACATAATGCTCGCCACGTTGTTGTATTCGTCGTAGCTGACCGCCCGCATGCCTTCGTATCCGTGTTCTTGCAGGAAGTCCGTACCGGCTTCCACCGCTCCGCGGATATCCACGATCTTGTTCTCGACCGGGCGCTCCGTCAAGAAGTACACCAGCTTTCCGCCGGCTTTGGTGAATTCGAGCTGGCGCGTCGACCGATCGTTCGCCGGCACCGAAACCGTATACGTCGTAAACTCGGTATCGGCGCCGTTTTCGACCGTCTTCATGCTCGACGTATCCTTCAATCCGAGGAAATCCGCAGCCTTTCGTTTGGCGTCCTCCGCCGTTATCGGCGCGCCTTCCACGCCCTGCATCGACATGCGCCGATTCATCGCCGTCATCGTCGGACCCCAGTCGATGTCGCCGTTTTCGGTGACCCGCTTGTTCATCAGCTTAAAGCCGTCGATGATGTCGTTGTCGTAATTTTCCTCGCCGGAAGCGAGCAGCACCTCGACGTCCATCCACTGGAGGTGATTGTTGAGGACCGATTCCTGTACTTTCCGAAGATCGGTCTTGATCTCCTTCGACCGCTCGTACAACGTCGTAAGAATTTTCATTTCGGCCGGAGTCAACGGCTGCTTCTGCAAATCGCGCATCGCCGTCTTGTAGGAGAACTTGGAGATGTTCGCCAGCAGCTCCTCCGTCTCGTGGAACGGCATCAGCGTGAGCGGAAGCTGGTTCACTTCCGATTGCGCCTGACTCGTCAGCCGCCACATGTTGATGAGACCTTTGCGGTGGAAGTTCGACGCGCTGCTCACGGCCAGCGTGTTGCCGAGCTCCTCGTGCAGCTGGTCCATATGATAAGACAAGTCATGGAAAGCGCGTTGATATTGGTTTTCCGCCTTGACCAGGATTTGGTTTTTCTCTTGGTGCTCCTGATACCCCCACAGCCCGGCTCCCACGAGGAGAACCGCGACGATCGGGAACAGGACGGCGCTTAAACGTTGGTACACTCTAGACGTCCCCCTTCAACGAAAACTTACCGTTAGCTTTCGTTGAAGGCGGCGACGTTATACACTTTCTTCATCGATTAGAAAATCGTGATCGTTATCGCACAGACAGCGCTTGAACCCCGTCTCGATACGGCCCTTCTCCTTCTTGCCGCGCAAGACGAAGCGTTCGCCGCACCGGTTGCAGCGAATCGATACTTTCACGCGAGGATTCATCGTTTTTCCCGTCCTTTACCATTGGATGCTTCACCCAGTTTGGACGGACGCGTCACATTTTAAACTCTTCCTCGCGACGAATCATGCGAAGCGGCGAGTGATGGTTCGCGCGCTTCATCTTCCAAAGCCCTCTGGCCCAGAGATACGCCATGAACGGCACCATGAGCCACATCCAGCTCGATTTCGCCGTCGTCAGCAGGAAGTCGAACATGCCGTGATAGAATACCGGGAACATGAACGCGAATGCGAAAAATTTGCCCCGCTCCTCCTTCGCGAATTTCGCCTGTCCGAAGTAATATCCCATCACGACGCCGAACAACGCGTGACCGGATACGGGGAGCAAAGCGCGAACGATTAAGGTGGACATGGAAAAGGGCTCGAAAAACGCGTACAGCATATTTTCCATCGTAGCGAAGCCGAGCGATGCGGCCGTCGCGTAGACGATGCCGTCGTACGGCTCGTCGAATTCGGCGTGGCGGAACACGGCGATCGCGACGATGAGCCACTTCGCCGCTTCTTCGAGGCCGGCCGTCGTCACGAACGAGAACACGAACGGATCGTCCTTCCCGAGCCACAGCTCGAAGCCTCGCTGCAGCACCATGACCGGGAACACGGACATCATGCCGAACAGAAACAGCCTCGCGACCATCGCGATCGGCTCCGCCTCGTAGCGGTCTTTCAGGTAAATGTAAGACAGCAGCGCGATCCCGGGAGCGGCGGCGGCCGCTGCGATCGAGAACAAAGCCATGCGTCGCCCCCCTTTCCGTTAGAATAGGGCGCGCACGCCGCCCCTCGTTACACCCAGCCTCTGTACCGTGCGGCCTCCGCCATCTTGCGGACGCCGACCATGTACGCGGCGAGCCTCATATCGACGCCTCGCGTGGCATGGGTTTGATATACGTTGTCGAAGCCCTTGACCATCATGTCTTCGAGCTTCGCGTGCACTTCTTCCTCGGTCCAATAATACCCTTGATTGTTCTGTACCCATTCGAAGTACGAAACGATGACGCCGCCCGCGCTGGCCAGCACGTCCGGGACGAGCAGAATGCCTCTGTCGGAGACGATCTTCGTCGCCTCGAGCGTCGTCGGTCCGTTCGCCGCTTCGACGATGATCGAAGCCTTGATCTCGTGCGCGTTGCCCGCCGTGATCTGATTTTCGATGGCGGCCGGCACGAGAATGTCGCAGTCCTGCACGAGCAGCTGTTCGTTCGTGATCGCCGTCTTCTCGAACAGCTTCGTCACCGTGCCGAACGAGTCGCGCTTGTCGAGCAAATATTCGATATCGAGCCCCTCGGGGTCGTAGAGCGCGCCATAGACGTCGGAGATGCCGACGACCTTCGCGCCGGCCTCGTGCATGAATTTCGACAAGTAGCTTCCCGCGTTGCCGAACCCTTGCACGATGACTCTCGCGTCCCTGACGTCGATGCCGCGCTTCTTCAGCGCTTCGCGGATCATGATCGTGACGCCCTTGGCCGTCGCGGTTTCCCGGCCGTGGGAGCCGCCGAGCACGATCGGCTTGCCCGTAATGAAGCCGGGGGCGTCGAATTCGCGGATGCGGCTGTACTCGTCGAACATCCAAGCCATGATTTGCGAGTTCGTCATGACGTCCGGCGCCGGAATGTCCTTCGTCGGGCCTACGATTTGCGAGACGGCGCGAACGTAGCCGCGGCTCAGCCGTTCCAGCTCCCGGAAGGACATCTGTCTCGGATCGCACACGACCCCGCCCTTGCCGCCCCCGTACGGAAGATCGACGATCCCGCACTTGAGGCTCATCCAGATCGACAGCGCCTTCACCTCGTCCTCCGTGACGTCGGGGTGAAACCGAACGCCGCCCTTCGTCGGACCGACGGCGTCGTTATGCTGCGCCCGGTACCCGGTGAACACCTTGACCGCGCCGTCGTCCATCCGCACCGGAATGCGGACCGTCAGCACCCGCATCGGCTCCTTCAGGAGCTCGTACATCTCTTCCGTATAGCCCAGCCGCTTCAACGCTTGCCCGATGACCGTCTGCGTCGACGTCAGGACGTTGCCATGATCCGTTGCAGTCACGTTCTCCACCTCGCATGCCGTAATCTCGAACGTTCTACGTGCTATTGTTCGTTGGCGGAAGCCGGTTCATTCCGGTACGGACAAAAAGCATCTTTCCGCCCCGCTCGGGGGCTGACAAAAGATGCTTCTTCGCCGGTTCCTTACGACCTATGCAAACTGGGCGCGGACGACCCCGATGGCGCCCTCCGCGATGACGACTTTGCCGTATTCCATAAGAACGGCGTCCGTGTAGGAGTTCGCCTCGCCGTACTCCGACAAGACCGAGATCAGGTTGTCGAACCGGCGATCGTCCTCCGCTTCGTACTCCAGCTGGAGCACCCACTTGTTCTGGTAGGCGTATAGCGCGCCTGCATCCGTATATTGAGGTCCGATTCGTTTCGCCGCCGAGATGACGTGCTCGAAATCGTTGAAGGTGTATGAGATCAGGTCGCTCTCCTCGAGCGTCACTTCCATCTCGAACATGTCTTCGTCGTCTTCGTCGGGATACGAACCGCGTTTCTCCGATTGTTTTCCTTTGGTGACGATAACGACCATGCCTTGCGCCGGCATCGCGAACACTTCGACGGCGAGCGGGCCGTTCGTCTCGAAGCCGAGCTCCGAATAGGCTTGGTCCATCAACTCGTTGAACAGCTCGTGAACCTTCGGGATTTCGCGCCACATGTCGTATTTCTGGATGCCCCGCTCCGTCAAATCGTCGAATGTAAGGAAAATCCGAATCTTATCATGGCTTAGCCTCTCGATTTTCATCGCAGGATCCTCCTTTATTCGAAAAAATCCGGTTACTCCAAGGTATGTTCAAACCTCGGAATGGTGAACGAAAAAGTGAAGCGCCTTCGCTTCGCTTGTCTCGCGTACTTCCATGTTATCATTAAATTCCCTCGATTGCACTATGTAAACGCCCCCTTTTTCCCGGACGCAAAACAACCGCCGGAGCCTCTGCGCTCCGGCGGCTTTCGGGCCGCTTCCCTTAACGTATCGTCGATGCGTCCCGGCTTTCGCTCAAGATGTCGTTCACTTGGCTTTTCAGCGCCGGGTCTTGCTTGACGATCGACTCGACGCGGTCGAGTCCGGTCGTCTGGGAAGACGTAGCTGCGTTCGTCGATCCCATGCCCGTCATACCGGTCATACCGCTCATGTCGGACGTCACCGCGCCCGTCGAGGTCGCGTTCGCGCCGCTCGCGTTGTCGCCGTAATACGACCGCTTATCGGGCGTCATCATCTTGCTGCGCGCCTTCTCGACCATGCTGTCCAACGCCTGCGTGGCAGAGCTGATGCCCGAGAAACTGAACGTCCGGTTGTTGCGGCTGAAATACATTGCGGCGGCCGCCCCAAGCAATCCGCCGACCACGATCCCGCTCATTCTCAACGGAAATCCCTCCATTTCAAAAATAACTACAGCCCTATTTTGTCTCGGGCCGCGCCGATTCATGCTGATGAAAATAAGGGAAACCGGCGGGTACCTTATCTGCCGCGGGCATGCTACAATGTGCGAAACGAACGACGAACAGACTGCAGGAGTGTGATGCTACGCATGAGAAACATCGGACGGATCGCGGCGGGACTGCTGCTCGTCGCCGCCCTCGCGGGCTGCGGAAGCGTCGGCGAAGGCGCCGCTCCGGACGCCTCCCCGCCGCCGGTCGAGACGACGGCCCCGGCCCCAGTCGCCCCTCCCGAGGGCGACGCCGATCCGGGAGAGGCGGGGCCGGCGCAGCCGCCGCAATCGGCGCCGCAGCCGAAGCCCGACCCGGCGCCCGAGGCCGAAGCGCCGCCCGTCGAGAAAGATTATTATATGGACGGAAGCTACATCCTTCGTCCGAAGGACGAATCCGCTGATCCGAAGAAAGTCGTTCTGCTGACGTTCGACGACGGACCGAAGGACGAGGCGACGCTGACGTCGATGCTCGACACGTTGGAGCGTCATCAGGCGAAGGCGATCTTCTTCCTGAACGGCTATCGCGCCGAGAAGAAGCCCGAGCTCGTAAAGCTGATCCATGAGCGCGGCCAGACGATCGGCAATCACGGCTGGGATCATATCGACTTGAAGAAAGAGACGCAGGAGCGCATGGAGAAGCAGATCGACGACGTTCAAGCGCTCGTGCGGGACATCGTCGGCGAGGCGCCGGCGTTCTTCCGGCCGCCGTTCGGCTCCGGCGGGGACGCCGTGAAGAAGAAAGCGAAGGATGCGGGGATGTTATACATGACCTGGTCGAACGGCTCCCGCGACTGGGAGAAGGGGTACGACGAACCTCGCAAGGTCATCGACAGCGTGCTGGAGCAGCTCCACCCGGGCAGCAACATCTTGATGCACGAGCTCGCTTGGACGGAGGAAGCGCTCGACGAGCTGCTGACCGAGCTGGAACGGCGCGAATACGGCTTCCTGGATCCGGACCGGATCGACCCGGATTATTCCAAAAATTGAACGCCCCATAAGACGAGTCCGGCCGTCAACAGCAAGAAGCATACGACGAGGAAATGGTAGAACAATCGAGTCATCTTCAGTTTATTGGACGGATGGAGCTTGCTTCTCGGCGGAAGCGGTCCGTCCGTTTTCTTTTCGTCCCGATCCGCATTCGACGAATAGTTCGTCACGTCATTCCGCCCTCCGATACCGAATAATGAGTCCCATCACGAGATCGATGATAAAATGCGCGGCGATCGGCGTCCATAACGTGCCCGTCCGGACGGCGACGTAGCCGAGGCCGTAAGAGATGGAGAAGACGATGCCCGTCATCAGCCAATGCTTTAAATATCGAACGTGGACGACGGCGAACAGAATGCTCGTCCAATAAGGCCCCATCCAATGCTGCACGGCCCCTCGAAACAGCACCTCTTCGCACACGGCCACGACGAATGACAAGAGGACAATGTGCCAAACCGGGCGCGTTCGGAACAGCATGTCGTTGATTCCGCCGTCGTCCGTCACGTCCTCCGGCACGAATCGGGACAAGACGCCGTCGGCGGCGAGCACGACGACGGCCAAGGCCGCGCCCCACAGCCAAGGCGTCCAGCCCGACGGCAGCGCCAGAACGCCCCATACGGTTCGCCCCTGAATCCACAGCAGAACGGCCCCTAGAAGCAAGGTTAGCGCCTGCGTTAAATAGACGTTCAGCAAGAGCGTTCGATCGTCAAGCTTCGACATGTCGACTTTCTGAAATTTGACCTGTTTCCATTTTTTGAAGTCGTATTTTTTCATAGTCAACAATTCCCTTTTGGCCGCTTATCCCCTATACTGAAACAGTAATCGCCACGGAAGGCAGAGGGGTTCTTATGGATAAAAAATTGACAAAGTTCGACATCATGATGGCGCTCGGATTCATCTTCGCGCTGGTCGTCGGCGTCGGAGCTTTCTTCTTCGGTCTGCAGACCGGCAAGGAGCAAACCGACGCGAAATACCAAGCGATGATCGCGGAATTGACCGACGAGAAAAATCAGAACAACGTATCGTACCACCAACAGCAGCTCGTTTCATTCTACCACACCGTGCTGCTTCCGTTCCGAGAGTTTCAAGACACGTGGTTCCGGCATTCGGAGACGATCGGAGCCGGCGGAAGCTCCACGGACGCCGACGCGCTGTTGAAGGAGCTCGGGCGTCTCGCCCGGGAACACGCCGGCGAAATCAAACCTACGACGATCCCAGAGGTGTCCCCGCTGTTGCGCGAGTCGCAAGCGAACTATCTGAAGAGCCTTACATTATTCGCGGAAGCGACCGATCGGCTGCAGAACGGACCGGACGGCGCGGCGCTCGCGGAGACGATGCGGCAGGACCCGTACGTCGCCGAAGCGGCCGGCTTCGCCTTGACCGCCCAAGCGCAATACTACGAATCGATATGGAAGTGGAACGAGGCGAACGAACCGGGTCTGGTCGGCGCCGACGCGATCACGAAGGACAACTTGACGTTCGAGGAATGGCGCAAGCTGCCGCTGAACGGCAAGAACGTGTTTCTCGCCCGCGCGCTGTCCGCCGCCGGCGCGTTCTCTCCGTTCTATCCGCAGGACGTCGCCGCCCGAATCGACGATCTCGACGCGGAAGGCAGAATCGGCCAGCTGCAGCTCGGAGATTTGCGCTCCGCCGTCGAGATGCTCCTTTCGACCGGCGCCGTGCGAAGCAACGACTTCTTCCGGTCGAAGGAGAAGCATTACGAAGGCGAGAAGCTGCCTCAGCTTCCGTTCTTCTATTAATCGTAAGCGAAGCCGCGCGCCGCCGCCAGCGCGGCCATGCCGCCGATGACGTTGACGACGTCCTCGTACCCTTGCTCCGCGAGATAACGACACGCGTATTCGCTGCGAACGCCGTGGGCGCAGACGACGTAGATCTTCCGATCCGACGGCAGTCGACCGAGCGAAGCCGGAATCGTCTGCAGCGGCATCAAGGTCGTCCCGTCCAAATGATAATAATCCCATTCGAACGGCTCTCGTACATCGATGACGAGGCCGTTTTTCAATTCGCCGCGATCGTACAAACGTAAAAATTCGCCCGGCGAGATATGTTCGTAATTCGACATGGGTCCTCCCCCTTAGACAGGCTTCGCATGGTTGCATTCAAATTATTATACCTCATCCTCGCCGCGCTTTTCATATTGACACGACTATCACGCCATGTTACATTATTTTGCAAGTGTTAACAGACGAATAAAAGACGATGATGGAGAAGAGACATCGCGCGCGTTCCTCAGAGAGCCGATGGTCGGTGGAAATCGGCGAACGCGATATGTCTTCAGCGCTCCGGAGTTGCTGCTTGAACGTCCCTTCGATGCGGATCAGTAGACGCGGCCGGCGAATCGGAAGCCGTTACCTTTCCGGGTCTTATTTAAGACCGACCGAGGCCGCAGGTGCGAACAGGCGGCGAAGTAGGGTGGTACCACGAAACGATTCTCTCGTCCCTTCATACGGCATCCGTATGAGCGTCGAGAGTTTTTTGTTTTCCATTTTTCCATTTTCGAGAGGAGAAGAAGGGACCATGCTTAAAGTTTTAGTTTCGGATCCGATCAGCGATTTGGGTCTGCAGCAGCTGACGGACGCAGCCGACATTGCCGTAGAGAAAAAGACCGGCCTGTCGGAGGACGAGCTCGTCGCCATCATCGGCGAATACGACGCGCTGCTCGTGCGCAGCCAGACGCGAGTTACGGAGCGCATTCTCGCCGCGGGCGCGCGCCTGAAGGTCGTCGGCCGCGCCGGCGTCGGCGTCGATAATATCGATCTGGACGCAGCCACCAAGCGAGGCGTCATCGTCATCAACGCGCCGGACGGCAACACGATTACGACGTGCGAGCATACCTTCGCCATGATGATGGCGCTCGCCCGCCACATCCCGCAGGCGTACCGCAAGACGGTCGAAGGCGTGTGGGATCGCAAGTCGTTCCTCGGCGTAGAGCTGCGGAACAAAGTGCTCGGCGTCCTCGGCATGGGCCGCATCGGCTCCGAAGTGGCGAAACGCGCGAAGGCGTTCGGGATGGAAGTCATCGGCTACGACCCGTTCTTGTCCGAGGACCGCGCCGAGAAGATGGGCGTGCGCCTCGGCTCCGTCGACGAGATCATCCGCCAGGCGGACTTCATGACGGTGCACACGCCGCTCACGAACGAGACGCATCACATGATCGCGAAGCCGCAATTCGACGTGATGAAGCGCGGTATGCGCATCATTAACTGCGCGCGCGGCGGCATCATCGACGAGATGGCGCTGAAGGAAGCGATCGACGAAGGCATCGTCGCCGGCGCCGCGTTCGATGTTTTCGAGGAGGAGCCGCCGAAGCCGGACCATCCGTTCCTGACGCACCCGAAGATCATCGTGACGCCGCATCTCGGCGCTTCTACGATCGAAGCGCAAGAGAACGTCGCGATCGACGTCTCCGAGCAGGTGCTCCATATTTTGCGCGGCGAAGCGTTCCAGAACGCGGTCAACATGCCGCCGATCCCGCCGGCCGTGCGAGCGAAGCTCGAGCCGTACTTCGAACTCGGCACGAAGCTCGGCTCGTTCCTCGCGCAGCTTGCGGAAGGCGCCATTAACGAAGTACAAGTCAGCTACTCCGGGGACTTGTCGGACGTCGACACGACGCCGCTGACGCGCTACATCCTGACCGGCATTCTATCGCATCACCTCGACAAGGAGCAGGTCAACATCGTCAGCTCCTTCCACCTCGCGAAGACGCGCGGCGTCGAAGTGATCACGCAGAAGTCGACGGCGGCCAAAGGCTTCACGAACTTGATCTCCGTAACGATTCGCACCCGCGAAGGGAAGCATTCGGCCGCGGGCACGCTGCTCAACGGCTACGGCGCCCGGATCGTACAGATCGATCCGTACCCGGTCGACATTCCGCCGGAAGGCCACCTGCTGCTCATCTCGCACACGGACAAGCCCGGCATCATCGGCCGCGTCGGCACGCTGCTCGGCGTCAACGACGTCAATATCGCGACGATGCAGGTCGGCCGGAAGGTCGTCGGCGGCTCCGCGATCATGGTGCTCACGATCGACAAGCCGGCGCCGAAGGCCGTCATCGACGAGCTGAAGAAGCTGCCGGATTTGACGGACGCGATCGAAATTACGTTGTAATGACGGAAAATACTGCGGCTTAGCGCCGCATGCGACACCGGTCGGGACGCTCCCGACCGGTGTTTTTTCGCGGACTCCTCCCATCTCCCTCCCGCTCTGCTCTTCCTCTCATTTGCACACGTCTTGTGCTCTTTTTGCACTGGCATGGTGCGAAACCTGCACTATCGCAGGTAATTACCGATGGCTTACGATGTTCTCCACCCTCAGCTTCCCCTCACTTGCACACGTATTGTACTCTTTTTGCACAGGCATGGTGCAGAAGTTGCACTATCGCAGGCCATCAAGGGTTTAGCCGGTCGCCTCCGGTTACACGTCGTTGACGTCGAAAGTGCAAGGACGCAAAGAAGGGATCGCCCTCCTCGGGCGATCCCTCCATCGACAAGTGTTCCACGAACAACAAGAATTATCTTCTTTTTTCAACAGCAACCGATTTCGGCGCGACGGGAAGCGTGACGGTGAATGTCGTACCGTGTCCGATTCGGCTTCGGGCGTGAATAGTGCCTTCGTGGGCGTCGACCAAGTTTTTGACGATCGCAAGTCCTAGCCCCGTGCCGGACGTCCGTTTGCGCGACTTGTCGGCTTTATAAAACCGCTCGAAGATGTAAGGCAGGTCCTCAGCCGGAATGCCGTCGCCTTGGTCCTCCACCTCGATTCGAAGCGAAGGTCCGTTGTCGGCCTCGATCCGCGACGCGCGGAGGAAGATGCGCTTTCCTTCCGGAGTATGTCGAATCGCGTTGTCGAGCAAATTCGTGAACACCTGCTCGAGCCGATCCTCGTCGGCCCGCGCCAGCACGAGCGCCCCTTCGCCGCCGGGGGTGTCGAGCTCAACCGCGATGCCCCGGTCCCGGGCGAGCGCCGCGAATTTGCGGTGCACCCGCTGCAGCAGCGGCGCCAGATCGGTCTCGACGCCGTGCAGCTCGAGTACGCCCGTCTCCAGCCGCGCCAAGTCGAGCAGGTCCTGCACGAGACGGCCCATGCGAAGCGATTCGTCGTGGATGACCTGCGCCAGCTCGCGGCGCTCCTCCGGCGTCGAGACGATGTCGTCGAGCAGCGCTTCGCTGTACCCTTGCAGCATCGACAGCGGCGTCCGCAGCTCATGAGATACGTTCGCGACGAAGTCCTTGCGCAGCTTCTCGAGCCGCACCTCCTCCGTCACGTTCCGCAGCACGGCGACGGCGCCGCGCAGCGTCCCTGACGTATATAGGGGCGCCATGACGACGGACCAGACGCCGCCCCCGACATGCAGCTTCGTCGTCACTTCCTTCTCCTCGGCGACGACCGCCTCGAACACTTCCTCGAGCGGCTGCGGGATTCGCTTTCTCCCGCCGCTTCCGGGCGGGAACGCCGTCCCCCCCTCCGCGGCGTTCTCCATCAGGTCCCTCCATAGCGCGAGGAACGTCTCGCCGTGCGGGTTGGAGGAGATGATTTTGCCGCTCGCGTCGAACGTCACGACGGCGTCCGTCATGGAGCCGAGGATGCTGGCGAGGTGTTCCTTTTCGTAATTCAGGTCCCTGATCGTGCCTTCCAGCTTCTCGCCCATATGATTGAACGCTACCGCCAGCTGACCGATCTCGTCGCTCGAACGGATTCCGACCTTCGTATCGTAGTGCCCCATCGTAATCATGTCCGCGGCGCGCTTTAATTGCAGCAACGGCTGCGTAATTTTCGAAGAGAGGAAGAACGCGAAGAACGTCGTCAGCGAAAACCCTATGATACAGATGATGACGAACAGCCGCTTGATCTCATAAGAGTTGGACGTAAACTCCATGTCGATATAAGGCAGCAGGAAGACGCCGAGCAGGGAAAGCACGAACGCGACGAGCAGGATGATGGTGCCCCACAACTTAATGACGATATTTCGCCAAAGCTGCTTCATCTTATCGAGGCACCTCGAGCTTGTAGCCGACGCCCCAGACGGTCGTGATCATCGCGGCGGCGTCCGGGGACACCTTGTTCAGCTTCTCGCGAAGCCGCTTCACATGCGTATCCACCGTGCGGAGATCGCCGAAGAACTCGTAATTCCAGACGTCCTTCAGCAGCTGCTCCCGGGAAAATACCTTATCCGGCGATACCGCCAAGTAGTGCAGCAGCTCGTATTCCTTCGGCGTCAAGCTCACTTCCTGCCCGTCCGCGGTGACGCGGTGCGCGTCGTGCTCGATCATCACATGCGGGAACACGATCGTGCTGCTGGACGGCGCTTCCTTCGTGAGGAACGCCGTCGTCGACGACCGGCGCAGGATCGCCTTCACCCGGAAGATAACCTCCCGCGGGCTGAACGGCTTCACGACGTAATCGTCGACGCCGACTTCGAAGCCTTGCACTCGATTCGCCTCTTCGCCCTTCGCGGTCAGCATGATGACCGGCGTCGCCTTCTGAACGCGCAGCCGGGAACATACCTCGACGCCGTCGATGCCCGGCAGCATGACGTCCAGCAGGATCAAGTCGTAATCCTTCTCGAGCGCCATGTGCAGCGCCGTCTCGCCGTCCTCCGCTTCTTCGATGAGGAAGTGTTCTTTCTCGAGATACATGCGCAGCAGCCTGCGGATGCGCTCTTCGTCGTCCACGACGAGAATCGTATGTTGTCTATCGCTCATGGAGCCACAACTCCTTACCCCTCAATGGGAAAATGTGGTCGACGCGCCGTTCCTTATACGCCGGCGTAGGAATGCAGACCGGCGATGATCAGGTTGACGCCGATCAACGTAAACATGACGACGATAAATCCGATGACGGCGAGCCAAGCCGACCGGTTGCCCTGCCAGCCGCGCCCGAGCCGCAGATGCAAGTATACGCTGTAGAACAGCCAAGTGACGAGCGCCCATACTTCTTTCGGATCCCAGCCCCAGAACCGGTTCCAAGCGATATGCGCCCAGATCATCGCGAAGATGAGCGCCCCGAGCGTGAAGATCGGGAAGCCGATCGCGACGGCGCGGTACGTAATTTCGTCGATATCCTCCGGATCGATCCCCGCCAGCCTCGGGTGAATGACGCGGCCGAGAGGCTTCCGGAACGCGAGTCGAAGGATGGCGTACAGCGCGATGCCGAACAGGACGGACCAGACCGCGGTGTTCAGCTTGCGGCCCGCGTTCACGCCCTTCATCCATTCCGGAGCGGTCATGAGCGGCCGCTCGGAGCCGAGGAACGAATCCATAGCGACCAATTCGTAGCCGTGGGGCGAATAGATCGGCGGCATCGTGTACTCCACCGTCACCTCGGTCGTCTGACCTTCGACCGTCTGCTGGCCGACGAAAGCGGCTTCGTAGCCCATGCCGCGGAACGTGAAGGCGGCCAAGATGAAGCCGACGACGATCAGCACCGAGAACAGCGTGAATTCGATGCCGGCCTTCTGAAGCGTCGCCCGCCGTCCCTTCGCGTCGTAATCGACGACGCGCAGCAGATACATCAGTCCGGCGGCGAACGCGACCGCGAAGAACGCTTCGCCCGTCGCGGCCGTCGTCACGTGAATGTACAGCCAATAGCTGTTCAACGACGGAATGAGAGGCTGCGCTTCCCAAGGGAACACCATCGCGTAAGCGAGAATGATGAACGCCACGGGCGTCGCGAACGCGCCGAGCAAGGGCTTGCGGTAGATGCGGTAGATGATCGCGAACGCGACGACGATCATCATCGCGAGGAACGTCATGAATTCGAATAAGTTGCTGACCGGAATATGCCGGTTGGCGATCCATCGCAAAACGAAAAAAATCAAGTGCAGGCCTAGACCGATCATGGCGACCGCGAACGCGCGGCGGCCTCTGGCGGCGGACCGGGCCGCCCCGGCCTCCGCGCCTCCGAAGCTGCGCCCCGTGATGCTAATGGTGAACATAACGAACGAGGCGATGTACGTAAACAAGGCGATCACTAACGCCGTATTGCTGATATCATACAAACTCAAGAAGGGTCCCCCGCTTTCGATTTACCTGAAAGCGCGGCCGAAGCGTCGAGTCCGAGCGCCGCCAGCAGCTTCGCCGTCTCCTGTTTCATGCCGTGCCAATTTTTGTTCGTGTGCGCGCCGAGCGTGAGCCGATTCCCGTCGATTCGCACCCAGATGCGGCGATGCTGCCAATAAAATCCCATGACAAGCCCGAGCATGCAGATCGCGCCGCCCAGCAGCAAGTACGGCACCGTCAAATCTTTGCGCGCCGTCAAGGTGCTCGTATACGTCGATATTTCGACGTCTTCCATTCCGCCGGCCCGAATGTCGAACATGTCGCCCGTACCGACCGCGGCGTTGATGTCGTCCTGGCGGAAGCGCTCCTTGTCGATCTCCCTCGGGAAATATAAATACGAGGCCCCCGCTTCCGGCAACCCCGGCCCCGTAATCATGAAGATATAAGCGGGCGCGTTCGGCCTCTCCGCCGACACCGTCGTCGGTTCGCCGTTCGCGTCGAGCGAAAATTCGGGGTAATAGTTGTGTAGGCGGAGCTTGTACGGCCCGGCTTCGTACGCCAGGTCGGGATTGACCGTCTTCAGCGTAAACTTGCCGAACGCTTCGCCGGTCTTCTTGTCGATCAGGGATACGTCGACGCTCCGGATTTGCGGCGTGGCTTCGTAACCGAATTGATAGATCGACAAGCCGCGATATTCGAGCGGATGATTGACGAGGATGTCGCCCCGCGTCGCTTCTACGAGTACCGGATCGGACGTGCCGCATCGGTCCGTGCATTCGTAGAGCACCGCTTCGGTCTTGAACAGCTTCGGAACGACGCGTTCCTCCTCTTGGAATTGCCCGCGAAGCTCCTCGTTTTCATAAAACTCCACGGTAAACCGTTCGTTCTTCACGTAAAAATTCGTCCCCGCGATTCGCACGGTGTCGCCCTCGAGCACGTCGACGTATTCCTCGAGCGTAAATCCGGGCAAGGTGCGGACGAGCACGATGAGAAGGAAGATGATCAAACCGAGGTGATTTACGTACGGCCCCCAGCGGGACCACCGGTACTTCTCGCCCATCACCGCGTTGCCGACCCGGCTCGTCCGAAAGCGCAGCTTCCTCAGCGCCTTCTCCGCTTCGTCCGCGAGGCGCGACGCTTCGGCCGACTGCGCGCCGGCGTCCGTCGGAATCGCCAGATCCGTCTCGTACGACACCTGCTGGCGGCGAAGGAATTCCACCGTGCGGTCGGGCTTTTGTTTCTTTAACGCCTTATACAGCGGAATCGCGCGATCGAGCGATGCGATGACGATCGACGCGCCGAGCATAATGACGATCACTTGGAACCACCACGACGAGTAGGTGTGGCTCAGTCCAAGCAGGTAATACCACTTTCCGGTCCATCCGTATCGTTCCGTATAATAATCTACCCCCGGCGGCGTTAAGAACGCCTCCTCTTGCGGGTAGACGGATCCGATCGCCGCGCCGAGCAGCGTCAATACGATCAGCCACATCCCGACCCTCACCGACGAGAAGAAGCTCCACACATGGTCGAGCCAGTCCTTGTCGGCTTTCTGCGAACGTCTGGGCGCGCCGTCGTAGCGCATGTCGAGCGGCTTCGGCGTCTCGTTCACGCGCGTCACCCCCGCTTGCGAAGCGCCCGGTCGGCGCCTCGCTTCATTGTTGTAGCAGCCGCCGTATGCCGGCCTCGATATAACCTTCGGTCATGCCGCCCACCTTCACCTCGCGAACGACGCCCGACGCGTCGACGAAGAACGTCGTCGGATACGATCGGACGCCGTAGCGGTCGCGCACGTCCAGATCGGGATCGAGGAGCACCGGATACGTGACGCCGAACCGATCGACGAACTGCTCGATGCGCACGGCGGGCTTCTCGCCGAGATTGACGCCGAGAATGACGACGCCTTGATCCTCGTACTTCTCGTACATCCGCTGCAGCGCCGGCGTCTCCTCGACGCACGGCGGGCAGAACGTCCCCCAGAAATTCACGACCATCGGCCGTCCCTTATACGTTTCGGTGCCGACCATCCCGCCGCCGAGCGCTTCCAATTCGAACGGCGCGACCGGATCGCCGGCCTCGGGAGGCCGCTCCTCGCCTTTAAACAAGCTGCCCGCGACCGTATAGCCGACGATAAGCAGCACGAAAGCGAAGATAGAAATTTGGATCCATCTTCTATGTTTTCCCATGGTTATTCACCCTACACTCCATTATAACGAAAGGAAGGGGACCTCGTTCAGTCCCCTTTTTGAACATTATGTGTCGACTGCTGTTCCGCGAGCTCTCGCAGCTCGGCGAGCTCCGCCTTCGTCAAGTGCCTGTACTTCCCTCGCTGCAAACCGCCGAGGAAGACGGAACCGAACCGGATCCGCTTCAACCGGACGACGGGCGTGCGAATCGCTTCGAACATCCGCCGCACCTGCCGATTCCGGCCTTCCGTGATCGTAATCTGCACGATCGCTTCCTTGCCGTCCGGGTCGGCGTCCGCGTACTCGACCTCCGCCGGCGCGGTCATGCCGTCCTCGAGCTCGATGCCGGTCCGAAGCTTGTCCAGCAGGGCGCCGTGCGGCACCCCCTTCGTGTGCACCATATACGTCTTGGGCACGTGAAACTTCGGGTGCATGAGCAGATTGGCGAATTCGCCGTCGTTCGTCAGCAAAATCAAACCCTCGGTCTCGTAATCCAGACGGCCGACCGGGTAGACCCGTTCCTTAATGCCGTGCATGTAATCCATTACCGTCTGGCGTCCCTCCGGGTCTTTCGCGCTGGAAATGACGCCCTTCGGCTTGTGGAAGGCCAAATATATTTTTTGCTGCAATGCGATTTTCTTGCCGTCCACGACGATTTCGTCGCTGGTCGGATCGACCTTCGCGCCGAGCTCCGTCACGGGCTTGCCGTTCACGGTCACCCGGCCCTGCGTGATAATCTCTTCGCACTTGCGGCGCGAAGCGATTCCCGCGGCGGCCAACACTTTCTGCAATCGTTCCATTGATGGGTTTCACCTCAAAACTAATGATACCCATCCGATATGGAAAGCACAAGTTTCCGCCACGGGAACCGGGCGCCCGGACATCCGTCCCGGTGCGGGTAGATCGCGTCCGGCGGGACGCCGAACGCTTCGGAGAGCCGGGCGATCAGCCGTGCGGCGACGAATAGCTGCTCCTCCGTCTCGGGATCGAGCGAGCCGTCGTTCGCGGCGAAGTCGCCTTCGAGGCAAATATGAACGCGGCCGGGTTCGGTCGTCTCGGCGCCGGGAATGACGATGCCCGACCGTGCGACGAAAAAATCGAACCCCTTGCCGTTAATCGACGTGCAGCGGGATTGATGAATGACGAAGCCTGTAACCCTCATCCGTCGGTCACTCCTTCCGGGATCGATGGTTACAAGGTATGCGGGGGAGAGCTTGGGGGTTCGAACGGTTACGCGAAGACGAGGTAGCAGACGGCGACCGCCGCGAAAAATCCGATCAGGTCGGACACGAGGCCGACCTTGAGGGCGTACCCCGCCTTGCGGATGCCGACGGCGCCGAAGTATACGGTCAATACATACAGCGTCGTGTCGGTGCTGCCTTGCACGGTCGCCGCGATTTGCGCCACGAACGAATCCGGCCCGAACGTCTTCATCAAGTCGGTCGTATACGCGAGCGAGCCGGCCCCGGTAATGGGCCGGAGGAGTGCCAGCGGCAGCACGTCCGCGGGCACGCCGAGCCTCGCGAACAGCGGCGCCACGGCGCCGACCAGCATGTCCATCGCGCCGGAGGCGCGGAAGATCGATATCGCGGCCATCATGCCGACGAGGTGCGGAATGATGCGAATCGCGGTGTCGAAGCCTTCCTTGGCTCCCTCCGTGAACGATTCGTAGACGGGCACCTTGCGGTAGGCCGCATAAAGCGGGATGAGTACGACCATGACGGGGATCGCCCAGGCGGACACGGCGGTAATGACGGATGACATTCGGAATCGATCCCCTTTCTAGTTATGTATCGCCGGAAGGCGGCGGCGGCGAGGGCGGCGGCGAAGGCTGCGGCGGCGCCGCCGGCGTTCGGCGCTGATACCACTTGTCGAGCACAATCGCGGCGGCGAGCGCGATCGCCGTCGCGGCGAGCGTCGGCCCGACGATGTCGGTCGGCGTCTTCGAGCCGAAATTCATCTTGATCGCGATCATCGTCGTCGGGATCAGCGTGATACTGGCCGTGTTGATCGCGAGCAGCGTGCTCATGGCCGCGCTGGCCGACTCCTTGTCCGGATTAAGCTTCTGGAGCTCCTGCATCGCCTTGATGCCGGCGGGCGTCGCCGCGTTGCCGAGGCCGAGAATGTTCGCGCTCATGTTAGACAAGATGTACCCTAACGCCGGATGGTCGCGCGGGACGCTCGGGAACAGAAAACGGACGAACGGGCTGAGCAGCTTCGACATCTTCTTCAGCAACCCCGCGTCTTCGGCGATGCGCATGAGACCGAGCCAAAATACGAGCACGCTAATGAGTCCGAAGCACACCGTCACGCCCGTCTTAGCTCCTTCGAACGCCGCCTCGGTGACGGCGTCGATGCGGCCGTTGATCGCCGCGACGACGAAGCCGGCGACGATGAAGAACAACCAAATCCAATTGACCATTTCGCGTCAACCTTCCTTCGTTTCGCCCGTGAACACCGCTTTCAGTAAGGTACGAAAGACGTCGGCGAAGCTCGCGCGACGCTGCCCCTGCTCGAATTTCGCAAACTGAAACGCTGCCTGTTCCTGCGCTTTATAACGAGGGCTGCCGTCCTCGAACAACGGAAGCGAAGCGATGCGCTCGCCCTTCAAATACAACTCCAGCTTGCCGCGCAACCCGAGCCTGAAATCGGTCGTCGTCTGGTCCTCCAAGACGATCTTCTTCCGGAGCTCCCCGATCTCCCCTTGGGCGAGCGGGTAATCGAACGACCGGGCGACGACGAGATTCGGGCTTTGCACCCGTTCGCCGCTCTTCACGATCGACGTCGACGGATAGTGCTTGAAGGCGTAATCCAACAGCCGCTTATGGTCGTTCCAGTCGTCGCCGTCGTTCAGCGTCACGACCGCGAATTGCTGGCCGCCCCGCGTAGCGGACGAAATCAGCGTCCGGCGCGCGAGCGTCGTATACCCCGTTTTCACCCCGTCCGCGCCTTCGTACATGTTAAGCATCTTGTTTTTGTTGATCCAGCGGTAATCCCAATCCTCGTTCGGATTCGGCGCCGACTTCACCTTCGTCTTAACGATCTCTTGGAACGTCTTGTTCTTCAAAGCGTACGCGGTCAGCACCGCCATATCGTTCGCCGAAGAATAATGCCCCTCGTCGTCCAAGCCGTGCGGATTTTTGAAGCTGGAATTTTTCATCCCGAGCGCTCGCGCCTTCTCGTTCATCAAATAGACGAAGCCCTCGACAGAACCGCCGACGTGCTCGGCGATCGCCGTGGCCGCGTCGTTGCCCGAACGAAGCATGAGCCCGTACAGCATATTGTGGAGCGTCATCTCCTCGCCGAGATGAAGATAAATCGAAGATCCTTCTTTCCCGTAGGCGGCTGGACCGACCTTGACGGTGTCGGTCAGCGTCCCGTGCTCGATGGCGACGATCGCGGTCATGACCTTCGTCAGCGAAGCGATGCGGAGCTGTTCGTCCCCGCGCTCTTGAAAGACGATGCGGCCGGAAGCGACGTCGATGACCGACGAGGCGACCGCATGAGACGAGATCGGCGGCGGTTCCGCCTTGGCGATCTGCGGTAGTCCCGCGGAAGCGAGCAAGGCGGCCGCGGCGACGACGGCAGCGAGAACGGCGCGAAAGCGGAATGCAGGTTTCATCGTGACCTCCCGAGAGAAAGCGGATATGTTTGTCCGTACGACATGTAGTACATGTATATGCTTTTCCACCTCGGATATTCGAACAACAAAAAACGGGCCCCCGCCTTCGTCCGGCCGTTACGCCGTCCGCGGGAAACCCGTCGTCTCGTTATTTCGTCAAGAAGTTTTGCGTGTAATAAGGAGCGTCGTCTTCGGAAAACCGTACGCCGACGCCGAGCCGTTCGAAGGCGCCGAGCATGTTTTTCCGATGTCCTTCCGAGTTCATCCAACCTTCATGGGCGAAGATCGCGTTCGTCTGGCCGTACGCGATGTTCTCTCCGGCGGAGCGGAACCGCACGCCGCCGTTCGCCAGCCGGTCTCCCAGCCCTTCCCCCTTCAGGTTCGTATGGGAGAAGAAGCCGTTCGTCGCCATATCCTCGCTGTGCCCTTCGGCGACGTTCGCCGCGCCGTCGTCCCACGCGAGCGCGGGCAGCCCGCGTTTCGCCCGAGCGGTGTTGGCGAGCTCCAGCGACAGCCGCTCGAAGCTTCCGGCAAGCGCCTCGGACGGCTTGCCATAGAAGCCGACGAGCCCTTGCTCCGTCTTCTTCTCGATCGCTTGCACGCCGCTCACCGCACGGTTCTCGTGCACGTCGTAGAAGACCGTCACATATGCGGTTCCGGCGTCGAATACGTCGTATTCCCCGTCCGAGTCGATCAGAAATCTAGTATTGCCTTTCAATATAAAGGAGAGCGGGTCGCCGAGCGATGATTTCAAACTCAAATTCGTGCCGTTCGCGTACAGCGCCTCCACGCTGCCGTCCTTCACGCCGAACATCGAAAACCGCTTGTAATCGCCGTTGTAAACATACCAGGTAAACCCGTATTCGCTGGCTTCCTTCCGCGCGGGCTCGCCGAATACCGAAAGCAGCGTATCGACGGAATCCCCGACGGCGACGCCGCTTACGCTAACCGGCGCATCGTTCTTCTTCGCGGTTTGCTGCGGAGCTTTATCGGCCTTGCCGATCGGTAAGCCCGAGGACGCCGCGTTGCGCACGAACTGTACCGCCTCCGCGCGCGTAAGCGTCGAAGACTCGCCGAAGTCGACACGACCGTTCGCCGCGCGGCGTCCCGATGCCAAGCCGCGATCCAACAGGAGTTCGACCGCATCCTCGACGCTCAGCTGCGTTCCGAACGCGGCGGCGACGATTTGCGCGACCTGCCCCCTCCGGAGCGGCGCGGCGGCGTTCGCTTCGTCGACCGGCCACAGCCACGATTCCGCTAAGTCGTAGTATGCCGTATACCAGTAAGGCTTCTTCTCCGCCGGAGCGGATTCCGGGAACGCCCGGAGCAGCATCGCCGTGAATTGGGCTTCCGTGACGGCGCCGTTCGGGAGGAACGTCCCGTCCGGGAACCCGTTCGCGATCCCCGTTTCGGCCCCCCATTGAATCGTCTCCTCCGCCCAATGTCCCTCCGTATCCTTGAACGCCGCCGCTTCCGCGGGACGGTCCGCTCCGAACCCCGACGCCGTCAGCGCCGCGACGACGCCGACGAGCAGCGCCTTCCCGACGGTTTTACGCATGATCATAAGCCGATCCCCCCTACGCTTGTCCTTCGTATCGTGCCTTCAGTATAAAGGACCGCCGCCGAATGGGGAACCGGCTCGGGGGACATGCCAAAAGTTGCATGTCGTCTCCTCTCGCTTCAAACGAACGGCCGGCCAGGGTGTCCCCCAGCCGGCCGCACGCGTTTATGAAATCGTGCTGTTCGGAATCGGCTCCATCGGTTTCGCGACCGTCACGTCGTTGAATTCCGTGAGCGACACGTTCGTCGTCTTGTCTCCGCCGAACATGCTCGTGATTTTATCGAACAGCTGCGGCGCGGAGTCGAAAATCCGCTCCATCATGCGGGTCGAATTGTCGAGCGGCACGACCTTGACGCCGTGCGTGCCGACGACGAGGAACGCGATCGGCGTAATCGAAACGCCGCCGCCGCTGCCGCCGCCGAACGGAAACCCGACCGCCGCCGTCGATTTCGATTCGAACGGCGTGACCGTCCGCTCGGCTTCGTGATGCTCTTCTTCGTTGTCCACCGTAAACTCGCTGCCGCCGGCCGCGAAGCCGAAGCCGACTTTACTGATCGGCAGAATCAGCGTGCCGTCCGGCGTCGTCACCGGATCGCCTACGATCGTATTTACGTCGACCATTTGTTTGAGGTTTTCCATGGCCGTACGCATAAGACCTTGAATCGGATGTTCGCTCATGGGTCGTTGTCCTCCTCTGATGATGTTCTGTTCTCATGAACCCTGAATGGACCTCATGCTTACGCTAATTTCCCCTTATCCTGACAATAATATGCGATGCTTTACGCAGTCGACTCCTTCGGCGACCGGCCGAGCAGGACGCGAAGCCAGACGATCCACCCGCCGCGCCGCTTCAATACGCGATACACCAGCATCGCGCCGATGGCGATGATTCGAAACACCTTCATTCGCGTCCGGATCACGATCTCGGTTCGGAACGTCGGTTGGTTGAACACCGGCGTCACGGTGACGGACGGAAGCCGCTCGAACGACATCCACCGGGAGGCGACGCCGAGCAAGGCGCTCTTCAGCCCCCAGACGACTCCGCCGGTCATGCCGGTTTCCGCCGCGTCGGTTAATCCGAAGCGGGTATCCCAGCGCAGCTCGACGACATGAACATGCTTCAGCGTGTCCGCGAAAAATCGCTTGTAATTTTTCATATGCGCGATCAGTTTTCGCACGCGTTGGACGAAGCGACGGATTTCCTCTCGCGCGAAATCCAACTCCGGCAGTACCCCGCTCGTCTCTTCCGGCGCCACCTTCATTCGAATGCCGTTCAGCCACGGCTTCAGCTCCACGGTCGGCACTTTATACCGAAGCCGGACGAGCCCGAACAACGCGGACAGCGACGCGTCGACCTCGTCGTTCTCTCCTTCGCGGTAATATTTCAAGCGTACGCGCACGCTAGAGAGCAGCACGACGACGATCAGGACGGCGAGCGCCGCCGCGGATGCGATCCACCACCACATAAAAAAACCTCCGTTCCCAATACAGTGCATCTTAGTATCGGGTCGGAGGCCATATTTTCATGCGTCGTTCTCGGGATTGGATGATTGCGGCAAATCGTCGATCGTAATCTGCTTCTCTTTCTCCTCCAGCTTCTCGAACAGCATGCGGGTTTCCGCTTCGAGATCGATCTCGCCGACCATCCGTTCGGCATCGGGCAAGTCCCTCAGCGCGGACAACCCGAAATAGTGGAGGAACTGCTTCGTCGTTTCGTACAGGATCGGCCGTCCGATCGCATCCGCCCGTCCCGCTTCGTGGATGAGCTCCTTGGCGACGAGCGTATGCAAAGCCCGGTCCGACTTTACGCCGCGAATTTCGTCGATCTCTACGCGCGTGATCGGCTGCCGGTACGCGACGATCGCCAGCGTCTCGAGCGCCGCCTGGGACAAGGATCCGCGCGTCGGCGCCTGCGCCAGCTTCGCGAAGTACGGCGCATGTTCGGGGTTCGTCGTCAGTTGATACGACCCCGCCACCTTCGCGATTCGAAAGCCTCGCTTCTCCTTCGCGTACGTATCCTTCATATCGTCGATCAGCTCTTCGGCGACGCGCCAGTCGAGCTCGAGCACGTCCGCGATTTCGCGAACGTCGAGTCCTTCGTCGCCGGCGGCGAACAAGAGACCTTCAATGATCGACTTCCACTCGTTCCAGTTCTTCTTCTTCGTCATCGAGCTCCGCTCCTTCCTTCGCCTGGATGACGATATCGTCGAACCGGCCGTGCTGGAAACAAGATATTTTCTTCATCTTCATCAACTCGAGCAGCGCGAGGAACGACACGACCAGCTCGTCCCTCGTCGTCGACTCGTCGAACAGACGGGAAAACAAGATGCGCCCGCCCTGCTGCCGCACCAGGCGAAGCACGTCGCGCATTCGATCCTTGACCGACACTTCGTCGCGGCGAATCTTCGCCACCGAGTTCCGATTCGCGGCGCGCCGCAGCGCCTTCTGGAACGCAAGCAGCAGGTCGAACGTCTCGAGCCCTTCGACCGGATTCTTCTTTTCTTCGACCGCGTACGGGGACAAGTCTACAGGTTCCCTCGAATAGACGAGGCTCTGCTCCAGCTCCTTGTCCCGCAGATGCTCGGCGATCGACTTGTACTTCCGGTATTCGATCAGCTTCTGGACGAGCTCCTCGAGCGAATCCTCAGGCTCTTCCTCGTATTCGTAGTCCAGCTCGATCGGAGGCGGCTTCGGAAGCAGCATCTTGCTTTTGATCGACAAGAGCGTCGCGGCCATGACGAGAAATTCGCTGGCGACCTCGAGCTCCAGCTCCTCCATCAGCGAGACGTATTCCATGTATTGATCCGTAATTTCGCTGATCGGAATATTCGTGATGTCCACTTCCGCTTTGTCGATCAAGTGAAGCAGCAAATCCAACGGCCCTTCGAAAGAGGACAGCTTGTAGGTTACGCTCATTCCGGCTTCATTCCGTTTGCATTAAGTTTATAGATCCGTCCGTCCCGCCGTATCCCGCGAGATTCGGTTTACTTCTGAAACTGCGAGACGAGATTGACCATCTCGATCGCGGTTGCGGCCGCTTCCCAGCCCTTGTTGCCCGCCTTCGTGCCGGCCCGCTCCACCGCTTGCTCGATCGAGTCGGTCGTCAGCACGCCGAAGATCGTCGGCACGCCGGTCTTGAGCGAAATCGCCGCCACGCCCTTCGACACTTCGCTGCACACGTAATCGAAGTGCGGCGTGGAGCCGCGGATGACGGCGCCGAGCGTAATGACCGCGTCGAAGCGGCCGCTCTCGGCCATCTTCTGGGCGATTAACGGAATTTCGAACGCGCCGGGCACCCACGCGACGCTCACTTCGTCGTCGGCGGCGCCGTGGCGCTTCAGCGCGTCGAGCGCGCCGCCGAGCAGCTTCGAGGAGATGAATTCGTTAAATCGGCCGACGACGATGCCGTACGTCTTGCCTTGCGAAATTAAGTTGCCTTCGTATACATGTACCATGGGGAAAATCCTCCTTAGATGTTGTTTGTCGGTTATCGGCCGTGTTGTCGGCCGATCGTTCGGGTCAGTTGCCGGTCGGTTCCGGTTCGCCTTGCTCTTCGAATTGCAGCATATGTCCCAGCTTCTCCTGCTTCGTGTGCAAGTAGCGGCTGTTATCTTTGTTTTCCTTCATCTGTAGCGGCACCCGCTCCGCGATGGACAAGCCGTAGCCTTCCAGCCCGGCGATCTTCCTCGGGTTGTTCGTCAGCAGACGAATCGTACGAACGCCCAAGTCCTTCAAGATTTGCGCCCCGATGCCGTAATCGCGCAGATCGGGCGCGAACCCCAATTTAATATTCGCGTCGACGGTGTCGAATCCCTGCTCTTGCAGCTCGTAAGCTTTCAATTTATTTATAAGGCCGATGCCGCGTCCCTCTTGGCGCATGTAGAGCAATACGCCCGAGCCGTTCGCGTCGATCGCTTGAAGCGCCGCGGCCAGCTGCGGTCCGCAATCGCAGCGATGCGAATGGAATACGTCGCCGGTCAAACATTCGGAGTGCACCCGAACCAGCACCGGACGCTCCGAGTCGATCTCGCCCTTCACGAACGCGACGTGCTCCTTGCCGTCGATCTCGTTCGTGTACGCTACCGCCCGGAACGTGCCGAAGTCGGTCGGCATGTTAACCTCCACTTCGCGGCGGACGAGCTTCTCTTTCTCGTTGCGGTATTGAATCAAATCCTTGATCGTAATCAGCTTCAACCCGAACTGATCCGCGATGACGCGCAAATCCGGCACGCGCGCCATCTCGCCGTCTTCCTTGATCACCTCGCAGATGACCGCGGCCGGATACCTGCCGCACATCCGGGCGAGGTCGACCGCCGCTTCCGTGTGCCCCGCGCGGCGCAGCACGCCGCCCTTCTTGGCGACGAGCGGGAACATATGTCCCGGCCTGCGGAAGTCGCCCGCCTTCGTCCGCGGGTCGATCAGCGCCTTCACCGTCATCGCCCGCTCCGCCGCGGAGATGCCCGTCGTCGTCGACGAATGGTCGACGGACACGGTGAACGCGGTGCCGTGATAATCGGTATTGCGCTGCACCATCTGAGGCAGCTCCAGCTCGGCCGCACGCTCTTCCGTGATCGGCACGCAGACGAGGCCGCGTCCCTCTTTGATCATGAAGTTAATGACTTCCGGGGTGGCCATATCGGCCAACGCGATGAAATCACCTTCGTTCTCGCGGTTTTCGTCGTCGACGACGATGATCGCTTTCCCGAGAATCAGGTCGTAAATCGCGTCTTCGATGCAATCGAACTTGACATTCGCTTTCTCCATCCGGTTTCTCCTCCGTTTCCGTATCTATTTACATATAGCCGTGTTCTTTGAAAAAGGCTTCCGACAATCCGCCGCCGCGCCTCGCGGCGCCGCGTCCGGACGCGCCGGCGCCGCCCGTCCACGAGAGCAGATGCTCGACGTACTTGCCGACGATGTCCGTCTCGAGATTGACGTCGTCGCCAGGCGTCTTATGCTGCAGCACCGTCTCCGCAAGCGTGTGCGGGATGATCGATACGCGGAACGTCCGCTCGGCGCTGTCCACGACCGTGAGCGAGATGCCGTCGATCGCGATGGAGCCCTTGGCGATGATGTAGCGGAACAAAGAAGGATCATGGGGCTCGATCGTGAAATACACTGCGTTGTCGACCGCGCCCCGCTCCCGGATCACCCCCGTGCCGTCGACGTGGCCCTGAACGATATGGCCGCCGAAACGGGCCGTGGCGAGCATCGCCCGCTCCAGATTGACGCGATCGCCGGGAACGAGCCGGCTGAGCGTCGTCTTGCGGAACGTCTCCGGCATGACGTCCATGGCGACGGACGCCGCGTCGAATCGGATCGCCGTGAGGCATACGCCGTTCACCGATATACTGTCGCCGATGCGGACGCCCTCGAGCACTTTGCTCGCCCGAATCGTCAATACGAGCGCCTCGCCTTGCCTGCTAATATGTTGCAACGTTCCAACCTCTTCGATAAGTCCGGTAAACATATGGCAGCGTCACCTCGTTTCCTTCGAATAGACGGGATACCCTTCGAACAGGACGTCGCCGTCGAACGTCCGCACCTTAAGGCGGTCGAGCCGGATCGCATCCGCCATCCGATCGACGCTCGGGAACTCGAAGCCGGACGGCCCTCCGGCGCCGACGATCTTCGGCGCGACGAAAGCGTACGTCTTGTCGACGAGCCCGGCGGCGAGCAGCGCGCCGGTCACGGCGCCGCCGCCTTCGACGAGCACGGCGCCGATCCCGAGCCGGTACAGCTCGCGCAAAGCCAGCTCGAGGTCGACGCGCGGGCCCGGCCCGCAGTCGACGACGACGGCGCCGTGCGCTTCGAGCGCGCTTCTCGCGGCGGCGTCCGCGGTGGCCGTCGTCAGCACGATCGCGGGCGGCTCGCCGTCGGCGCGGGGCGACAGCGCCGCCGCATGGAGCGGCGTCCGCAGGCGCGAGTCGACGATCGCGCGCATCGGATCGCGCTTCGGCGCCGCATCGCCGCGCGCCGTCAGCGACGGATCGTCGGCCAACACCGTGCCGACGCCGACCAGAATCGCCGGGTACCGGTGGCGCAGCTCATGCACGAACGCGCGCGACGCGGCGTTCGTAATCCACTTGCTGTCGCCCGTCTTCGCCGCGATGCGCCCGTCCAGCGTCATCGCCGTCTTCGCGGCGACGAACGGCCGTCCGATGCGGATCGCGTGGAAGAACGCCTCGTGCAGCGACGCGGCCTCCTCGCCCAACACGCCGACCGTAACTTCGATCCCGTGCTCCCTAAGCCGCGCGATGCCGCGGCCCGCCACCTGCGGGTTCGGGTCCTGCGTCGCCACGACGACGCGCTTCACGCCTTCCCGCACGAGCCGGTCGGCGCAAGGCGGCGTCCGGCCGTGATGGCTGCAAGGCTCCAGCGTCACGTACACCGTGCTGCCGGCAGCCTCGGCGCCGGCCATATCGAGGGCATGTACCTCGGCATGCGCCTCGCCTTGCCTCAAATGCGCTCCCATGCCGACGATCCGGCCGTGCTTCGCGACGACGCAGCCGACGGAAGGGTTCGTCCCGGTTTGCCCGAGCGCGGCCTTGCCGAGCGTTAACGCCAATCGCATATAATCTTCGTCTTCCATGTACGCATCCACTCCCGTCATATAGGGGGCGAAAAAAAGACGCCCCTCATATCAGGGGCGTCCGGTTTTGGTCAACGCAAAGGAACGGTCGGTCCATGTGAAAAATTGCACATGAGAACTCCGTAAAAATCTTGCGTCTCCTTCTCCCATCCAGACTGTCACTGTCGGTCTCGGAGTTTCACCGAGTCCACCGCCGCGTCGGCTTCGGCGTCGCCGCCTTCCGTCGCGTCGGGTCACGGACTGAGCGCGAGTTCACGCGCATCACCGCCGGTCGGGAATTTCACCCGGCCCCGAAGGATATGTTTGTCGTGATAATATCACCTAAAACCTTATTTTGCAAGGAATCCCGTCATCGACGGGAACGAAGAAATCGGCTCTTCGCATGCGAAGAGCCGATTTCGGCCAAAAATTTACGCTTCCGTCACGCGGATCGATTCCATCTTGTCCTGCCCGCGGAACGTGTCGACGTGCTCCATCCCTTCGACGACCTTGCCGAACACCGTGTGAACGCCGTCCAGGTGCGGCTGAGGCTTGTACACGATGAAAAACTGGCTGCCGCCCGTATTCGGACCGGCATGCGCCATCGACAGCGCGCCGCGTTCGTGCTTGTTCGGGTTGATTTCGCACTTGATCGTGTAGCCCGGACCGCCGGTGCCGTTGCCTCTAGGGCAGCCGCCTTGCGCGACGAAGCCCGGAATGACGCGATGGAACGACAGTCCGTCGTAGAACCCTTCGTTCGCCAGCTTCTCGAAATTCGCGACCGTGTTGGGCGCGTCCTTATCGAACAACTCGATTTTCACTTCATGGCCGTCGGCCATCTTGATCAACGCTTGCTTCGTCATCTTTATCCCACTCTCCTGCTTCGGTTCGGTTTCTACAGTATTGTACCCGAACAGGGGGCTCGGGACAAATCCGGCGATCCGGCAGCTCCGCTTATCGCCCGTTCACGGCCGGAAGCTTGCGCAGCCGCTCGGGCACGACGTCGTTCGCCACCAGGTCTTCGTACGTTTCGCGGCGCACGACGAGCTCCGCGACGCCGTCCTTCACGAACGCGACCGCCGGACGGCGGAGCCGGTTGTAGTTGCTGGCCATCGAATAATTGTACGCCCCCGTGCAAAACACCGCGAGCGTGTCGCCGGCGTTCACCTTCGGCAGGTCGAGATCCCAGATCAGCATGTCGCCGCTCTCGCAGCACTTGCCGGCGATCGATACCGTCTCTTCCGGGGCGTCGTTCGCCCGGTTCGCGAGTACCGCCTCGTAGACGGCGTCATAGAGCGCCGGGCGCGGGTTGTCGGTCATGCCGCCGTTCACCGCGACGTACTTGCGCACGCCCGGGATGTCCTTCACCGAGCCGACCGTATACAACGTCGTGCCGGCATCGCCGACGATGCTGCGGCCCGGCTCCACCCAGATGCTCGGAAGCGGAAGGCCGTGCGCGCCGAAGCGCTCCTTCACCGCGTCGGTGATCGCCTTGACGTACTCGGCCACCGGCAGCGGGCGGTCGCCTTCGACGTAACGAATGCCGAAGCCGCCGCCAAGATTGACGACCGGGAACGAGACGCCCAGCTTCGACTTCGCTTCGACGGCGAAGTCGGCCATCTTCTCGGCGGCCAGACGGAAGCCTTCCACCTCGAAAATTTGCGAGCCGATATGCGAATGAACGCCGAGCAGCTCTAGGTGCGGCGCCGCGACGGTCGCCTTCACCGCTTCGAACGCCGCGCCGCCCGCGAGGTTAAACCCGAATTTGGAATCCTCTTGGCCCGTCGAGATGAACTCGTGCGTATGCGCCTCGACCCCGGGCGTGATGCGCAGCAGCGCTTTCGCGCGGATGCCCCGCTCCCCCGCCATCGCGTTCAACAGCGCGATCTCCGTGAAGTTGTCCACGACGAAGCAGCCGATGCCCGCGTCTAGTCCCATCGCGATCTCCTCGGGCGTCTTGTTGTTGCCGTGGAAATGTATCTTCTTCGCGGGGAACCCGGCCTCCAGCGCCGTATACAGCTCTCCGTCCGACACGACGTCGAGCGACAGCCCTTCCTCTTCGACGACGCGGACGATCGCTTTCACGCAGAACGCCTTGCTCGCATACGACACTTCGAAAGGCACCCCGGACGCGCGGAACGCGTCCATGAACTGCCGGCATCGCTCGCGTACGAGCGCTTCGTCTACTACATATAAAGGCGTCCCGAACCGTTCGGCAAGCTCGGCCGTGTCGACGCCGCCGATTTCCAAACGTCCGTGACGATTGATCTTCGTCGTTCCGTGCAAATGCATCGTCCTATCCCCTTCATTATTCTGTCGAATCAGTACTCTCTGACTGACATTATCACAAAACCAAGGGGAAAAACAGTCATTTCTTCTTCAACCCGAGCTTCGCCGCCATCCGCGTCCGGTCTTGCGGCTTCGTCAGCGTCATGCGAAATTTTTGCGTCGGGAACGGTCTTCGCAGGATGATGTCCAGCATCGCTTTCCCGTCGAACGGAATGAACGGCCACATGTAAGGCGTATGATGGGACCGTTGCGTAATGAGCATCAGCATGATGAGCACCGTGCCCACGGCGAAGCCCGGAATGCCGAACAGGGCGACGGCCACGAGCAGCGCGATCCGGACGAGCCGATTCGCCAGCGCCAGCTCGTAGCTCGGCGTCGCGAACATGCCGATCGCGGCGACGGCCATGTACAAGATGACCTCGTTGACGAACAGGCCGGCCTTAATGGCGATGTCCCCGATCAAGATCGCCGCGATGAGGCCCATCGCGGAGGCGAGCGGCGTCGGCGTATGAATAGCGGCGAGACGCATCATGTCGACGCCGACCTCGACGATCAAGAACTGCGCCAGGATCGGAATCCTTCCCGTCTCCTGCGGGCCGATGAACGTAAACACCATCGGGCGAAGCTCGGGCTTAAGCACGAACAGGAACCACAGCGGAAGCAGGAAGATCGACGCGAAGACGCCGAAGAACCGCACCCACCGCAAATACGTGCCGACGAACGGCGTCTGCCGGTATTCTTCGGCGTGCTGCACGTGGTGAAAGAACGTCGACGGCAATATGATGACGCTCGGACTCGTGTCGACGAACAAGCACACATGTCCTTCCAACAGATGGTATGCGGCCACGTCGGGTCGTTCGGTATAGCGAACAATCGGGAACGGGTTCCATCCCCGGTCGATGATCGCCTCCTGCAGCTCCTTGTCCGCCATCGCGAGTCCGTCGATGTCCAGCGCTTCGATCTTCGTCTTGATCGCCTTCACCAGACTGACGTCCGCGATATCCTGAATGTACGCGATGCATACGTCCGTACGCGTTCGGCGGCCGACCTGCATCGTCTCCAGCTTCAGCCGCGGATCCTTCAGTCGGCGCCGGAGCAACGTTACGTTCGTGAGGAGCGTCTCGATGAACCCGTCTCTCGAGCCGCGCACGACCTTCTCGACCGACGGCTCGTCGGTGCCCCGCTGCGGCAAGCTCTTGACGTCCATGACGAGCGCGGACCGTTCCCCTTCGATGAACAACGCGCTGCCGCCGCCGAGCACCTTGCCGATGATTTCGGTCATCGTATCGAGCTTGTCTACCTGAATATGCGGAATGTATTGATCGAACAGCTTCCGCACGGCTTCCGTATTAAGCGTGTTCCCCGGCAGCATCGACAAGCGCGACATAATCATCGTCAGCACTTCGTCCTTGACGAAGCCGTTCAAATAATATAACGACGTCGGCTTGCCGCCGTACGTCATATCGCGAGCGATCGCATCGAAGCTGGCGTTGAAGCCCGCGCGCTCCTCCATGACCCGTTTGACGTCTTCGAGCTTCTCCGGAACGTCGTCGGTGAACAGGAACTCCTCTTCCTTCTTCGTGTATCGGTATAAATCCGATTCCGGCGGCTTCTTCTTCGGCGGAATCCCTTCTCGGATTCGCTCCTTCAGGTCGGGCTCCGCGTTGTCGCCCAGCCCGTCCGCGGGCTCGAAGGTCGCGTCGATATCCCCTTCGGGAATGAAGACGATCGTTTGGTCTTGGTTCGGCACGCGTTCGTCCGTCCTGCTCATGGCATTCCTTCACTCCTCGCTCTTTCCTCAGTTGTTCGGCGTTTCCTTTACTGTACCCGGAACGCCAGCCATTCAAACAACGAACCGAGCACCTTGCCGAGCACCATGGCGGCCAACAGCCATCGCAGGTGCGATTCCAAGCGGAGCCTCCGCGCCAAAATCGGAAACACGTTCAACACCTCGGTAAGCGCGGCCGCCACCGTGCCGACGAAGCCGCCCGTAAGCAGCCCGACGCCGATCAGCGCAGCCTCCGGACAGGAGAGCGACCATCCGAAGAAGTCCGCGCACGTCCAGAACACCGCTCCGAACACGACCGCGAGCTCCAGATCCGCGCCGCGCGACGTCGTTCCCGTTATTTGCGCGAGTCGCGGGATGACGTCGAGCACGACGAGGAACGCCACGAGGCCGCTGCCGACCGCGAGACCGCTGGCCAAGCCGAGGAACGCCTGCGCCGCCCCCGCGACCGCTCCGCCGATCGCCGCCGTCATCGCTTCGGTTCTTCGCGGCGCCGAGCGTCAAGCTTCCGGTACTCCTCCGTTACGACGTATTGATGCACGCTCTCCTCGTATTTGAACATCTCCACCTCGAGCGGGCTCGGTTCCTCGTTGATCTTCTTCTTGAACACATGATTGAAAAAGATGACCATCCCGAGTCCGATACCGAACGAATACGGGATTTGAAGGAAAAACGGGTGATCGATCGTCTGCCCGGTCAGCAAAAAGGCGATGCGCTGATGCACCGCCGGCATCGAGACGTCCTCGTGGAAGTTCATGATCGCGAGCCCCGAGCCGAAAAACAACAACAGCCATACGAGCGCGAAAGCGATGCGGTTCGCAGGCCGGCGCTGCGCGTATAGCTCGACCAGCGCGTGCGGTTCCCCGAACGATTCGATCGCGGCGTCCGGCGCCGCTTCCCGGATGACCGAGACGACGCGGAGAATGTCGACTAACACCAGATTGCCGTCGCCGGCAACGGGCCGATGGACGACGAGATCGTACAACTGCTCCTCCAGCTCCGGCTCCGACAACAGCTGCGCGACGTCCCGCAGCCGGATCGCGTGTCCCTTCGGCATCCGCGCGCGCTTGCGCAGCCGCAAATACACGGTTGGCTTCATCGCTGTCCCCCCCTGCTATGTTCCCATAGTATAGGTGGGACGCCCTCCGAACATGCGCGGTCTATATCCAATGACCTCCGGATGCCTCGTCCCGCTCCTTCGGCGTCGTGCGAAGCAACCGCCGGGCTTCCGCGGCGACGAGCTCGACGCCGCGGCGGATGGCCGCTTCGTCGGCGCGTATGACGCTGATACGCATGAGGGGCTTCGCCTCCGGGAAGCCCGGCAGGAAAAATCGTTCTCCGGGCACCATCGGGACCCCGGCCGCTCCGAGCGCGCGGGCGAATTCCGCCTCCGGCAGCGTCTTCGGCAGGAACAGGGAGGCGAAGATGCCTCCCGCCGGCGCGTCCAACGTCACCTGGGTCGGCAGCGTCTCCCGGCAGACGCGGATCAGCTCCGTCATACGGTCGCGGTACGTCGCTCGAACGCTCTTCCGGTGGACGTCGAACAAGCCGTTGCGAAGATACAGCTCCAGCGCGTTCTGCGACAGCGACGACGTCCCGAAGTCGGCGCAAAGCTTATGCTCTCGGAACGTCTCGACGAGCGGCGGCGGCAATGCGGCCAGTCCGAGCCGCATGCCGGGCAGCAGCGTCTTCGAGAAGCTCTTCACGTAGACGATTCGGTCGCAGCCGTCGTTCGCGGCGATCGGTTCGTTCCGGGAATCGTGCTCCAGATCGGCCAAATAATCGTCCTCTACGACGTACACATCGTATTTACGCGCGAGTCTCGCGATGCTTTCTCGCTGCGACTTCGCATACGACCAGCCCGTCGGATTATGGAACCGGCTCGCGGTATAGAACAATTTGATCGGATTGCTTTGGAAATGCCGCTCGAGCCGCTCCAGATCGATGCCCGACTCGGTCCGCTCCAGCCCGATCGCCGGTACGTTCGCGGTTCGCAAAGCGCGAAGCATGCCGTGGTACGTCGGCTGTTCGACGAGAACGTGAGTCTTGCCGTTCGGGAACGGCATCGAGACGAGCAGCTGGAGCGCCTGCTGCGATCCCGAGACGACGAAGATCCGCCGTTCGTCGACGAACAAGCCGACGTCCTGCAGATGCTTCGCGAGCGCTTGCCTGAGCGACGGCAGCCCTTGCGGATCGCCGTAGTCGAACAGGGCGCCTCTGCGTTGAAAGACCGCCTTGGTCATGTATTCGAAAAATTCCTTATACGGCATCGCCGATTCGTCCGGCGAAGCCGCGTCGAACGGAATCGCGGCGGTCGCCCGAGGCGAAGGCCGATCCGGATCGGCCGCCACGAAAAACCCCGCCTTCGGCTTCGCATACACGTACCCTTCGCTTTGAAGCGCTTCGTAAGCTCGCAGCACCGTATTCACGCTGCACCCGTTCCGTTCGGCCATCGCTCGGACGGACGGCAGCTTCGCCCCCGCCTTCCATGCCCCTTCGCCGATCCGATCGAGCGCATATCGAACGATGTTCCCGTACTTGCTTCCTTCCTGCATCGTCCCCCCGCCTCCTCCGAAGATTTGTACCCGTACACAGTCAAGAATCGATTCTTTCCCTGCGCCTCTTACATCCATAATAATGAATCTGTAACCCTCCGGACCACCGGTATTTCGACATCTGTACCCATACAATACCGGTCGGGACGCGAAAATACGGTAGTAAAGAAGGGAGAAAAGAGAATGGAATGGACATGGGGAGACTTACGGATTACGGACGAGACGGAGCTCGTCGATCTCGACAAGGTGTACGCGATGCTGGCAGCCTCCTATTGGGCGGCCGACAGGGATAGGAGCACCGTCGAGGCGAGCGTGCGGGGATCGCTTTGTTTGTCGGCGTTCGTCGGCGAACTTCAAGTCGGCTTCCTGCGGGCGGTGACGGATCGGGCGACGTTCGCGTGGATTTGCGACGTCGTCGTAGACGAAGCGCACCGAGGGGGCGGCATCGGCAAGCGGCTGATGGAGACGGCCCTCTCGCACCCGGCGATCCGGGACACGAATATGGGGCTTGCCACCCGCGACGCTCACGGACTGTACGAACGCTTCGGCTTCGTACGTCGGGAGGCGATGGCGAGAACGAAAAACCAGACCGCCCCTATTGGGCGATCTGGTCTTTGATGCTCTGCAATATTTTCTTCTCGAGCCTCGATACCTGCACCTGCGAGATGCCGAGGCGCGAGGCGACTTCGGATTGCGTCTGGTCCCGGTAATACCGCAGATAGACGATCAACCGCTCTCGTTCGGACAGCGCGTTGATCGCTTCCCCGAGCGCCAGCTTGTCGAACCAACGCTCCTGCGAGTCGTCGGCGATCTGGTCCATCAACGTGATCGGGTCGCCGTCGTTCTCGAACACGGTTTCGTGAATCGAGGACGGCGGCTTGTTGGCTTCCTGCGCGAATACGATTTCCTCCGGCGTGACGCCGAGCTCTTCCGCGACTTCGCTGATCGTCGGCAGACGCCCGTACCGCTTCGACAATTCGTCCTTCGTCTTCCGCACCTTGTTCGCCATCTCCTTAAGCGAGCGGCTCACCTTCACGGTGCCGTCGTCCCGGAGAAAGCGTTGAATTTCGCCGATGATCATCGGAACGGCATAGGTGGAAAATTTAACGTCGTAGGACAAGTCGAACTTGTCGATCGATTTGAGCAATCCGATGCACCCGATTTGGAATAAGTCTTCCGGCTCGTAGCCGCGGTTCAAGAACCGCTGCACGACCGACCAGACGAGACGAATGTTGCAATTGACGAGCGTGTCCCTCGCGGTCGTCTCGCCGGCTTGGCTGAGCGCGATCAGGCGCTTGACTTCAGCGTCGTCGAGATAGCTGTGGGAGGCGTTTTTTACATCGACATCCATAGCCCAACTCCTAGTTATACATCACTTTTTTCGATTCGATGCGCTTCACCATCTCGACTTTCGTGCCTTTGCCCGGCTCGGAGACGACGTCCAATCGGTCCATGAAGTTTTCCATGATCGTAAAGCCCATGCCGGATCGCTCGAGCTCCGGCTTCGACGTGTACAGCGGCGTGCGCGCCAGGTCCAGGTCTTCGATGCCCCCGCCTTGGTCCTCGACGGTCAGATACACGGTATCCCCTTCGATGCGCCCCCGGATCGCGACGACGCCGTTCGGATCCTCGTTGTACCCGTGAATGATCGCGTTCGTCACCGCTTCGGAGATGACCGTCTTGATGTCGGTCAGTTCGTCGAGCGTAGGATCCAACTGGCTCACGAAGGCGGCGACCGCGACGCGGGCGAACGCTTCGTTCACGGAGCGGCTCGAGAATTCTAGCTTCATGAAATTCGTCTCGCTCATGATACGACCCCCAGACTCGAAAGCGCTTGTTTCTCGCTCGGCTCGATCGCGACGATCTTGAACAGTCCCGACATCTCGAACAATCGATAGACGGCCGGCGACGCATCGCATACGACCATCTTGCCGCCTCGGCTCGTTATCAGCTTATAGCGTCCAAGGATGACTCCGATGCCGGAGCTGTCCATGAAGGATAACTCTTTTAAACTTAAAATGAGGTGCGTGACGTTCCCCCGAATGATAGCGTCCTCCATTTGGGTGCGTACCGAATCGGCGGCGTGGTGATCCAACTCGCCTTCGAGCCGGACGATTAACGCCTGCCGATGCTGCTCCATATGAATGCCGAAGCTCATGCTGTTCCATCTCCTTCCTGGTCTTGTCCGTTCCAATTCTACGGAAGGCTCTTCCTTTCCTGCCTGGCGACAAAACTAGAAGAAAAGCGACATTTTCCTCTCTATTTCGCGGTCTGCCTAAGGGCGGGAGGTTGATAGAACGATGGAAAAAGAACCTCCGCCCCCGCCTCGGAAGGCGGGGACGGGGGGGGGGGCCGTTCGGGATGCCGGGGCGCTCGGTTACTTGATCAGAAACAGCTTGGAGGCGGTGCGCTTCAGCATCGTCCACCAGCTCGCTTCCGGAACGTCGACCGGCGACTCGAGGTCGTACTCCTTGAGCACCCCGTCGCCCTTGTACACGACGATCTTGCCGATCGGCTGGCCGATCGCGATCGGCGCCTTCAGGTTTTCGTCGTATTTGAGCTCGTAACGAATCTCGTCTGTGTTGTCGCCTTTCTTCAGCAGGACGCTGTATTGGTGGTCGGCTTTCAGCTCGATGCGTTCCTGCTGGCCCTTCTCGACCTTGATGCTGCCGATCTGATCGCCGTCTTTAATCAGCGTATGGTTTTGGTACTGCGCGAACGCGTAGTCGAACATGGACGTCACCTCGGCATTGCGCGTCTTCGTATTCGGCTCTCCGAGCACGACTGCGATAACGCGGAAGTCGTTCCGCTTGGCCGTCGCCGTAAGGCAAAACTTCGCTTCGCTCGTATATCCGGTCTTAAGCCCGTCCGCGCCGGAATAAAACCGCACGAGCTTGTTCGTGTTCACGAGCCAGAACGGCTTCTCCGAATCCTTCCGAAGATAGTCTTGATATACGCTCGTATATTTCGTGACTTCCTCGTGCTTCATGAGCTCGCGGGACATGATGGCGATGTCTTCGGCCGTCGTATAGTGATTTTCCGCAGGCAATCCGTTGACGTTCACGAAGTTCGTATTGTTCATCCCGAGCTCCTTGGCGCGCTCGTTCATCATCTGAACGAATTGCTGCTCGCTGCCCGCGATTTTCTCCGCCATCGCCACGGACGCATCGTTGCCGGACGCCATCGCGATGCCCTTCAGCATCTCGTCGACGGTCATCTCTTCGCCGACCTCCAGGAAGATCTGAGAGCCGCCCATCGAAGCCGCGTATTCGCTCGTCGACACCTTATCGTCGAGCTTGATCTTGCCCGCGTCGAGCGCCTCCATGATCAGCAGCATCGTCATCACCTTCGTAATGGATGCCGGCGGCAGCTTTTCCGATACGTTCTTTTGGAACATGACGGTGCCCGTATCGGCGTCCATCAAGATCGCCGAGCGTGCGTTCGGCGCCAAATCGACGACCGGCGCTTCGGCCGACTCGGCTTCGTCCGCGCCGATCGAGGCGGCCGCCGAGCCCGAGCCCAGCGTCAGGGCCACCAGCATGGCGAGGATGGCGACGGCGAATCTCTTGCTCTTCTTGTTAGTGATCAACTTCTACCCCTCCTAAGAAATGACGAACCTATTTTTCGAGACTGGCAAAATGCGGTTTTTGCGCTCTTACCATTGTTGACGGGGGGGAATCGTTTTATACCGGGTCGCGGCGCGCGTTCTCGGCGATCGAACTCTTTTTTTTTCGCGCTTAAACGAAACTGAAACTTCCTGAAGTATAATCGACCGTAACTAGACAAGAGGTGACCTATAACCTTCGAAATGGAACGGAAGACCATGGCGAAGCCCCGAGCGGCATTCGCTCGGGGCTCTCGTGCCGCTTCTCAATCCAGCGGCGAACGGCGGTTAGGTCTCACCCGACCATGTACAGCAGCAGCAGCGGCTCCAGCGCGGGCTCATACGCGCGAATGCGCTTGGAGCCGGTACCCGCCGGCCGGAGCAGCCGTTTGTCGACGAGCGACTTCAGCAGCGCGCGCGCCGTCTTATCGGACACCTGCAGCGCGCGCATCACGTCCGACGGCTTCGTCGGGCGGACGGAGCGGGCGGCCAGGCGCAGGATATCCTTTTCCCCTGGGGAAAGTCGGCTCGGATCCGTCGTTTCGTCCCGGAACATGCGGTCGAATGCGCCGGTCAGCGTCCGCCGACAGCGGAGCGGATCCTGGAGGACGTCCGCGAGCGGGAACCGAAGAACGATCCAATAATCCGCGGCCAATCGTTCCGCGCGGGGCTCGCTTGCCGAGCGGCAGGGATTCTCTTCCACCTCGATGCAAATCCGGAACGGAGGACGCAGGTAGGCGAAGTCGATGCGGATCGCGTTGCCTTCGAAATCCCGAACCTCGTATTGCGGGTGCAGATGTTCGAACGAGCCGACCGCCGGCCACCAGACGTCGCGCAGAAACCGTCGCTCGCCGTGTCCGTGTCCCCGTTCGAGCGACTCCCGCGCCTTCCGCGTCAACCCGCGCAGCGCCGCGTCGAACCATGCTTCATGCGCCGAATCGAACGTGTTCATGTCCTCGTTCCCGCCCCTTCGTCGTTCGCGCGAAAAACAAATAAAGCGCCGCTCCTCTCGTTCCCGAGAAAAAGCGGCGCGTGCTTCGCGACCGAAATTCGATTTGGTTTCGATTATACCCGATCCGGCGATGCGATGCCAGTGCGTCCCCCTAAGCTCTGCTTGAAAAGGGCATCATACCGCTTCTACCGCCCCTTCTCCTCGTCTTCCCTTCGCTCAGCCGATCGACTTTCCGACGCCCAATGAGCGCCTCAAGCTGAGCGAAAGTAATTCGAGGAGAAGAAAGATCAAAACACACATCCCCCCTGACGGCAAAGAGACCCTCCGCATGCGGAGGATCTCTCGTAAAGTCATGCGATTATGCCAATCGTTCGACGCCGTCCTGCGTCACGACCGCGTAGATAAGCGGCGGCTTCGCCGGCGGAGCGTCCTGCACCGCGTAGGCGTCGCTCGCCTTGCGGACGACCTCCGCCAAGGCGGCTTCGCCCGTCGCGTCGCCGACGTGCAGCTCCGCGAGCGGCTCGCCCGCTTCGACCCGGTCGCCGATCCGCTTCAGCATGCGGATCCCGACCGCGAGGTCGATGGTCGCCTCCTTCGTCGCGCGCCCCGCGCCGAGCCACATCGCGGCCGTGCCGAGGTCCTCGGCGCGGATCGCGCCGACGTACCCGGCGCGAGGCGCCGGCACGGGCACGACGCGCGCGGCGGCCGGCAGGCGGCTCGGCTCGTCGGCGACGGCGGAGTCGCCCCCCTGCGCGGAGACGAACGCCGCGAACTTCCGCAGCGCCTCCCCGGAAGCGAGCTTCTCGCGAAGCTCGGCCCGGGCCGCGTCGTACGAATCGGCGGCGCCGCCGAGCACGAGCATGTGCGCGCCGAGCGCGAGGCACACCTCGATCAAGTCCGGCGATACGCCCGGCTCGCCGCGCAACACGCTGAGCGCCTCGCGCACCTCGAGGGCGTTGCCGATCGAATTGCCGAGCGGCTGGTCCATGCCGCTGATGACCGCGACGGTCCGGCGGCCGACCTCGGCGCCGATCGCCACCATCGCTCTAGCTAAGGCGATCGAATCGTCGATCGTCTTCATGAACGCGCCGCCGCCCGTCTTGACGTCGAGCACGATCGCGTCGGCGCCGGCCGCGATCTTCTTGCTCATGATGGAGCTCGCGATGAGCGGAATCGATTCGACCGTCGCCGTTACGTCGCGCAGCCCATAGAGCAGCTTATCGGCCGGGGTAATGTTGCCGGACTGGGATATTACCGCGACGCCGAGAGCGTTCACCTGCGCGGTGAACGCGTCCTGCGTCAGCTCGACCCGAAAGCCCGGAATCGCCTCCAGCTTGTCGATCGTGCCGCCGGTGTGGCCGAGGCCGCGACCGGACATCTTGGCGACCGGCACGCCGGCGCTCGCGACGAGCGGCGCCAGCACGAGCGTCGTCGTATCGCCGACGCCGCCGGTCGAATGCTTGTCGACCTTGACGCCTCGCACGGCCGATAAGTCGACCGTGTCGCCCGATTCCGCCATGGCGAGCGTCAACGCGGCCGTCTCCGCGGCGGTCATGCCGCGGAAATACACCGCCATCGCCCAAGCGGACATCTGGTAATCGGGAATCGCGCCGGAGACGTAGCCGTCGATCAGGAAGCGAATTTCCGCTTCCGACAGCTCCGCCCCGTCCCGTTTCGCCTGAATGAGATCGACCGCGCGCATCGCTCTATACCTCTACTTCGCGAACGAAAGCGCGAATGAGCGACTTGAACTTCGGCTTCGTGCGGTTCGCCACCGCCACGACCTGCTCGTGCGTCAGCGGCTCCAGCTCCTCGCCGATCGCCATGTCGGTAATGCAGGAGATGCCGAGCACGCGCAGCCCCGCATGACGCGCGGCGATCGTCTCGCCGACCGTCGACATGCCGACCGCGTCGCCGCCGGCGCGCGCGAGCAAAATCAGCTCCGCCGGCGTCATGTACGTCGGGCCGCTGACGCCGCAGTAGACGCCTTCCACGAGCCGCATCGGCTCGCCGTCTTCGCCCCGCACGTCCGCGGCCAAGCGCCGCGCCGCCGCGCGGTATTCCGCGTCGTACGCCGTCGACATGTCCGGGAACCGCACGCCGAGACGCGGATCGTTCGCGCCGATCAACGGATTGTCGCCCGTGAAATTGATATGGTCCGAAATGAGCATCAGGTCGCCCGCCGCGAACGACTTGTTCATGCCGCCGGCCGCATTCGTCACGACGAGCGTCGAGACGCCGAGCAGCTTCATGACGTACACCGGGAACACGACCTTCCGCATCGAGTACCCTTCGTAGTAGTGGAACCGCCCTTGCATGACGATGACGGTCTTCCCCTCGAGCTCGCCGATCACGAATTGTCCGGCATGCCCTTCCACCGTCGACACGGGGAAGTGCGGCAGCTCGTCATAAGGCACCTTCACCGCGTTCGCGACGTCGTCGCCGAGGTCGCCGAGACCCGAGCCGAGAATGAGTCCGATCTTCGGCTCCCGGCCGCCCAGCTGAAGGCGGAGCGCGTCCGCCGCTTCTTGCGCTTGTTCGTAGTATGTAGCCATCCCTATGTATCCTCCCGTTTAGTCGCCGGAGCCAGGAAGCTCGGCGACGATGCCCGTCACGACGCGAATGAACGTCTCCCGCACCAGCTCGGCCGTCTCCATCACTTCTTGATGCGAGAGCGGCTGATCCAGCATCCCCGCCGCCATATTGCTGATACAGGAGATGCCGAGCACCTCGATGCCGGAATGGCGCGCGGCGATCGTCTCCGGCACCGTCGACATGCCGACGGCGTCGGCGCCGAGCGTGCGCAGCATCCGAATTTCCGCCGGCGTCTCGTACGTCGGGCCGAGCAGACCCGCGTAGACGCCTTCTTGGAACGTCACGCCGACCGACTCGCCGACGCGGCGAGCGAGCGCGCGAAGCCGCTTGCTGTACGCCTCGGACATGTCCGGAAACCGTACGCCGACTTCCGGATCGTTGGGACCGATCAGCGGATTCCGGAACATCCAGTTGATGTGATCCGAGATCAGCATCAGGTCGCCCGGCTTGAACGACGCGTTGATGCCGCCCGCCGCGTTCGTGACGAGCAGCGTCTTCACGCCGAGCGCTTTCATGACGCGCACCGGGAACGATACCGTCTCGGCGCCGTATCCTTCGTACATATGAAACCGGCCCTTCATGAGCAGCACCGGTTTGCCCGCCAACTTGCCGATCAGCAATTCGCCCGCATGCCCTTCCACCGTCGATACCGGAAAATGCGGAATGTCCGCGTAATCGATCGTCACCGCGTCTTGAATCGAGTCGGCCAGCACGCCGAGCCCCGATCCGAGCACGAGCGCGATCTCCGGCCGTACGCTCGTCCGGCTCTCCAGGTAAGCGGCCGCCTCCCGAATCGATGCCATCATGCCTCTCCCGCCTGCCGCTTGCGCCATCTTACTTCAACTCCTTGATGAATGAAGTGCCGTGCTCCATCGGCTGCACGCCGAAATTGTCCAAGACGCTCGCGCCCGCGTCCGCGAACGTGCCGCGCACGCCGATCGACGCGCCGCCCGCCAAAGCCGGGCTCCACAGCAAAATCGGGACGTATTCTCGGGTATGGTCCGTTCCCGCGTGCACCGGATCGTTGCCGTGGTCGGCCGTAATGATCAAGAGATCCCGCTCCGTGAACGTCTCCATGATCGCCGGGAGCGCTCGATCGAACGCCTCGAGCGCCTGCGCGTACCCTTCCGGATCGCGGCGGTGGCCGTACAGCGAGTCGAAATCGACGAGGTTGGTGAAGCAGAAGCCGCGGAACGGCTTCTTCATCGTAAGAATCGTCTTGTCCACCCCGTCCGCGTTGCTCTTCGTCGGCAGCGACTCGGTGACCCCTTCCATCGAGAAGATATCCCCGATTTTCCCGACCGCGACGACGTCGAGACCCGCGTCCTTGAGCGCGTTCATGACGGTCGGCGCCGGCGGCTTCACTGCGTAGTCGTGCCGGTTGCTCGTCCGCTTGAAGGCGCCGGGCGCCCCGACGTACGGACGCGCGATGACGCGTCCGACGGCGAATTCGCCCTGCGTCAAGCGGCGCGCGACGCGGCAAGCGTCGTACAGCTCTTCGAGCGGGATGACGTCCTCGTGCGCGGCGATCTGGAACACGCTGTCCGCCGACGTGTAGACGATCCAGGCGCCCGTCTTCATCTGCTCTTCTCCGAGCTCGTCCAAGATTTCGGTGCCCGACGCCGGCTTGTTGCCGATGACGCGGCGGCCGGTCTCCTTTTCGAACGCGTCGATCAGCTTGTCCGGAAACCCGTTCGGGAACGTCTGGAACGGGATCGTCACGTTCAGGCCCATCAGCTCCCAATGGCCGGTCATCGTGTCCTTGCCGACGGACGTCTCGGCCATCTTGCCGTAGCAGCCCTTCGGCGATTCGACCGGCGGGATGCCCGGGATGTCCGCGATGTTGCCGAGCCCGATCTCCCGAAGATGGGGCAGCGAGAGCGACGGCACGCGCTCCGCGATGTGCCCGAGCGTATGCGCCCCGGCGTCCCCGAAGCGGGCCGCGTCCGGCAGTTCGCCGATGCCGACGCTGTCGAGCACGATCATGCAAATTTTATCGAATGTGCGCAAGAGTGCACTTCCCCCTTTGGAATTGGTGGCATCCTCCATTATCTCACTCCCCGGGCGGGGAATGCAAAAAGGCGTCATTTCTTCGCGCGCGGATGCGTCCGATCGTATACCTCTTTCAGGCGGGACTTGGCGACATGGGTATAAATTTGCGTCGTCGAGATGTCCGCATGGCCGAGCATCTCCTGCACCGCGCGCAAATCCGCCCCGCCCTCGAGCAGATGCGTGGCGAACGAGTGTCGCAGCGTATGCGGCGACAGCTCCGCGCGGATGCCCGCTTCGAGAGCGTATTTTTTAATGATTTTCCAAAAACCTTGTCTCGTCATGCGCCCGCCGAGATGGTTCAAGAACAGGGCGTCCTCCGCCTTCTTCCCCTTGTGCAGCTTCCCTCTCGCGCCGTTCAAATAATCGTTCAAGCAGGATATCGCCATCCGGCCGATCGGAATGATGCGCTCCTTCGAACCCTTGCCGACGGCTTTCACGAAACCCATGCCGGTGTGTACGCTGCTAAGGTCAAGGTCGAGCAGCTCGGAGACGCGCATGCCGGTCGCGTACAGCAGCTCTAGCATCGCCCGATCCCGCACGCCGTGCGGGGTGGAGACGTTCGGCGCGGCAAGCAGCCGTTCGACTTCCGCGGTCGTTAGCGTCGTAGGCAGCTTCTTGCCGGGCGTCGGCGTTCCCATCGTCGACGTCGGGTCCGCCGCGATCACCCGTTCTTCCGTAAGAAACTTATAGAACGCCCGAACCGCCACCTGCCGCCGAAAGACGGTCGCGGACGCCTTGCCGCTCCGCTTGCCCGCCGCCATGAAGCCAAGCACGTGCGTCGAGGTCGTCTCGGCGACGTCGGCGACGCCGGACTGTTCCAGATATTCCAGGTATAACGTCAAGTCCCGCTCGTACGCCTCGAGCGTATTGCGGGCGAGCCCGCGTTCCACCGACAAGTAATCGATAAATAACCGCAGATGCTGTTTCAACGTCGCGCGCCCCTTGTCTGTGCCGGAAGGAGCTTCCTTCCGAGCTTGTCTTGCCGACTCCTTTCGCCGCATGCCCCGCGATTTCCTGCTCGAGCCGACCTCCTTCAAGCGCACGGAGGGCACCGGCGGTCGCTCCGCCGATGCCCTCGGTCTAGCTTTCGCGCCGCGGTCACTCGCCGATCCAATAAAACTCGCGCAGCCGCTCCCACGCGGAGTCGTACTCCATTCGGGACGGATCATCTTGCCGGAACGCCTTCACCGCCCGCCCGCCGGGCTCCCGGTACTTATCCGGTTCGATCCATGCGGCGACGGCGTCGAAAAGATGGTATGCCGCGTAGGTGAGCGCAAGAAACAGCAAGATGAATTTCAGGCGATGGATCCATCGCCTTAGCGGAACGATCATACGTTCGGGCACCTCCCGCGAACAAGCCGTTCGGACATGTCTCGTGATCTTCGTACAACATATGAACTTGTCCTCGGCTTTATGTCTGTTACAAGATGTCCTGCACCGGCACGTACGGCTTGCCGATCGCGTCCGCGACGGCGCGGTGCACGACGCGCCCGTCGAACGTATTGACGCCGTGCAGCAGCGAGACGTCGCTGAGCGCGGCTTGGCGAAGCCCTTTGTTCGCGAGCTGCAGCGCGTACGGCAGCGTCGCGTTCGTGAGGGCAAGCGTCGACGTGCGCGGCACCGCGCCCGGCATGTTCGCGACCGCGTAATGGATGACGCCGTGCTTCACGTACGTCGGATCGCTGTGCGTCGTCACCCGGTCGATCGTCTCGATCGAACCGCCTTGATCGACGGCCACGTCGACGATGACGGCGCCCTTCTTCATGCGCGTCACCATCTCCTCCGTGACGAGCTTCGGCGCCCGCGCGCCCGGGATGAGCACCGCGCCGATTAAGAGATCGGCCTTCTGAACCGCGCTCGCGATATTGTACGGGTTCGACATGAGCGTGGACACCCTGCCGGCGAACAGCTCGTCGATGTACCGCATCCGGTCGGCGCTGCGCTCGATAATGACGACCTGGGCGCCGAGTCCGAGCGCCATGCGGGCCGCGTTCAGGCCGACGATGCCCCCGCCGAGCACGATAACTTCGGCGGGCGGCACGCCGGGCACGCCGCCGAGCAGAATGCCCCGTCCGCCGTTGTACGCTTCGAGATACCGAGCGCCGATCTGCACCGACATGCGTCCGGCGACCTCGCTCATCGGCGTGAGCAGCGGCAGCGAGCCGTTAGGCGCCTGGATCGTCTCGTACGCGATCGCCGACACCTTGCTCTCGAGCAAGGCGTCGGCGAGGCCGCCCGCCGCCGCGAGGTGCAAGTACGTAAACAGCATCTGCTTCTCCCGGAAGCGTCCGTACTCCTCCGGCAGCGGCTCCTTCACCTTCAGGATCAACTCGGCCGCCGACCAGACGTCGCCGGCGTCGCGTCCGATGCGGGCGCCCTCGCGCTCGTAATCCTCGTCGTCGAAGCCGCTGCCCGCGCCGGCCCCCGCCTCGACGACGACCTCGTGTCCCGCCGCCGCGAGCATGCCGGCGCCGGCCGGCGTCAAGGCGACCCGAAATTCATTGTTCTTGATTTCCTTCGGTACCCCCACGATCATGCGTCCGTTCCTCCTCTATCGTTACAGCAACGACTCGGCGCCGTCGATGTACACTTCGGTCCCCGTAATGTGACTCGACTCGTCGCACGCGAGAAACAACACCAGGTCGGCGACCTGCTCGGGCCTTCCGGCCCGATGCGCGAGCGGTTGGCTGCCTTTGGGATATTTTATGGGAATTTCGATCGATTGGACCTCGTCGGTTTGCTGCGTATTTTCGCCGATGTTCGTCTGAATCGCGCCCGGGCAGATCGCATTGACGCGAATCCGGTACTGCGCCAGCTCGAGCGCCGCCATCTTGGCGAAAGCGACCTGCGCCGCCTTCGACGCGCTGTACGCCGCGCCGCCGAAATTTTTGAACTTCCGGTTGCCGTTGATCGAGCTCGTGACGACGATGCTTCCGCCGTCCTCCTTCAAATGCGGGATCGCGTATTTCACGATGTAGAACGTCCCGCTCAGATTCGTCGAGAGCGTATGCGACCATTGCTCCGGCGTCAACGTCTCGATCGGCGCCATCGTCCCGTTGATGCCCGCGTTGGCGAAGACGACGTCCAGCCGCCCGAACGCGTCGACCGCCGAAAGAATCGCCGCTTCGACCCTAGCCGGATCGGAGACGTCCGTATCGGCGACGATCGCTTCGCCGCCGGCCGCCGTAATGATGTGCTCCACCGCTTCGGCGTTCCGCTCCTTCAAGTCGACGAGGCATACCTTCGCGCCTTCCTCCGCCATCCGGATCGCCGCGGCACGCCCGATGCCCGAGCCCGCGCCGGTGACGATCGCCGCCTTCCCTTCGAGTCTGCGGCGCCGTGGCGCCGCGTTCGCGGCCGCGCCGGTCGACGCCTCCGCCTTCTTGTCATCCTTCGTAAATAAAGACATAACCATGGCCTTATGTTCAACCTTCCTTCCCTTCGTCGCTTCGCGGTCGTTCCTTACGCGCTTGCGCTGATAGAGATAGGTTGCTTCGCTCATGGGAAAATATGTAGGCGCGACAAAAAACACTCCGAGCCGTTCCCGTCGGAGTGTCAGTAGATGTCTATTCGGTTGTTACCCGCGCTTGGGCAAAGCCACGCCCTTGTCGCGGCAGCGATGGCAGATGCCTTGGAAGTCGAGGCGGTGATCCAAGACGGCGAACCGGAACTCCTTCTCCAGCCGTTCCTCCAATTCGCCCAGCCAATCCTCCATAATCTCGTCGACCGCGCCGCATTGCACGCAAATCAGATGGTGATGGTGATGATGCGAGCTGTCGTTGCGCAGATCGTACCGCGCTACGCCGTCGCCGAAGTTCATCTTCTCGACCACGTGCATCTCGCTAAGCAGTTCGAGCGTCCGGTACACGGTAGCGAGACCGATCTCGGGGGCCTTATCCTTGACGAGCATGAACACGTCCTCGGCGCTCAGATGATCTTCCTCGTTCTCGAGCAGGACGCGAACGGTCGCTTCTCGTTGCGGCGTCAGCTTGTATCCTTGCGACTGAAGCTGTTGTTTAATCTTCTCGATGCGCGCCTCCACGTCGAAGTCCCCCCTCACGCGACTCTATGAACTCTTCTAATCATTATAGAGGGAGGCCATCGATCAAGTCAAACGGCGTCGAGCAGCATCGGCGCCGCCCATTGGAGCAGCCCCGGCGAGACGTACACCTCGAAGAGCGATACCGCGAGCATCAAGCCCGTCAGCAGCAGGGCCGTCAACGAGAAGGACGCGAGCGGCTGCTTCACCGTCCCGCTGCGATGCAGCAGCCGGCTGCGCACGAGCAGCAGACTGAACGAGATGGCCGCGACGCTGCATACGATGATCGCCGGCACGACGACCAGGTTTTGCGGCGCGACCGACACGATCGCAAAGACGATGCCGTCCCACGACCATTGTCCCGCGAGGTAGCCGACCGTAAACCCGATCAGAACGCCCTTCAAGAAATCGAGCAGCAGAATAAGCGGCACGCCGACGACGGATAACCCTAGGATCCAGATGAAAAAGACCCACCGCGCATGCGCCCCGAACGCGTCCCATACGGCGCCGGCGCCCGCCGTCCGGAGCTCCGCCGCCCCGGTCCCTCCCAAGCCCGCGGTCGAGCCGCCGAAGCCGGACAAGAACGTATTGACGTATTGGCCGACGTCATGCTTCTGCTGCAGCGTGAGCGCGTTCACGAGCAGCGCGCCGAAGACGACGCCCATAATGAACAGGATGCACACGAATAAGTACAACGGCAACAAATCCTTGGTATATACGCGAAATACGCCCGTCATGGAGGCTTCCCTTCCTTCCAACATGCTTCGTTATACGAATATATGAAGCTAGGAAGGAAACTATGACGGGCGTGCGAGACTTACTTGATTTTTCCGTAGCGTCCGCCGCCGCCGGACGCGACCGCGACGTCGCCGGTTCGGGCCGCGGCGATGACGGCGGCCGGCGCGGCGCCGATCGTCTCGACGAGCTCCGCTTCCGGCACGCGGTGGAGGATGTTCATCTCGGTACCGAACCGCTCGAGCAGCGCCTCGCGTTTCCTCGGCCCTAGCCCCGGCACGAACTCGAGCGGCACCTGGTTCCGATACGGCGGGCGCTGAATCGCGGCGCGCGCCGCGGCCGCGTCGTCCGGCTTCGCGAGCGCCGCGATCCGGTCGAAGACGCCGCGCACGATCCGGCCGCTGCCGCAGGCGGGGCACTTCTTCTCCGTCTGGCCGTCCTCCAGCTCGACGAGCGCGTCGCACCGCTCGCAATAGGTGCGATGGTATTTGCCCAGCTGCGGCTTCAACCCGTAGTTCGCCTCGATGGCGCGGCCGTCCTCGCCGCGCAGCGCCTTCGCGACCTCCTCGAACGTGGGCGCCGCCAGACGGAAGGCGTTATACTCCCGGGCGATCTTCCCGAGCGAGTGCGCGTCGGAGTTCGTGACGAAGGCGTGTCTGCGCAGCTCGGGAATCGCGTCGGCCATGTCCGTGTTCGAGCTGAGCCCCAGCTCCACCGCCGCGACGTCCTCGGGATCGAGCACCTCCTCCATTCGGCTGCAGCAGCTTCCGTACAAGCTCTTGTGCGGCGTGAAAATATGCGCCGGAATGACGAGCCCGCCTAAGGCCACCGTCTCCGTCTGCAGCTCCCGTGCCAGCGCGTAGACGCGCTGGGAGCTCAAGGAGACGTTCTTCATGCGCGTCGACAGCCACGCCGTGAACTGCTTCATCGCCGACAGCTTCGGCAGGAAGCATAGCAGATGCGCCGGGCCGCAGCCCGGATCCTTCACCTCCAGCTCGCTGCCGAGCAGCACCGTCGTGTTGCCGTAGCGAATGCCGCCCCCGTCGAGCTCTTCCATCTCCCCGGCTTCCAAATACCGCTCGATCTCGTCCTGCACGGCGGGCGACTGGCAGTCGATGATGCCGGTGACGTCGATCCCCTTGCGTACGCTCGCTTCCCGCGCGATGTTGAAGAACGTCAAGTCGCGCGACCCGCTGATCTTCACGGGCGCGCCCGCCTCCGTTCGTCCGATATGAATGTGCAAATCCGCGTATACGGTGCGCAGACCCTCGTTCACGTCGTCATCAGACTCCCCATGTTCCCGTCGTCAGATACCGCTGCCAGGCGTAGACGGCCAGCAGCGTCTTGGCATCGCAAATCCGTCCCGTCGCGATCGCTTGAGACGCTTCCTCCGGCGTTAACGCGAAAGCGCTCAGAAACTCGTCTTCGTCCGGATCCGCCTCACCCGGGCGAAGCCCTTCGGCCACGTAAATATGGATGACCTCGTCCGCGAAGCCGGGGGACGTCGCCATCGAGTGGAGCAGCGTCGTCCGTTCGCAGGCGTATCCCGTCTCCTCCCGCAGCTCCCTCGCGGCCGCCTCGGCCGGGTCCTCCCCGCCGTCCAGCTTGCCGGCCGGAATTTCGACTTGGAGCCGCTCGAGCGGCTTGCGGTACTGCTCGACGACGAGCAGCTTCCCTCCGACGTCGGCGATGACCGCCACCGCCCCCGGATGCTTCACGATTTCCCTCGTCGCCGTGCCGCCGTTCGGCAGCGCGACCTCGTCCACCTGCAGCGAGATGATTTTCCCCTGAAAAATTGGCTTCGTCGAAATCGTCTTTTCCGTGAAATCCAAATGCTGTTTCTCCATTCGTATTGCCTCCCCGTCATAAGCTTACCCAAACGCGCATAGGGTGATTATACCAAACCTGCGGAAAGGGTGCGTTGGACACGATGAAAGGGTACTACGGAAGCAAGCGGCTGCGACTGGTAGGCAAAGGATGGGAGGTACGGGAGAAGCTTCGTCACATCCAGCGGCAGGCGGACGATCCGTCGACGACGCTGGCGGCATGGCTTCGGCAACCTCCCGCCTTGCGGCCTGCCCTCGCGCCGGCGTCGATCCGTTCCGCCTCCGCCTATTCTCCGCATGATTCGATCGCGGATTCCCGTTCGTATCCGATGGCGTGAGCCGACGAACCGTTTGTTTGCGAAAACGAAAAGCCGCCGCTTCGGAGGAATTTCTCCTCTCGAACCGGCGGCTTGCTTTGTTGAAAACGCGCGTATCGCCCGTTTTATGCCTTCACCTTGACCGACTGCTCGATGATCGCGACGACCATGCGCGCGGCTCCCACTAAATCCGATACGCGGATTTGCTCCTTCGTCGTATGGATGTGTTCGTACCCGATCGCGAGGTTGACCGTCGGCACGCCCATGCCGTTGAACATGTTGGCGTCGCTGCCGCCGCCGGACGGGAACGTGCTCCACGGGATGCCGAGCGATTCGAACGCGTCGGCCGCGACCCGCACGACCGGCGCGTCGTCGTCGAATTTGTAGGCGGGGTATAAGTAATTTTCCACGAACTCGTACTTCGCCCCGAACTCCTTCGTCGCCGATTCGAACGCGTCCCGCATCTTCGCGATCTGCGCGGTCATCTTCTCGTTCACGAGGCTGCGCGCTTCCGCCGTGATGATCACCTGCTCCGCGACGACGTTCGTCTCGCCTCCGCCTTCGAACCGGCCGATATTGGCCGTCGTCTCGTGGTCGATGCGGCCGAGCGGCATGCGCGAGATCGCCTTGGCGGCGACCGTAATCGCGCTGATGCCGTCCTGCGGGTTGACGCCGGCATGCGCCGACTTGCCCGTCACCGTAATGCGCAGCTTCGTCTGCGTTGGCCCCGCGGTGCAAATTTCGCCGATCTTGCCGTCGGAGTCGAGCGCGAAACCGTACTTCGCGTCGAGCAAGCTCTTATCCATCGCGCGCGCGCCGACGAGACCGCTCTCCTCGCCGGACGTGATGACGAACTGGATGCGCCCGTGCGGCTGCCCCGACTCGTTGACGACGCGGATCGCTTCGAACATCGCGGCGAGGCCCGCCTTGTCGTCGCTGCCGAGAATCGTCGTGCCGTCGCTGCGAATGAAGCCGTCGTCGTCGATGCGCGGCTTGATGCCGTTGCCCGGGGCGACCGTGTCCATATGGCCCGTGAACAAGAACGGCGCTACGTCTTCCATGCCTTCGGTCGCGGCCCACGTCGCGAACAGATTGCCCGCGCCGTGACCGGTCTTCGCGGCCGTATCGTCTTCGAATACGTCGAGGCCGAGCTCGGCGAACTTCCGCTTGAGAGAATCGCAGATGACGCGCTCGTGCTTCGTCTCGCTGTCGGTTCGCACCAGCTCGAAAAACTCGTCGATCAATCGTTGCTGCATCACCATGTTCCAGTTTCCTCCCGGCATGTCGTTGCGTTACAATGGGGACAGGCTTAGAATGCCCTGTTTCTTCTTCCTATCGAAAGGAGCGTGATTCCGCTCATGCAAAATCGCGGTTGGATCAAGGTCGTCGTCTGGGCCGTCTTGATCTCGATGCTGTTGTCGACGATTCTCATGGGAGTCAGCTTCGTCGGCGCCTAGTACAAGTTCGTCGATTCGTCGAAGCTTTCCAGGTTTTCCTTCACCCGCTGCAAAAATCTGCCGCAGATGACGCCGTCGAGAATCCGATGGTCGAGCGACAGGCACAAGTTGGCCATCGACCGAACGCCGATCATATCCTTGATGACGACGGGGCGCTTGACGATCGACTCGAACGTCAAATTCGCGGCTTGCGGATAATTGATGATCGGCTGCGACAGAATCGAACCGAACGAACCGGTATTGTTGACCGTGAACGTCCCGCCTTGCATGTCGGACGGGGTCAGCTTGCCGGTTCTCGTCTTTCGGGCGAGCTCGTCGATCTCCCGCGCGAGGCCGGCGATGTTCTTTCGGTCGGCTTGCTTGATGACGGGAACCATGACGCTGTCCTCCGTGCCCACCGCAAGCGTCAGGTTAATGTCGCGCTTCACGATGATTTTATCGACCGCCCACACGGAGTTCATGATCGGGTAGTCCTTGATCGCCCCGACGACGGCCTTGAGCACGAACGCCAGGTACGTCAGATTGATTCCTTCGCGCTTCAGAAACTCTTCCTTCATCTTGTTCCGCAGATTGACGAGATTCGTCACGTCGACCTCGATCATCGTCCAGGCATGCGGAATTTCGCTGACGCTCTGCCGCATGCGGCTCGCGATCGTGTTGCGGATCGGCGTAACGTCGATGAAGTATTCCCGTTCGTCGCCCTTCTCGACCTCGATCGCCGGAATGCGCGGCTCCTCCGACAGATGAAGGCCCGTCGTCCGGACCGGTCCGTCCGCTTCCTTCGCCGGCGCGAACGGCACGGCCGCCGCGGCGGGACGGCTCTGGCTCTGGGCCTGGGCCGCTCGAGCCGCTTGCGCCGCCCGCGGGCCGCCGCTCGCGACGTAGGCGAGCACGTCCTTGCGCGTGATGCGGCCTTCGTGGCCGCTGCCCGGAATCGGCTCTTCGTCGAGCCGAATGCCGTGCTCCGCCGCGAGCGCCAGCACCGCCGGCGAATAACGGCGGCGCATCGCGCCGTCCGCGGTTGAAGCGCCGCCCGCGTGCGCGGCTTCGCCGCGGGCCGGCGCCGCGTCCGCTACCGCCGTCGGCGCGCCTGCGCCAGCAGCCGCTCCGGCGGCGACGGCGTCCTTGCCCGCCACGACGCAGAGCGGCTCGCCGACGGCCGCCTCTACGCCCTCCGCGACGAGCAGATGCGTCACGACGCCCTCCACAGGCGACGGCATCTCCGTCGTCACTTTATCCGTCACCAGCTCGCAGATGACGTCGTATTGTTTCACGTAATCGCCGGCCTTCACCAGCCACTTGCCGACCGTCGCCGACACAAGGCTTTCCGCCAAGTGCGGCACCGTAACGGCGACGCCTGGAATTCCGTCGATCGTCTTCGTTTCGTTCAACGTACGCAACTCCTCTCCATCCCTGCCGCAGCCTTAATACGATGCCAACGTACGGATCGCTTCCTTCACCTTGTCCGCGTTTAACATGAAAAACTTCTCCGTCGTCGGACTGGAGCCGACCGCCGGCACGTCGGGACCGCACAGCCGCATGATCGGCGCGTCGAGGTCGTATAACAGCTCCTCGGCGATGATCGCGGATACTTCCGCGCCGACGCCGCCGGACTTGTTGTCTTCATGGACGATCAACACCTTGCCGGTCTTCGCCGCCGCCGCGAGAATCGCGTTCTTGTCGAGCGGCTGCAGCGTCCGAAGATCGAGCACGTGCGCGCTGACGCCCTCGGCGGCCAGCTGCTCCGCCGCGGCCAGGGCGAAGTGCACCGTCATGCCGTATGTAATGACCGTTACGTCTTCGCCTTCGCGCTTCACGTCCGCCTTGCCGATCGGCACGACGTAGTCGCCTTCCGGCACCTCGCCGGAGACGGCCAAATAACACTTCTTATGCTCGAAGTACAGCACCGGATCCGGGTCGCGAATCGCCGCCAGCATGAGCCCCTTGGCGTCGTACGGCGTCGACGGCGCGACGATCTTGAGGCCCGGCGTGCCGAAAAACACCGACTCCGGACATTGCGAATGGTACAGCGCCCCGCCGCCGGTCGCGCCGTACGGCGCGCGCACGACGATCGGGCAGTGCCAATCGTTGTTGGAACGGTAGCGGATCTTCGCCGCTTCCGAGATGATCTGGTTCGTCGCCGGGAAGATGAAGTCCGCGAACTGCATCTCGGCGATCGGCCGCATGCCGTGCATCGCCGCGCCGATCGCGACGCCCGCGATCGCCGATTCCGCGAGCGGCGTGTCGAGCACGCGGTCGGGGCCGTAGACGTCGCGCATCCCCTTCGTCGCGTTCAACACGCCGCCCTTGCCGACGTCTTCGCCGAGGACGAACACGCGCGAATCGCGCCCCATCTCCTCGTGCATCGCCGAGCGGATCGCTTCTAGATATTTCATGACCGCCATATCAGCCGATGTCCCCCTCGCTCGCGTGATCGTCGCCGTACACATACAGCAGCGTATCCTCCGGACGCGGGTAAGGCGCCTGCTCGGCGTATTCCGTCGCTTCGCGCAGCTCCGCGTCGATCGTCTCGAGCAGCGCCGCTTCCTTCGCGTCGTCCCACAGGCCTTGCTCGACCAAGTAGGCGCGCATCTTCGGAATGCCGTCCTTCGACTTATGCTCCTCGACTTCTTCCTTCGTCCGGTACAACAGGTCGTTGTCCGACGTGGAGTGCGGCGAGATGCGGTACATCATCGCCTCGATCAGCGTCGGGCCTTCGCCCGCGAGGCCCCGCTCGCGCGCCTGCTTCACGGCCGTATACACCTCGAACGGATCGTTGCCGTCGACCCGGACGCCCGGGAAGCCGTAGCCGATCGCGCGGTCGACGATGCGTCCGGCGACCTGCTGCCGCTCCGGCACCGAGATGGCGTACCGGTTGTTCTCGCACATCAGAATGACGGGCAGCTTATGCACGCCCGCGAAGTTGCAGCCCTCGTGGAAGTCGCCCTGATTGCTCGAGCCTTCCCCGAACGTCACGAACGATACGCTCTCCTCGCCGCGGAGTCTCGCGGCGTACGCCGCGCCGACCGCGTGCGGCACCTGCGTCGTCACCGGGCTGGAGCCGGAGAAGATGCCCAGGCGCTTATGCCCGAAGTGGCCGGCCATCTGCCGGCCGCCGCTGTTCGGATCCTCCGCCTTGAAGAACAGCGCCAGCATCAGCTCGCGCAGCGTCATGCCGACGGACAGCACGAAGCCGTAGTCCCGGTAGTACGGGAAAAACAAGTCCGTGCCGGGCCGCAGCGCGAACGCGGCGGCCACCTGCGCGCACTCTTGCCCGATGCCGGACACGTGGAACGCCACCTTGCCGGCGCGCTGCAGCACCGTCGCCCGCTCGTCGTATTTACGCGCCTTGACCATCAAGGCGTACATCTGTATCGCATCGTCGTCGCTTAAGCCCGCCTGCGCGTGCCTCGACTGCCCTTTCTTCAACTCGTGCTCGTTGATCATCGGGAGCCCTCCTTAAGACCGAGTATTATGACCTGGTCATAATCCCCTTCACATTCATCTTACAACCCTACCGACCGACCGTCAACCGCGAGCGCCGCTTCGCCGAGCGCCTCGGACAGCGTCGGATGCGGATGGATCGCCGCGCCGATCTCCCAAGGCGTCGCTTCGAGCAGCCGCGCGAGCGACGCCTCGCCGATCAATTCTGTCACCTTCGAGCCGATCATATGCACGCCGAGCACGTCGTTCGTCTCGGCGTCGGCGACGACCTTGACGAAGCCTTCCGGCTCGCCGTATACGAGCGCCTTGCCGATCGCGCGGAACGGCATCTTCGCCGCCTTCACCCGACGGCCGGCTTCCTTCGCCTGCCGCTCGGTGAGGCCGATCGACGCGACCTCCGGATGCGAGAAGACGCATCTCGGCACGTACGACGGATCGTAGGGCTTGTCCGCCGCGCCGCACATATGCTCGACGGCGACGATGCCCTGATAGCTCGCCGCATGCGCCATCTGCAGCCCGCCGACGACGTCGCCGATCGCGTAGATGTGCGGCTCGCTCGTCTGCATGAAGCCGTTCACCCGAATCGCCCCGCGCTCGAGCGCCACGTCCGCGCTCTCGAGGCCGATGCCCTCCACGTTCGGCGCGCGGCCGACCGCGACGAGCAGCGTCTCCGCCTCCACGGCGACGCGTTCGCCTGAGCGCTCCGCCTCGACGCGAACCTCGGAGGCGCCGCCGATCTCCCGCTTCTTCAGCGTCTCCGGCAGCACCTTCGCGCCGGTCAGCACCCGAACGCCCCGCTTCGCGAGCGAGGCCGCCATCTCGCGCGACACATCCTCTTCCTCCGTCGGCAGCAGCCGATCCGCCGCCTCCAGCACCGTGACGGCGACGCCGAAGTCGCTCATCATCGACGCCCACTCGACGCCGATGATGCCGCCGCCGACGATCGCGAGCGAGGCCGGCAGCCGTTCCAGCTCCAGCGCCTCGTCGCTCGTCAGGACGAAGCGTCCGTCCGGCTCGAGTCCCGGTATGACGCGAGGCCGGGAGCCCGTCGCCAGAATGAGGCGGTCGTTGACGAGCGTCACCGCCTCCCCGTCCGGCGTCTCCACCGCGATCGTTCCCGTCTGCGGCGAGAAGATGGACGGCCCCATCAGGCGCCCCTTCCCGTACACGACGTCGATCTTATGCTTCTTCATCAGATGCTGCACGCCGCGGTGCAGCTCTTCGACGACGGAGGCCTTGCGCGACTGGACGCGGCCGAAATCGATCGTCGGCGCGGCCGGAACCTCGATGCCGTATTCCGCCCCGCGCCGCACCGTCGCGAGCACCTCCGCGCTGCGCAGCAACGCCTTGCTCGGAATGCAGCCCTTATGCAGGCATGTCCCTCCGAGCCCGGCCTTCTCTACTACCGCTACCGACTTCCCGAGCTGCGCCGCCCGGATCGCCGCCACGTAACCGCCCGGCCCTCCGCCGAGCACTACAATATCGTATGTACGAGTCAATGGACGTTCCTCCGAAACTATACTGTACTAGATTTCCTTACTCTGATTCTATGTAATAACAAGCCGTTCATGAATTTGTCAGACTCTTTCTTATTGTACCCTTTTTGTAGGAAGGGCGGATAGGGTAAAATGAATGAATCACTCGACTTGGCACTTTGAAAGGAACGCTGTCGGCATGCCCACGAAATTTTCCCGATTCATCGCCGTCCTGCTGCTCGTCATTCCGGGCTGGATGGCCACATACGGTTTCTTGCTCATGAAAAACTCGGTGTTCGAATCGTTCGGCCCCGGCACGCTGCCTTGGCTGAAGTTCGCGGCCGGGCTGCTGCTGTTCGCGGCGGGCGTCGCCTTCATCGGCGGGTGGATTTTTTACCGCGACCGCAAGCGCAATTACGTCGCTCCCCGTTTCCGCGAAAAGAAAAAACAGCGCCGCTAGGTGCTGTTTTTTTGTTATTCGTATTTTTACTGAACGACGATCTTCGCCGTCATCTCCGCGTGGCCTTGACCGCACAGAACGATACAGTTAATTTCGTACACTTCGCCCGCTTCGCCGAACGTCACTTCCTGCGACAGCGACGCGCCCTGCAGCTCGATGCCCAGACCGCTGACCGAGATCCCGTGCAGTCCTTGCTTGTTGTTGAGCGCCAGCGTCATCGTGGACCCCGCCTCGACGACGTATTCGTCCTTGTCGAAGTCCCAGTTGCTCGCTACGATCTCTAACGTATTTTCGGCTGCCGCCAATTCTTCCTCGCTCGGCGGCTGCGGAAGCTCGCTAAACAAGATGCCGACGCCGAGCGCGGCCGCTCCGAAAAACAGAACCGCCATAATCCATTTGTACATGTGTCGTCTTCCCCCTCAAACAATATACATCCTATTATTATAAAGACTCGCCCGCTTTTTGGGAGAACCGAACTCCCTCCAAACATGACGAATTTTCGAACGTTTTTCCGCGGGCCGAGACCAAAAGTAACTATATCATACTCGTCCCCGACGTGCAAAAGGGCGGAGGCCCTTGCATAACCGAGCCGCTTTGGCATAAAATAAGAACATACATTCGAGAACATACATTCGCGGTCGTGGGGGAACAGCCAATGGCGAAGCAAGAGCGCGTGCCGATGATCCCGCCGGTCACCGCCGTCGACGAGCTCGGGACGATCAAGGAAGCGTTGATCCTGGGCCTCCTTATGACGGTGTTCGACCGAGACATCAAGGTAATTCAAGACAGCAAATTGAAGACCAAAGGACCGTACGTCGACCTGCTGCAGCGGGCGATGGACGACGTCACGGCGGACCTCGCGAGACTGCGCCGCCGGCTGAAGGAGAAGGGAATCAAGATGACCGAAGAGCGGCGCGACGAAGACGGGGTCGGATGCGTGTATTGGTGCCGCGGATATAAAGCGAGCTTCGAGATGTTATGGCATTTCGCCAAAGCCGAGACCGAAGTTCGCATGCGCAAGTATTTGGGGGAAGACATTCGTAAATACGTGCGGGACGATCTGCCCGATCATCTGCGGCCCGAATGGCTGCTCGCCCCGGTGGCGAGACGGGCTCCCCGCTCACTTGGAACGGGAGCGCCCTCTCGCGAACAGCTGCGCGAAGGCGAGCACGCCCGTCCAGACGAGCGCGGCCGACAACGCGAGGAAAAACCAATCCCCGTTGCCGAGAGCGAAATAGAGCAGCCCGTGCGCCCCGAATAAAACCAAGAACGTCAACACCAAATTCAGCTTGGTAATCCACTGCAGCAGTCCGTTCATGCGGTTGCCCCTCCTCGGGTCTTGTTCAGTACTTGTCGTACCGTTAGTGTTTCCGAAAGGGGATCGCTCGATACCCGCGCGGAAGCGCCCAAGAGGGGAAATTTTCCTGTCTCCGCCATGTTTAAAGCGCCGCATGCCGGACATAATATACTCAGACGGCGACGAGAAAGGTCGTGGTTACGTTGGAGGACGTAAGAAATTCAGCGGAAACGAACAGCCAGGAGGGTTCTCACTCGATATAGAGGGCGAGGGATGTGCTAAAGACGCTTGACGGCTTTAGACGCCATCGGTAGAGATACCGGTACAGCTTTCTCATTGAAGATGTGAAATCAACCAACGGCGCCGTCGGAAGACCCGGGAAACCGGGTCTTTTTATTTTCGACGCTACGTCAGCCAAAACAAAAAAGGAGAGCGAATCCCGCAAGGGGATCCTTCTCCTTCTTCCGTTATGTATGTTCGAAGTCTTTAGCTAACCTTGTGTTCGATGCGCAGCTTATCGGCGACCATCGCGATGAATTCGCTGTTCGTCGGCTTCGCCTTCGAGATGTTGATCGTGTACCCGAACAGATGCGAGATGCTGTCGATGTTGCCTCGCGTCCAAGCGACTTCGATCGCGTGGCGGATGGCCCGCTCGACGCGCGACGGCGTCGTGCGATACTTCTCGGCGATCGCCGGATACAGCGTCTTCGTGACGGCGCTCAGCAGCTCGATGTTGTTGTACACCATCGTGATCGCGTCGCGCAGATACTGATACCCCTTGATATGCGCCGGCACGCCCACCTCGTGAATAATGTTCGTAATGCTCGCGTCCAAGTTCGGCTTGCCTTGCGGCTTCGACGAGAGCAGCGACGGGCGCTTGCGCATTTGCGAAGAGATCGACGACAACGTGCCGCCCGAGCTGCCGCTGCTCACTTGCGGAACCGGACCGGCCGCCAGCTGGCGAATCCGATTGACGAGCACGTCCATGTCGAACGGCTTCAGAATGTAGTACGAAGCGCCGAGCTGCACGGCTTTCTGCGTGATGTTCTCCTGGCCGAACGCGGTCAGCATGACGATCTTCGGCGCCGGATCCAAATTGAGCTCTCTAAGCCGTTCGAGCACCCCGAGACCGTCTAGATGCGGCATAATAATATCCAAAATGAGGACATCGGGCACGATCCCCTTCTCCTCGATCATCTCCATGACTTCTTCCCCGTTGTACGCGACCCCGGCAACAGACAAATCTTCTTGCTCGCTGATGTACTCCGACAACAAATTCGCGAATTCCCGATTGTCGTCCGCCAATAAAACCTCGATCTTATGCAATCCAAATCCTCCTTAGACGTCTTGGCCACAGTTGGAAGCGATCCGCCATATTTTTTGGTCTTTATTGGATTCGACATGAGAGGCTGAATTACTTTTGTCGAAAAAGATTTAATTTTCGACAAAAAAACCCAAGGCCGCTTAGCTCGCCTTAGGATTCGTTTGGTTATTCATTAAGATGTCCGCGTCGCGCAGCATCCACTCGATGAAGCAGCCGTAGCCGCTCGTCGGGTCGTTCACGAACACGTGCGTTACCGCCCCGATCAGCTTGCCGTTCTGGATGATCGGGCTGCCGCTCATCCCCTGCACGATGCCGCCGGTCTTGGCGACGAGCCGCGGATCCGTAATCTTGATGATCATGCCCTTGGTCGCCGGGAACGTCTGTTTCGCCACATGGACGATTTCCACGTCGAACTTCTCGACCTTCTGCCCGTTGACGACGGTGTAGATATGGGCCGGGCCTTCCTTCACCTCGTCGGCGAACGCCACCGGAATCGGCTCCTTCATGCTTGCGTACTCCGGGGCCTCGTACATCTTGCCGAAGATGCCGAAGTCGGTGTTCTTCCGGATGTCGCCGAGCACCTTATCCTCGTCGATCAGCACGGCCCGCTTCTCGCCCGGCTCGCCGTTCTCGCTCTTGTCGATGGACGTCACGTTGGAATGCACGATTTGCCCGCCGCCGACGACGATCGGCGTCTGCGTATCCATGTCGGTGATGACGTGTCCGAGCGCGCCGTACGCTTTCTGATCCGGGGCATAGAACGTCAAAGTGCCGACGCCCGCCGCGGAATCGCGAATGTAGATGCCAAGCCGGTACGCCTTATCGGACGGATCGTACACCGGCGAAATCGACGACTTCAGCTTTTCGCCCGCGCGAAGGACGAGCAGCTCGATCGGTTGATTGGCCTTGCCCGATTGTTGTACGATGTCCGCCACTTTGTTGACGTCGTTCAGCTTCTTCCCGTTCATCTCGAGGATGACGTCGCCGACATTAAGCTTCGCCTCTTCGCCGGGAGACACTTTGCCGCGATCCTCCGTCTGGACCAAGTGGTGGCCGACGACGAGGATGCCCTTCGACTTAATCTTGACGCCGATCGTCTGTCCGCCTGGAATAACCTTCAGATCCGGTACGACGTCGACCTTGACGGTCTTGAACGGGATTTTCCCGAACAGCTTGAGCTGCATCTCCGTCTGTCCCGCTTTGTACGTTTGGAGGGAGATCGGCTCCTCCAGGTTCAGATCGAACGTCGGCTCGGACGAGCCGTTCACCTGAACGATATCGGGGTCCTTCACCGATCCGACCGCATGAACGGGCATACTAAGCGAAAGCTCCTTCCCTTCGCCGGAGAACACGTGCAGCGTCTCAGGGAACGATGCGTAACGCTGGAACGGCGGGGACCATGAAATAAGACATACGAGAAAGACGAGCATAAGTCCGAAAAGTTTTTTCTTGGTGCCGGAAGTCAAACGCCTCACGCTCCTTTTCGTTCTCACGCCTTAGGCACTTTGGCGCGGTCGCCAATAACGTACCTATAAGGTATCCCCGCCCCGCTCGTTTTAAACTCGGAAATGATTCCTGACGGCCTACATCCGCCCGGACTTTCTGCTATCCGCCAACGCGAGCATTTCTTGCGCGTGGCGCATCGTCGTATCGGTCACTTCGACGCCGCCCAGCATGCGCGCCAGCTCCGCCGTCCGTTCGGCGACGCCGAGCGCGTTCACCTCGGTGTACGTCCGCTCGCCCTTCACCTTCTTCTCGATCGCGTAATGCGCGTCGGCCATGCAGGCGACCTGCGGCAGATGCGTGATCGCGAACACTTGCACCTGCCCGGCGAGGCGGGCCATCTTCTCCGCGATCGCCTGCGCGGCGCGGCCGCTGACCCCCGTATCGACCTCGTCGAAAATGAGCGACGGCACCCGGTCGACCGCGGCGAAGATCGACTTCATCGCGAGCATGATGCGCGACAACTCCCCGCCCGAAGCGATCTTGGCGAGTCCGCGGAGCGGCTCGCCCGGATTCGGCGCGATCAGAAATTCGGCCGTGTCCCAGCCGTCCGGCCGGAACGCGCCCTCGTTCGAACGAAGCTCGACCTCGAACCTCGTTTTCTCCATATGTAAGTCCTTCAGATGCTCCATCAGTTTTCCGGACAGCGTCTCGGCGGCTGCGCGGCGCGCTCTGGTCAGCGCCTCGGCCCGCGTCCGCAGCGCCGTCGTAAGCTGGTCGAGGCGAGCGGACAGCTCCGCGATGCGCTCCTCCTGATTGTCGACGTCGTCGAGCTCCTTCTTGATCTTGGCCGCGTACGCCAAGATGTCTTCGGCGGAGTCGCCGTACTTGCGCTTCAGCGAATGCAGCGTCTGCAGACGCTGTTCGATTCGCTCGAGCTTGTCCGGATTAAACTCGATTTTCTCGCGGTAATCGCGAATTTGGAACGCGGCGTCTTCCAGTTGGTAGAACGCCGACTGCATCTGCTCCACGAGCGGCTGCAGCGAGGCCGGATCGTATTTGGAAATATCCGACATCCGCTGCACCGCCCGGGTCACCGAATCGAGCCCGCGTTTGCCGCCGTATAACGCTTCGAAAGCGTCATTGGCCGCGGCAAACAAGCGCTCGCTATTCGCTAGTCTTTGCCTTTCTTCCTGTAACGATTCATCCTCGCCGGGTTTTACCTTCGCCGCATCGATCTCTTCCCATTGGAACCGGTACAAGTCGGCCATCTGCAGCGCTTCCTTCCCTGATCGGCTCACTTGTTCCAGTTGGCGCTTCGTCACGGCGTATTCGTCGTATACGCTGCGATAGGCGGCTTTGGCCGGCGCGATGCCGCCGCCGCCGAACGCGTCCAGCCATTCCAAATGCCGATCGGCCCGGAGCAGCGACTGGTGCTCGTGCTGCCCGTGAATGTTAACGAGCGTCTCGCCGATCGATCGCAGCGCCACGATCGTCACCAGCTGCCCGTTCACCCGAGCGGTGCTCTTCCCCGCCGCGGTCACCTCGCGGCGAACGATGATCGGCTCATCTTCCGGAGCTTCGATCCCGTTGTCCCGCAGGATGTCCCTCGCCGGATGGTTCGCCGGAACGTCAAAAAGAGCTTCGATGGCAGCGACGGCGCATCCATGACGCACAAGGTCGGCCGAAGCTCTTCCTCCGATAGCTAAGCTTAAGGCGTCGATCAAAATCGATTTCCCCGCGCCGGTCTCCCCGGTGAAGACATGAAACCCGGTTCGGAACGATACGCGCACCTCTTCGATGACGGCCAAATGTTTGACGGAAAGCTCAAGGAGCAAATGCGATTCCCCCTTACGAAAGCATGCTTAAGATTTCGTCCACGACGCGTTGGCTCGCTTCGCCGCTGCGACAGATGATCAGCACCGTGTTGTCGCCGCAGATCGTGCCCATCACGTCCGGCCAATCGAGATTGTCGATCAGCTCTCCGATCGTGTTGGCGGTCCCCGGTAAGCTTTTCATGACGACGAGATTGTCGGCGTGATCGATCGAGCCGAAATAATCGATGAGCGCCCGCTTCAACTTCTGCGCAGGGTTGTACTTCTGGTCGGAAGGCAGGGAATACTTGTATCTCCCGTCCGCGAGCGGCACTTTCACGAGCTGCAGCTCCTTGATATCGCGCGACACGGTCGCCTGCGTGACCGTATAACCCGCCGCCCGCAGCGCGTCGACTAGATCGTCTTGCGTCTCGATTTCGCGTCCCGTAATGATTTCCCTGATTTTAATATGCCGCTGCCCCTTCATAACGCTTTCACAACTCCAACTCGAATCGTATTTGATGAACCTGACGCGCCGCGACGTCCACGTACAAGACCCCGGCCGTCTCCTCGTACAACAACGCGTACGACAGCAGCCGCTCCCGAATCGCGCTCCCGACCGTCAAATCGAGCGGTTTGCGCGCTTTGGCGACTTTGACGACGTAGATGCCGTCGCCCTTCTTCGCGAAATAGTCGACGAACATCTGGCTGCCGAGCTCCTTGTCGTCGACGCGCACGGTTATGCTCACCTTCCACTTCCCGTGCGTCACCTCGTATCCATGGTCGGCCAGCAGCTCGGTCACCTCGTCGTTCGGCTTCCGGCTGCCTTCCGCGACCGGCGTCTTCACGTCGGGCGTTCGGTACAGCCAACGCCGGAATAAGACGAAGCCCCATACCGCGAATACGAGCAAGACGAAGATTAGCACTACCACGTCATCGTTCACGACGGCGCACCTCCACCGTAACGTATTCGAGACGCGGCGGCGGTTTCCTGCTTTTTCCTACCTTGCTTCGTTCGTCTCCTTACGCGCGATGCAGCGCCTCGTGCGCCTCGCGCACGACGTCCGCCGCGAGCTTGTCCGCGTCCGACGGCGGTTCGAGCGGTCCTTCGGCGAGCCGCCACAAGGCGAGAAATTCGATGTTGCCCTCGCCCCCCGTAATCGGAGAATACGTCAAGCCTTCCAGGACGTATCCGGCTTCCGCTCCGAAGCGAATCATGCGGAACAGTACGTCGCGGTGAACGGAGGGATCGCGGACGATGCCGTTCTTCCCGACGAGCTCGCGTCCCGCTTCGAACTGCGGCTTAATGAGCGCCGCGAGCAGAGCGCCGGGCATAAGCAGCGGCCGCAGCGGCGGCAGGATGAGGCGCAGCGAGATGAACGATACGTCCGTCGCCGCGAACGTCGCCGGCGGGCCGACGAGGTCGGCGGGCGTCACGTATCGGAAATTCACCCGTTCCATGACGCGCACCCGCTCGTCCTTCCGCAGCGACCAGTCGAGCTGGTTGTAGCCGACGTCGATCGCGTAGACGAACGACGCCCCGTGCCGCAGCGCGCAATCGGTGAAGCCTCCGGTCGAGGCGCCGATGTCGATCATGACCGCCCCCGTCAGGTCCAAGCCGAAGTGGCGAATCGCCTTCTCGAGCTTAAGGCCCCCGCGGCTGACGTACGGATGGAGGTCGCCTTTCACCGTAAACGCGCTGGCGGCCGGCACTTTCATGCCCGCTTTCTCGATGCGTTCCCCGTCCAAAAACACAAGGCCGGCCATAACGGCGGCCTTGGCTTTCTCGCGGCTGTCGAACAAGCCGCGCTCGACGAGCAGCACGTCGATGCGTTCCTTGGCGTTCGGGCTCGTCTTCTCGCGCGGACCGTCTTTCGGGCGATCGGGAACGGGTCCCGGGTTATTCGATTCTGTCATAGGTTCATATCCCCAGCTTCTCTCGTCCGTTACTTGTTCGTGCCGGTCATGAGCGGCTTCGCCGCGTAGGTCGCCTGAACGCCGGCGCGCATCGTCCGCACCGTCTCCGCGAGCCGGTCGGACGTGAGACCGACCTCGGCGCGCTGCTCCTGAATCGAGCCGTGCTCGATGAACGCGTCCGGCACTCCCATGACGCGAATCGGCACGTCGTATACGCCGTGCCCGGACATCCATTCGAGCACCGCCCCGCCGAAGCCGCCGGCGGCGGCGCCCTCCTCGATCGTGACGATCGGCAGGCGTTCGTCCGCCAGGGCGGACAGCATCGCCGCATCGAGCGGCTTCAAGAAGCGGGCGTTCACGACCCGCAGCGATACGCCTTCGGCGGCGAGCTTCTCTGCGGTCTCCAGCGCAAGCTGCACCATCGGACCGACGGCCAGAACGACGGCGTCGCCGCCGTCCCGCACCGTCTCCCAGCGGCCGATCGGCAGCGCGCGCAGCTCGTCGTTCCACGGCGCGCCCGTGCCTTGAATGCGCGGGTAGCGGACCGCGATCGGGCCGCCGTCGTACTGAACGGCCGTATACAGCATGTGTCGGAGCTCGTTCTCGTCCATCGGCATCATGATCGTCATATTCGGCACATGGCGCAAATACGCGATATCGTATACCCCGTGATGCGTCTCCCCGTCCGGACCGACGAAGCCCGCCCGGTCGATCGCGAACACGACGTTCAGATTTTGCCGCGCGATATCGTGCACGACCTGGTCGTACGCGCGCTGCAGGAACGTCGAATATACCGCGAACACCGGTTTCATGCCTTCCATCGCCATCGCCGCGCACATCGTGGCGGCATGCTGCTCAGCGATGCCGACGTCGATCATTCGGTTCGGGAATTTCTCCGCGAACTTGATCAGTCCCGAGCCGCTCGGCATCGCCGGCGTGACGGCGACGATGCGTTCGTCCCGCTCCGCGAGCTCGATCAGCGTTTTGCCGAACACTTCGGTATACATCGGCGGACCGGCCGACTTCACGACTTGGCCCGACTCGATCTTGTATGCGCCGAGGCCATGCCACGTATGCGAGTCGGCCTCGGCCGGCGCGTAGCCCTTGCCCTTCGTCGTTACGACGTGCACGAGCACCGGGCCCTCGACCTTCTCCGCTTGGCGGAACGTCTCGAGCAGCGAGGACAGGTTATGTCCGTCGATCGGCCCGAAATACGTATAGCCGAGCTCCTCGAACAACACGCCGGAGACGACCAAATATTTCAAGCTGTCTTTGACCTTCTCCGCCCAAGCGGCGAGCGTGCCGCCGATCGCGGGAACCTTCTTGAGCAGCGATTCGACTTCTTCCTTCGTCTTTATGTACGTCTTGTCGGAGCGTACCTTGCATAAGTAGTTGTGCAGCGCGCCGACGTTCGGCGCGATCGACATCTCGTTGTCGTTCAGCACGACGGTCAAGTTCTTCTTCTCGTGCCCGATATGATTGAGCGCCTCGAACGCCATGCCGCCGGTCAGCGCCCCGTCTCCGATCAGCGCGACGACCTTATTTTTCTTCCCTTGCAAATCCCGCGCGGCCGCCATGCCCATCGCAGCCGAAAGAGAGGTGGAGCTGTGCCCCGCCTCCCATACGTCGTGCTCCGATTCGGAGCGTTTGACGAAGCCGCATAAGCCTTTGTATTTTCGCAGCGTCGGGAAGCGGTCTTTGCGCCCCGTGAGCAGCTTATGAACATACGCTTGATGCCCGACGTCGAAGATCAGCTTGTCGTTCGGGCTGTCGAACAAGTAATGAAGCGCTAACGTCAACTCTACGACGCCTAGGTTCGGAGCGAGATGCCCCCCGGTCGACGACAACGTCGTAATGAGAAATTCTCTGATTTCCTGCGCCAGCTGTTCGAGCTGGGCGAGGTCGAGCGATTTCAGATCGCTAGGCTGAGTGATTCGATCGAGCAGCACGCTTGTTTCCCCGCTTTCCGTTTGTTTTCTTCTTGCCGCCCCAGATGCGTATGCCAAACCGGCGCTCCAGCAGGAAAAAAAATCTGCCGATCCACAGTACGATCGGTATCGAATAATGAATCGCGAACGACTTGCCTACGGCCTTTCCCCCGACCGTCAGGGCGGAGACGATCGCCGAGAAGACGACCGTGACCGCGGCGGTCAGAAGCCCGTCGCCTTCCGACGAGCTGACGATCATCTTCCCGACGACGAGCGCGGAGGCCGTACCGCTGATAATGCCGCAGATGTCGCCGACGACGTCGTTGCAAAAATTCGAAAACCGGTCCGCGTTGCGTACGATAAAGATCGATTGCTTCGCGCCCGGCACTTTCTCGGCGGCCATCGCGTGGAACGGGCGCTCGTTCGCGGAAGCGGAGGCGATGCCCATCATATCGAATCCTATGCCGACGAGGACGATAAACAGTACGATGACCACGCCCGCGGCCCAGACGACGCCTTGCAGCATCGCTGTGGATACGACGGAAAACACGCTGGCCAATATAAACGTAATTATAGAAATAAAAATACTCCATCGCATGGAGTGCTTCCAAATGGATTTCATTCTCGTTTCTTACGGTCCTCTCTTCGGGAATGGGAGGAGTGGCGGCTTCTCGAGTAAATGCTGTGGCTTAGGTCCAGTAGGTTTTCCCAGACGATCACCCCCCGTCGCCGGCAGGGCGGTTCCCCTTTAAGACCGTCTTGACGCCGTCGCCGGCCGTCAGACTGGATTACCACTTAGTCCACACTATAATCCCCAAGAAGCCCCATAGATATGAACAGTCTAGGAGTTTTCCTCGGGCAGCGCAAGAACCGCTTCTTAGCCTCTTTTGCAGACCAGATTTCATATAGCGTGGGCAATTACGGCCGACCTTGGCCGAGGTCGATCGCGCCTATATCTATACTCCCTGCTGGCCCACTCAAGGCAGGCTACGCTGCACCGCCCCCGCGTATCTCTGATAAGCGATAAAGGATCACTTCAAAATCACGCAGGAACGAATGACAGGTTCATACCCCGAGCCATGGCCGATTCTCTCGATCGTCGGCAAGACGACAAGCTCGCGCCACGCACTTGGGCCTCCGCGGAAGCAGGGTCAACGCCCGCATGCCATTGCGGATCGCCCCGCAACCTTAACTCCCACCACCAGCCCCCGACTGGGCGTCGAAAGCCGGCACCAGGAACTTCATCGATGTGCCCTTCGGCGAATTTTTAGGCTCGCCCTCAAAGCGGTAGGCCGACTAGAATACTGCGCCACTCCGTATTCCTTCCGCCATTATACCACATCGGGAAAAGGCTGCTCAATGGAAGCGGGATTGATTCCCCTTCTTCCGAAAGAACGGAACGCCCCCCGGCCGTCGCCGGAGGGCGTTCCTAGCAATCTAATATTCTCGCGTAATTAAATAATCCGCCATCTGAAGCAGCCGCTCGGGCGCCGGCAGCGCGCCGCCGGAGACGGCCGACTTGCCGGCGGCCGTCAGCTCTTCGACCTTCGCCTTGCTCGCCGCGAGGCCGACGAGATACGGATACGTCACCTTGCCTTGCGCGACGTCGCTCTGCGTGCTCTTCCCGAGCTTCGATGCATCGCCTACGAGATCCAGGATGTCGTCTTGGATCTGGAAGGCGAGGCCGATCGATCGACCGTAGACGGCGAGCGACTCGAGCTGCTCTTCGTTCGCGCCGGCGACGATGGCTCCGGCGCGGAGAGAGGCAACGACGAGGTCGCTCGTCTTATGCAGATGGATGTACTCGAGCTGCGCGAGCGTCGTCTCTCCTTGCTCGCCGAGCATATCCGCGGCTTGTCCGCCGACCATGCCGGGCGCGCCGGCGTACGCCGCCAGCTCCTTCACGATGCGAAGCGCGGCGGACGCCGACACGCGCGGGAACCGATCCGGCATCGTCGCGAGCACGTGGAACGCGTGCGTGAGCAGCGCGTCGCCCGCGAGGATGGCCATCGCCTCCCCGAATACCTTGTGGTTCGTCGGGCGGCCGCGGCGGAAGTCGTCGTCGTCCATCGCGGGCAGATCGTCGTGGATGAGCGAATACGTATGGATCAGCTCCACCGCGCAGGCGGCCGGAAGCGCTTCTTCCGGATCGCCGCCGGCCGCCTCGGCGGCGGCGAGCGCGAACGCCGGACGCAGCCGCTTCCCGCCCGCGAGCAGCGAATACGCCATCGACTCGCGCAGCGGCGCGGGCACGTCCCACGCCTCGGGCACGATCGTGCCGAGCTCGTCCGCGACGCGGCCGGCGACATAAGCCAGGTAGGCTTCGATCGATTCGCTTCTTGCGTTATTCAACGGGATCCCCCTTGTCGAGCGCGGCGCCGAACGGCTTCTTCACCGTCTGTCCGTCCTCTTCGAGCAGCATCTCGATTTTTCGTTCGACGGTTTCGAGCTTCTGGCTGCAGATGCGGGACAGCCGCATGCCTTCCTGGAAGAGCTCGATCGCTTCCTCGAGCGGCACGTCGCCGCTCTCGAGCTTCGCGACGATGGTTTCCAGCTTCTCCATCGCTTCTTCGAAGCCGATCGTTGGTTCAGTCACTGCTTGTTTCCCCCTTCATCGACCATACGGTGCAGTCGAGCTCGCCGTCCGCGAGCCGCACGCGGACCATGTCGCCGAGCTGCACGTCTCCCACCGTTTTGACCAGGCGCTTGTTCTCGTCGTAGACCAGGCTGTAGCCCCGCTGCATCACCTTCAGCGGACTAAGCGCGTCGAGGCGCTTCGCGTGCATGTCGAACGCGTGGCCGCGATCGCGAATGATCGCGTTCATCCGCTGCAGCAGCTTCAGCTTCGCGACGTCGAGCCCCTTGGCGGCATGGCGCGCCGCTTCCCTCGGGCTGACCGATGAGAGACGCCGATCGAGCCGAACGAACCGATCGCCCGCGGTTCGCAGCGCCGTCTTCGCGTGATATTGCAGCGCGGCCGTATGCCGGTCGAGCCGTTCCGTCTGCTGCATCATCAGCTGCCGCTTCGGATTCGTCAGGAACGGCGAACGGCGAAGCCGCAGGAGCGCCTCGCGGCGCGACTGCACCGCGCCTTGCAACGCCCCCGTCATCCGTCTGCGCAGATGCCCGATCGTGTCGCGCAGCTCGAGGCGGCTGGGCACGGCGAGCTCCGCGGCGGCCGTCGGCGTCGCCGCGCGAAGATCCGCGACGAAGTCGGCGATCGTCGTATCCGTCTCGTGGCCGACCGCCGAGATGATCGGGATGCTAGAGGCCGCGATCGCCCGGGCGACCGCCTCTTCGTTGAACGCCCACAGCTCTTCGAGCGAGCCGCCGCCGCGGCCGACGATGAGCACGTCGACCTCGCGGCGTTCGTTCATGGCGCGTATCGCCTTCACGATCGAAGGCGCCGCCGCCTCGCCTTGCACCGAAACCGGATACAGCAAAACCGGCACCGCCGGGTTCCGCCGCTGCAGCGTGATGATAATGTCGCGCACGGCCGCCCCCGTCGGCGACGTAATGACGCCGATCGCCGTCGGGAACGTCGGAATCGGCTTCTTCCGCGCCGCGGAGAACAACCCCTCTTCATCCAGCTTCTTCTTCAGCTGTTCGAAGGCGAGATACAGGCTGCCGATGCCGTCCGGCTGCATGCCGTTCACGTACATTTGGTACTGCCCGTCCCGTTCGTACACCGACACGCTGCCGTTCGCCACGACCCGCGCGCCTTCCTTCGGCGCGAACGGCAGGCGGGACGCTTGACCGGCGAACATCACGCACTTGATGCGGCTGTCCTTATCTTTCAAAGTAAAATATAAGTGCCCGCTCGAATGCCTCGTGAAGTTCGAAATTTCGCCGCGCACCCATACGTTCTGCAGCACGGCGTCGGCATCCATCTTCATTTTGATATATCTCGTTATATCCCGAACCGAAAAGACTTTCTGGTTTTGCCCTTGACTCACCGCGACGACTCCAACGTCTTCCGGGCCGCTTCGACCGTGTTTTTCATGAGCATCGCGATCGTCATCCGGCCGACGCCGCCCGGTACGGGCGTAATCGCGGACGCGATTTCCTTCACCGCCTCGAAGTCGACGTCGCCGGCCAACTTCCCGTCCGGCAGTCGGTTGACGCCGACGTCGATAACGACCGCGCCCGGCTTCACATATTCCGGCGTAACGAAGTTCGGCCGGCCGATCGCCGCGACGATGACGTCCGCTTCTCGCGTTACTTCCTGCAGGTTCGCCGTCTTCGAGTGGCACACCGTCACGGTCGCGTTCTCTCGGATGAGCAGCGCCGCCATCGGCTTGCCGACGATGTTGCTCCGGCCGATGACCGCGACGCGCTTGCCGTCTACGGAAATCCCCGCCGAGCGCATCATCTCGATGACGCCCGCCGGCGTGCACGGCACGAAGCCTTCGTCGCCGATCAGCAGGTTGCCGACGCTGATCGGGTGGAAGCCGTCGACGTCCTTCTCCGCCGAAATCGCGCCGATGACCGCCTTGTCGTCGATGTGCCCCGGCAGCGGCTTCTGCACCAAGATGCCGTGAATTTCGGAGCTTTCGTTCAGCGCGCGAATGAGGTCGATCAGCTTGTCCTGCGAGGTATCCGAGTCCAGGCGGTGCACGACGGAATGGATGCCGAGATCCGCGCAAGCCTTTTCCTTATTTCGCACGTATACCTGCGAAGCCGGGTCTTCGCCCACCAGCACGACCGCGAGTCCCGGACGCGCGCCGGACTCGATCAGCGAGTCGATTTCCTTATGTAATCTTGCCATCAATTCGTTCGCGATTTTTTTCCCGTCGAGAATCAATGCCGTCATGGATGGTAACGCCTCCGTTTTTCGCCCGTTATTTACGCGTTCGCTTTCGCCTTCAACTCGTCCACTTGCTTAACCATCTTCCCCAGCACGCCGTTGACGAATTTGCCCGATTCGTCCGTACCGAAGTGCTTCGCGACCTCGATCGCTTCGTTGACCGCCACCTTCGGGGGAACGTCGTCGGCGTAAATCATCTCGAACACCGCGAGACGTAGCACCTCCCGGTCGACCCGCGACAAGCGGTCAACCTGATAGCCTTGCAGGAACTCCGTCAGCATCCCGTCGATTTCCGGGATGAGCGGCACCAGCTTGTCCAACAATCCCCGAACGTACGCAAGCAACGCGTCCGCGTCGCTGACGTCCGTGCCGGACTCGTTGTCGTTCAGCGCCTCTTCCATCGCGGCTTGCAGCGCCTCGTGCGCCGGCACTCGATTCATCTCCATTTGATACAAACATTGCACCGCTACGACGCGCGCGGACCTTCGCTTCATCGATAAACTCCTCCTAACGAAAAAATCCCACAGTCATGGGATTCATCGATACCATCTGTCTGTGAACCACCGGGCGATGGCGTTTCTATCCACCCATTTTTCCCGATTGTCCGATTTTAAACCAAGCGTATACCCCGTAAACCCGATCAATGCGAAGGCCAGCATATCCCAGAAGCCCCAAATCAAATACACGAACCCGAGCAGCACGCCCGCCGCGGCTCCGACGATTCTCCCGACGCGCCCCGCGAGGGCCCACTCCAGAATCGAATCCGCGAGTTTCTTCCACATCGGCGTCACCTACTCCACTCGAGCTTTGAACGTTTGGGATTGCACGACGTTGGCGACGTACACCGTCACCGTAGCGACCGGAATGCCGGTAATGTCCTCGACATGCTCCTTCACGCCGCGCTGCATCTCCTCCGTCAGCTGTTGAATCGAGGATTCCCCGTCGACGACCGAGCGGAGCTGGATATCGAGGCCGCTGTCGTCGACGCGCACGCGCGCGCGCAAATCCTTCACGCCACGAACGCGATTCGCCGCCTTCAGGGCGAGATTTTCCACCGTCTCGAGCGAGATGCGAATATCGCCGAATTCGGTGCGCTGATCGATGGAGCCGCTCCGCTCGCGGCTCTTGCGCAGCGACACGAACAGAAATCGGATCGACAGCAGAAATAATGCGGCGCATACGGCGATCGCGGCATATTTGGCCGGACCCGTCATATATATGGCATCGACGAACGATTCGGCGAACGCCGGAGCCACCCATTCCATCGAGACGATCAGCCCGATCCCCGAAAAGATCAATATGGCCACGCTGTACAGAAATAAAAACAATTTGTCCGCGACTCTGCCCATGACTGCAGCTCCTTCCACTGGTACGTCCTTGCCGTATGCCGATTCCCGCCGCTTGCGCAGGGCTACGACGAGGAAACCCCCGAACGGCGACGCCCGGGGGATTTCGGTATGTCCATTCGTTCCGCGCGACCCGCCGCGCTCGTTACTTCACGCGGGTCGTGATCGGGCCTTCTTCTTCTTCGATCCGTTCTTGACCCTTGAACATGACGTCGTGAATATGAACGTTCACTTCGACGACGTTCAGTCCGGTCATCGATTGGATCGCGTGCTTGACGTTCGCCTGGATGGCGGACGCGACTTCCGGTATGCGTCGACCGTACTCGATGACGATGGATACGTCCACCGCCGCTTCGCGTTGGCCGACTTCGACTTTCACGCCTTTAGACAGGTTTTTCCGACCGAGGAGCTCGGCCACGCCGCTGGCGAATCCGCCGCTCATGCCGGTGACGCCGTCCACTTCGATCGTTGCGAGGCCTGCGATAATTTCAATGACCTCCGGAGCGATCTGTATGTTCCCCATCTCGGTCTTCGTGAATTCCGGGGCAATCGTGTTCATTATCGATCATCCTCCCCTTGTCTTATAATTAAATACTATACCACCCGTCCAAAATTATGACAAACCTTGGAGAATCGGGCGAATCGGCATAGTTCGATCGCTATACGTCGTGTTCTTCCAGGAACTTGATGTCGAAATCGCCGCGTCGGAACGTCGGGTGATCCATCAGCCTCATGTGGAACGGAATCGTCGTATGCACCCCGTCGACCGCGAACTCCCCGAGCGCGCGCTTCATGCGGGCGATCGCTTCCTCCCGCGTCGGCGCCCAAACGATCAGCTTCGCGATCATAGAGTCGTAATGCGGCGGAATGACGTACCCCGGATAAGCGGCGCTGTCGACGCGCACGCCTACGCCGCCGGGCGGCAGGTAGAAATTAATGCGTCCCGCGGACGGCATGAAGTTCTTCGCCGGATCTTCCGCGTTGACGCGGCATTCGATGGAGTGGCCGTTGATGACGACGTCGGATTGACGAATGCTGAGCGGATGTCCCTCCGCTACGGAAATCATCTCTTTAATGATATCGACGCCGGTCACCATCTCGGTGACCGGATGCTCGACCTGAATGCGCGTATTCATCTCCATGAAATAAAACTGTTCGTCGGGACCGAGCAAGAACTCCAACGTTCCGGCTCCCGAATAATCGACGGCGCGCGCCGCGCGGACGGCCGCGTCGCCCATGCGGCGGCGCACCTCCGGCGACAGCACCGGACAAGGCGCCTCTTCGACGAGCTTCTGACGCCGGCGCTGCACGGAGCAGTCTCGCTCGCCGAGGTGCACGACGTTGCCGTGCTTGTCCGCGACGATTTGAATTTCTACATGCTTCATGCCGGTAAGGAACTTCTCCAGATAGACTCCGGCGTTGCCGAACGCCTTCTGAGCTTCCTGCTGCGCGGCGATGATGCCTTGGATCAGATCTTCTTCCGATGCCGCTATGCGGATGCCCTTCCCGCCGCCGCCGGCCGTCGCCTTAATGATGACCGGGTAGCCGATGTCGCGGGCGATCGCGACCGCGTCGTCGATCGTCTCGACGAGACCGACCGAGCCCGGAATGACCGGCACGCCGGCGTCGCGCATCGTCTGCTTCGCCACGGACTTGTCCCCCATGCGGGAGATCGCGTCCGGGGACGGGCCGATGAAGACGACGTTGCAGCGTTCGCAAATTTCGGCGAAGTCCGCGTTCTCCGCGAGGAAGCCGTACCCCGGATGGATGGCGTCCGCGCCGGTCAACGTGGCGACGCTCATGATGTTCGTTAAATTCAAATAACTGTCTTTGGACGATACCGGACCGATGCAATACGCCTCGTCCGCGAGTCGAACGTGCAGCGCCTCGCGATCCGCCTCGGAATACACCGCGACCGTGGAGATGCCCAGCTCTCTGCAAGCGCGAATGATGCGGACTGCGATTTCGCCTCGGTTCGCGACCAGCACTTTGTGAAACTTCATGCGTATTTTCCTCCCGTTGTCGCTCTTACCGTTTCACCAAGAAGAGCGGCTGGCCGTACTCGACGAGCTGGCCGTTCTCCGCCAGCACTTCGACGATCTGGCCGCTCACTTCCGCTTCGATTTCGTTCATCAGCTTCATCGCTTCGACGATGCACACGATCGTCTTCTCTTTGACCGCGTCGCCCGCCTTGACGAACGGCTGCGCGTCCGGGGACGGGGCGGCGTAGAACGTGCCGACCATCGGAGAGACGATCGGGTGCAGATCGGCGTTCCGCTCTTCTTGCGCCGGGGCAGGAGCCGCAGGCGCCTGCGGAGCGGCGGGGGCCGGAGCCGCCGGTACGAACGCGTGCTGCGCCGATACGGCCGCCGTCGGGTGCGACGTCACGTGAACCGCAGGAGCTTCGGGCTTCTTGATGCTGATTTTGCCGTTCTCGTTTTCGATCTCGAGATGTTGTATGGAAGTGCTGTCCACCAATCGAATAAGTTCTTTGATTTCGTTAAGTTTATACATCGTCTTGCATTCATCTCCTCAAGCGAATGAGTCTGCGCCGTCGCGAGCGGCTTGCCAACCCTCAAAAGCGACGTTGTAATTATACCCTTAAAAGAAGTAAATGGAAAGAGCCCAGTTTCCCCGGGCTCCCTCCGTTTTTTTACGCCGCGCGGTCGACGAAGCCTGATCGTTAGTTGTACAGCTTGACGGTGATTTGATGAATCGCGATGCTCAGGTCTTTCATCGCCTCGGTGACGATCGATACCGCTTCGCTCTTTTCGAGCTGGGCAGCGGAGACGTGAACCGTAAAGTGCTGCTTCTGATCGTCGTACATGACCGCTACGTTCTCGTAGTCGCCGAGCAGCTTCTCTTCGAAAGCGATCAGCTTCGCTTCCAAATCCATCAGGGCGCTGTGCTTATTGATCGCTTCCGTGATTTGCTGCTCGGACGCTTCTTCGTTCGTCATCGCCGCCGTCAGCGCTTCGATCTGTCTGGAGAAGTCGGAATCGCGCTCGATTTGCATCGCCGTAATCGCGTCCGCGCTCGATCGGTTCGACACTTGCTCGAGCACTTGCTCGTCCGTGATCGTCTCTTCGGCTTCGGCGGTCGCGCCTTCCGGCGTCGCCGGATCCGCGGCTTCCGCGACGCCGTCCGTCGCGCCTTCCGCCGCCCCTTCGGCCGCGCCTTCCGCCGTCGCGTCCTCTTCGAGCGCGGCGATGTCGTCGATCGTCACGCCCGGCTGCGCCGCCGTCGGATCCATCATGCCGACGCCTTCGACGATAATTTCGTTCTGCGCCGTTTGCTCCGTGGGCACCGGAATTTGATCCGCTTCGTCGGTGAACAAGTAATACGCGGACAGGACGACCATCAACCCCAGCATCGATACGAGCCACACCGTTTGTCTTCTTGTATTCATTCTTGTTTCCTCCTTGTGCTTTTCTGAATTGGTTTTTGGAATATGTGGACGCCGGTTCGGCGCGGTTACCTCTTGCTAGGCGCTACAGAAATCTTATGGGACGGCACGCCGAGCCCTCGTTCGACCGCTTCGATCATCATCTTCTTCACCGTCAAGTTTTCGGCGCCTTCGGCGACGACGAACACGCCGCGGATCGTCGGCCGGATCGTCTTGCGCACGAGCGGCACGCTGTCGCCGGATTCCGTATATAACACGATTTCTCCGGTTCGGGACGTCTGCGTAATGTGTCGATTGGCGCCGTTCGGGTCCCGCTCGTTCGTCTCCTGGGCCGACTCGGTCACGTTCCGCTCGGCCACGACCTCCTCGGTCGATTCGATCGTTACGAGTACGTTCACTTCGCCGACGCCGACGATTTTTTGCAAAATCTCCTTCAGCTCGTCCTCGTAGCTCGCTTCGTACGCCGCGAACTTCGAGTCCTTCGCCGCGCCGGTTCCGAAGGCGGGAACTTCGCCGCCGGGCGGCGCGCCGTTCGTCGCGGTCTCGGGAATCCCGCCGCCGTCGTAAGGAGGCTGCACGTCCTCCACCGTCAGGAACGAATTCAGAATCATGAAGACGCCGCCGACGCCCGCCACGATCAGGAGCCATCGGAACGTGTTCGTGCGGCTCGCGCCTCCCGGACCGCCGCCGAACCGCTCTTCGAACGCCTTCCACCATTTCGCCATTCGCATCACCTCCTTCGCCGGACGCATCCGTTCTCATTCCACTTTGACTTTCGAGACCGGGACGGCCCACGCTTCCGCGACCGATTTCGCGATCGCCTTGCGTTCGGCCGCCGAGACCGGCGCGGGCGCCGAGGCGTCCGCCGCGGCTCCTTCCGTCCGCGTCTCGCCGATGCGAACCGGCTCGACGAAGACAGGCTCGACGACCACCGGCTCGATGTTTATCCCGCCGGACGGCTCCGGCGCGGGCTCTGCCGCTCCGCCGCCCCCTTCGACTTCCGCCGACGCCGCCGCGGCGGCCGCGAGCGACGCTCCGACGCGGATTCGAATGCTCTTCACGGTCGGCAAGCCGTCGCCGTCGATGTCCACCGCGGCCTCGACGCTCGCTTCCGCTTCGTGCTTCGACCGCACATGCTCTTCGACCATCGCTTCGATCCGGTTTTCGAGCATGTCGATCGACCGTTCGCTCTGCGCTCTCGCGATCGCTTCCCCCTCGGAGAGCAGCTCGCCCAATGCCGGCATCGAGGAACCGCCGGACGAACCGGAAGAGCCGATCGGCGCCGGCGCCGCCGTCCCGGCGACGGACCAGCCGCCGACGGACGCGGCGAGCATCCGCACGTTCGCGTTCGAACCGAGCAGCTGCAGCACCGGCGATAGAATCGTCATGAGGATGAACAGCGAGACGACGAGCTTGACGTACCGCTGCATCGTTCGGTTCGGCAGCAATAGATCGATGAACGTCGCCAGCAGCACCACCAGAACGATCTGTTTCAGCCAGCCGGTCAACGCCTCCATCATCGCGGATCGCCTCCTCGTTCGCGTTCATCGCATCATTACGGTCACGTTCCCCGCGGCGATAATGATCGTAATCGCGAGAAAAAACATGAGGCTCACCGTCGCGAGCGCCGCGAACACGAAGATCATGCTCTTCCCGATCGTCTGCAGGCAGCCGATGACCGGACTGTCGCCGAGCGGCTGCAGCAGCGCGGCCGCCAGGTTATAGATAAAGGCGAGCGCCAGAATCTTCAGCGCCGGGAACGCGGCGATCAGGACGATGATGACGACGCCCGCGAGGCCGATCGCGTTCTTCATGAGGAGCGAAGCGCTGAGCACCGTATCCGTCGTCTCCGAGAACATGCGCCCGACCACCGGGACGAAGTTGCCCGCCACGTACTTCGCCGTCTTGAGCGTCACCCCGTCCGCGACGCCGCCCGTGGCGCCCTGTACCGAGATGACGCCGAGGAACACCGTGAGCGATATCGTCAGCGTCCCGATCGCGATGTTGCGGAGCAGCGTAGCAAGCTGCGTCACCTTGTACTTGTCGGTCAGCGTCGAAACAATATGTAAAACGGCGGAGAAAAACAATAACGGAAAGATAAAGAAGAAAACCAGGTTCCCCACCGTATGAATCATGAACACGATAAGCGGGTGCATGATCGACACCGTCGCGACGTTGCCCATCGACGCCAGCATCGTCAGCACGAGCGGCATCATCGCGGTCATGAAGTGTATCATGCCGGAGATGGCGTCCTTCGCGAATTGAATCGCGATGTGGAAGCTGTTGATCGCGATGACGACGATGACGAGATACGAGATGGCGTAAGCGACCTTGCTCACCGTCGTCTTCTCGAACGCCGTCTGCAGCGTCTCCAGCACGATGCTGAACACGGTCAGGATGACGATCATCGCCAGCAGCTTCCCGTTGACGACGACCTCGTGCAGCAGAAACTGGAGCAGTCCGCTCGCCGCGTTCGCCAGAGAAAACCCGTCGCCGCCCGGCATAAGCGCTTCCTGGAACGACGGGTTCCCGTTCGGGAACCATCCGCCGTATTGGCGCATGAGCGTGTCCCAATAATGCTCTACTTCGTCCGTACGGACGATCTCCGATTGGGCGTCGACCCAATCCTGGACCGCGCCGGCGTCGTCTGCGCCCGGAGCTGCGGTTGCCGACACGTCCACCCCTCCTCAACCTTTCGACGAACATCCGCCTCGATTTATGCGGGCATCAGCTTCATGACGGTCTCGACGATCACCGAGATGATCGGGATGGCGAGCACCATGATGAGCACCTTGCCGGCGAGCTCGATCTTCGATGCGATCGCTTCCTGCCCGGCGTCCCGAACGACTTGCGCTCCGAATTCCGCGATATACGCAATGCCGATGATTTTCAAGATCGTTTGGAAAAACACCATATTCACGTTCGATTGATCGGCCAGCCGTTCGAGCATCGCGATGATTTCGGAGATTTTCCCGATCAACGCCAGGAAAATGACGATGCCCGCGAAGGCGGCGAGCAGGAAGGCGACCGGCGCCTTTTGCTCCTTGACGATCAGGACGAGCACGGTGGCGACCAGACCGAAGCCGACGACTTGGATCATATCCACGGCGCCACCGCCTATTGAAACAAAAAGATCGTTTTAATTTCTTGAAACAGCTGATCCAGTTTGCGTATCACCATAAACAGCACCACGACGAAGCCGATTAACGTCACCCAGTGCGCGTAATCCTCTTTCCCCATTTGCTTCAACACCGTATGAATCATGGCGACGATGATGCCGACGGCGGCGATCTGAAATATGGCATTGACATCCTCGTTCATCCTGGCACCGTCCTTAGTACATTAAAATGACGACCAACGCCGCCGTAAGCGCCCCTAAGCTTCTCCACATCTTGCCGTACCGCGCCTGCTCCTCCCGCGCCGTCTCTTCCTCCGCGCGCAATTGGGCGATCGCGAGCCGAAGATGCTTCGCCTGGTCGTCCCGATCGGTCATCCCGAGCGTCGGCGCCAGCGCGAGCAGCGACGCCTTCTCCGGACCTTGGAGCGCCGTCGCCGACCAGACGGCGTTCACCGCCTCCTTCCAGCAATCGCCCGCCGTCCGCTCCGACCGCGCATCGGCCATTCGGGCCGCCGCGTCCGCGAACAGAAGGGATACGGGCTTCTGCGTCGCCGACGCCACCCGGTTCAGCGCCTCCGGCAGCGGCGACAGCCCGTAGACGATCTCCGACTCGAGCGTCCCGAGCGCCGCCCCGAGCAGGCGCAGCTCCTTCGGGCGACGGGCGTATCGGGAAGCCTGCGCGAAGCCGTAGGCGGTGCCGGCGGCCAAGATCATCGTCGCGCCGATCCACTTCAGCATCCGGTCGCCCCCTTCCGTTCCAGCGTCGCCGGGGGCGCCGCGGCCGGCCGCGACGGCGGCAGCCGGCGTCCGTCGGCGTCGCGCACGTCGAGCACCGTGCCCGTCGGTCCGCTGGCGGCGAGCGTCACGATGCGCGTGAACACGCGCGCTTCGAACAGGGCGGCAAGCGACGGCCGGCCGCGAACCTCGTCCGCGTCCCGGCCGTGCGCGGTGGCGATGACGGCGATGCCCGCGTGAAGCGCCTCCATCACCGCCTCCGCGTCCTCCAGCCGGCCGAGCTCGTCGACGACGAGCACCTCCGGCGACAGCGCGCGGATCATCAGCATCATGCCTTCCGCCTTCGGACAGGCATCCAGCACGTCCGTCCGCGGGCCGACGTCGAACGTCGGCTTGCCGTCGACGGCGGCCGCGATCTCCGACCGTTCGTCGACGATGCCGACCTTGCGCGCCCGATCCCGCCGATCGATCGCCGTTCGGCCGCTCCAGCCGCCGGTCGAGACGAGGCGGGCCGCGTCCCGCAGGAGCGTCGTCTTGCCTCGCTGCGGCGGAGAGACGATCAAGGTGTGATGCAGCCGGCGCGACTCCGCGTCCCACAGCCGGGGGAGCAGCGCGCTTGCGCAGCCCTTCACCTCTCGGGCGATGCGAAGATTGAAGCCGCCGATATGCTGCAGCGTTCTGATCGCACCGCGCTCCAGCGCCGCCCGCCCCGCCAGACCGATGCGATGGCCGCCCTGCACGGTAATGTAACCGCGGCGGAGCTGCTCTTCCATCGTATAGACCGAGTGGTTCGTAATCCGGTCCAGCAGCTTCAAGCAATCGTCGCGCGTCGGCCGGAAAGCGGCTTCGATCCGCAGCGTCGGGCTTCCGTCGGGCTCCACGAACGTGTAGTCGCCCGCCGCGACGATTTCCAGCGGCCGCCCGTCCCGCACCCGGATTTCCTCGGCTCGGGACGTCCAATCGGCGGGCAAACGCGACAGAACGGTTCGAATCGACCCCGGCAGCCACTCCAGCACGGCGTTCCACATCGTCATCTCCCCTTTCGCCGCGTCGGCGGTTGTCGTAAGTCCGGCTTGGCCTAACTTACAACCATATGTATGCTTGGCCTATCGAATTATGACAAGCTACTTTTTCAGAATGCCGATTAATAGACAAGCTACCCCCACGGCGACCCAAGCCAACTTGCCGAAAGAGAGCTTATCCGTAATGCCGACGAGCCCGAGCGCCGTAATCGAAATAAAGATGATCGGCCCGACCAAGGCCAGCGACGAGTTGATGACGAGCGCCTTCTCTACACTGGCGAGCCTGTAAATGAGAAAGGCCGCCATCAACTCGATGGACCCCGACAACACTCTCAGCAGCGCCATACTGACTACGATTTTATCGACCATACCGCGTCCTCCCCCGCTATCGCGAACGAACTTGTACATATATATGCGGGCTCGTCTCGGTTTAGCATCATGGGCACACCCCCATCCGACCATGCATATATTGCATTCAGAAACGAACAATTCTATTAAACCAGCGAGGAGTTATTCGAATGGACCAAACTTCTAGATTGGATTGGCATCCGTCCCTCGCCGATCCGACCGGACGAAGGACCGCGAAACCCCGAACGACCGGTCGCACGATGGTGATCGACAAGGGACTCGGGCTCCGCGCGTTCGAGGATATGCTTCGGGTGGCGGCGCCCTATATCGACGTCGTGAAGCTCGGCTTCGGCACCTCGGCGTTATATCCCGAGGAAGAGCTGAGGCGCAAAATCGAGACGGCGCGCGAAGCCGGGCTGCTGATTATGCCGGGAGGCACGTTCCTCGAAGTCGCTGTATCGCAAAACCTCGTCGACACGTTTTTGGCGACCGCGCGGGGCTTCGGCTTCACGGCGGTCGAGGTGTCCGACGGCACGATCGAGATGAACCGGGACCAACGCAGCGCGCTGATCGTTAAGGCGATCGACGTCGGCTTCACGGTCGTGACGGAGTACGGCAAGAAAATTTTCGGATCGGGGATCGAAACGGAGGAGCTCGCCCGAACGGTGGAGATCGACACGGCGCTCGGAGCGACGTTCGTCACGATCGAAGCGAGGGAGTCGGGCAAGGGCGTAGGAATTTTCGACGAAAACGGCGTTTGCAAAACGGACGATCTGGACGGGATTATGCACTGCGTGCCGGATAGCTCCGTGCTGATGTGGGAAGCGCCGCTCAAGTCGCAACAGGCGGAGTTGCTGCAGGCGCTCGGCCCGAACTTGAACATCGGCAACGTCGCGCCGGAAGACGTGCTGTCGCTCGAAGCGCTGCGCCGCGGCCTTCGGTCGGATACGTTCCACCTAGGCATGCAAGCGAGAGTGTAGTCGGCGGCGATAAAGAGTGAAGACGGTTGCGTATCGATTGCATCTCTACGGTTAGCGAGACGTTCGAGCGACGAGCGCGGCGCCGAATAGGAGACGTTCGCGCCGGAAGACGGACTGTTCGCGGGCATGATCGCGAAGCGGATTAAAGAAGAGGTCTGACGGCATGTCGCGACCGACGACTTGGCCGCCGCGATGGAAGGGGCGTACCGTCATTTCGAGCATCGGTTGGAGGATGCGCTGTTAGGCTCGGACACAGGGAGCCGCCTCGTCGCGTTAGGGTATCGCGAGGACGTCGTCTTCTGCGCCCGGCGCGACGTCTATCGGCTCACGCCGATCCTGTCCGGCGGGGAATTGCGGCCGTTCGAGTGCGGACTAGGGTTGTTCTAGAATCGTCGACGCCGTTCATAGAATGTAGAGAATCCAATAGGACAGGAGTCTCGCGATGAACGGTGAATTGCTATTGGTCATTCTAATCATCATCGGCATGGTGGGCCGGTCCCACATTATTACGACGGCCGCCTGCGTCCTGCTGATCATCAAGCTGGTCTCCCTCGAGCGGTATTTGCCCACGATCGAACGACGCGGACTCGAGTTCGGCTTATTGTTTTTGACCATGGGCGTCCTCGTTCCGTTCGCGAGCGAGCGGATCGCGCAGAAGGACATCTTAGCCGTGTTTACGAGCTGGCCCGGCGTTCTCGCCCTTCTCGGCGGCGCGATCGCCACCTATATGAACGGCAAAGGCTTGGATTTGCTGAAGCTTGATCCCGAGCTCATCGTCGGGCTCGTGATCGGATCGATCTTCGGCATTTTGTTTTTGCGAGGCATTCCGGTCGGTCCCCTCATGGCCGCGGGCATTACGGCGTTCCTGCTGAAGGTTTTCACCTTTTTGTTCGATAAATTCAAGTGGTGACCTGGATGGACGGAAATTCGAACCGCTCGGCGCGATCGGCGCCCGGCGGTTCTTCTTTTGGGCAGGCGGGGGGCGCGCGGACACGAAAAAAAAGGCCGTTCGGTTCGAGTAAGGATACTCAAACCGAACGGCCTCTTGCATAAGCTTACCGACGTTCGGACGGTCCGCCGACGAACGCTTGCTCCGTCGAGTCCAGTCCGTATGCCGTATGGCAGGCGCGCACGACGTCTTGGAATTTGTCCGCGTCGATGACGCAGGACACTTTGATTTCCGACGTACTGACCATCTTGATGCTGACGCCTTGGCTCGAGATCGCGTCGAACATCTTCGCCGCGACGCCCGGGTTGCTTACCATGCCGGCGCCTACGATCGACACCTTCACGAGATTCGTCTCGCTCGTCACGTCGTCGAAGCCGACGTCGTTCTGCATGCCTCGCAAAATCGTCACCGCTTGCTCCGCGTCGCTCGATCCCGTCGAGAAGGAGAAATCCGCTTTGCCGTTCTGAACGCCGCTCTGTACGATGATATCGACGTTAATGCCGGCATCGCCGAGCGCCGTAAACACCTTCGCCAGCTGCCCCGGCACGTCCTTCACGCCCAAAATGCTGATTCTCGCCACGTTCTTGTCGTATGCGATGCCGCTGACGACTACGCCTTGCTCCATGGATGCGTCCTCCTTCACGATCGTACCTTCGTTGTAAGTAAAGCTGGACCGTACGACGAGCGGCACCGAATAATGCTTCGCGTATTCGACCGCGCGCGGATGCAGCACCGCCGCGCCGAGATTCGCGAGCTCCAGCATCTCGTCGTACGAAATTTCGTTCAGCTTGCGCGCCACCTTCACGATGCGCGGGTCCGTCGAATAGATGCCGTCGACGTCCGTATAGATTTCGCACAAGTCCGCCTTCAGCGCGGCGGCGAGCGCCACGGCCGTCGTGTCCGAGCCGCCGCGGCCGAGCGTCGTGATTTCGCCGTCTTCGGTCATGCCTTGGAAGCCTGCGACGACGACGATCTTGTCCTCGTCCAGCGCTTTATGAATGCGGTCCGGTCGAATGTCGCTGATGCGCGCGCGGCCGTGCGCCGCCTCCGTCGTCATGCCCGCCTGCCAGCCGGTATACGAGACGGCGCCTTCGCCGTGCGTATGAATCGTCATCGACAGCAGCGCTACCGATACTTGTTCGCCGGTCGTGAGCAGCATGTCCATCTCTCTCGCGGACGGCTGGTCGGTCAGCTGCTTCGATAAATCGATCAAGTCGTCGGTCGTGTCGCCCATGGCGGATACGACGACGACGACGCGGTTTCCTTCGCGTTTCTTCTCTACGACCCGCTTCGCGACGCGCTTCATGCGCTCCGCGTCGCCGACCGAGCTTCCCCCGAACTTCATCACCACTAACGCCAAAGAACTCTCACTCCCTTAAGAAGCTTTCTTTCGAGCATACATATTGAAACATTATACCATAGGGCAAGAGCGCAATCATGACAAAAAATCGAAATGCGCGCGCAGCAAAAAACCGCCGCTCCTGCGAGCGGCGGTCCGGATTGCTTACGCTCTCGATATGTACTTGCCTTCCCGCGTATCGATGAGCAGCACGTCGCCTTCGTTGATGAAGAGCGGCACCTGAACGGTGAGGCCGGTTTCGAGCGTCGCGTTCTTCGTCGCGCCTTGCGCCGTGTTGCCCTTAATGCCCGGCTCCGTCTCCGTGACCTTCAGCTCGACGCTGTTCGGCAGCTGAATGCCGATGATTTCGCCTTGGTACGAGCTGATGTTAATGACCATATTTTCGATCAAGAACTTCTTTTCCCACTCGAGCTGCTTCTCCGCCAACGTAATTTGGTCGTACGTCTCGTTGTCCATGAACGTATATTCGCTGCCCGAGTTGTACAAATACTGCATCGCGCGGTTGTCGATGACGGCGCGGGAGACGTTCTCGCCCGCGCGGAACGTCTTCTCGACGACGTTGCCGTTCCGGAGGCCTTTCAATTTGGAGCGCACGAACGCGGCGCCTTTGCCCGGCTTTACGTGTTGGAAATCAATGACCGTGTAAATGTCGCCGTCTACTTCGATGGTAAGACCCGTTTTAAAATCGTTAACTGAAATCACTGGTTCGTCCTCCTAGAGTGTAATAAAGTCCTTCGTCGATTTCGTCAGGATCTCGCAGCCGTTCTCCGTTACGACGACGATATCTTCGATGCGAACGCCCCCGAAGCCGGGCAAGTAGATGCCTGGCTCCACGGTTACGACCATGCCGGGCTCGAGCCTCGCTTCCTCCGTCTTGCTAAGGCGCGGACTCTCGTGGATGTCCATGCCGACGGCGTGTCCCGTGCCGTGCCCGAAGTTGTCGCCGTACCCGCGCGCGGCGATGACGTTCCGCGCGAGCGCGTCGCCTTCGCGTCCGGTGATGCCGGGTTTGATGCCCGCGAGCGCGGCCATCTGCGCTTCCAGCACGATGTCGTAAATTTCCCGATGCTTCGGCGTCGGGGTGCCGATCACGACCGTGCGGGTCATGTCCGAGCAATACCCATCGTACAACGCGCCGAAATCCATCTTGACGAATTCGTTCGTCCCGATGACGCGTTCGCCGGCGACGCCGTGCGGCAGCGCGGAACGCTCGCCGGAAGCGATGATCGTGTCGAACGAAGGGCCCTTCGCGCCTTGCTTCTTCATGAAGCTCTCAAGCTCGAGCGCCGCGTCGATCTCGCGCATGCCCGGGCGCAGCGTCTTCAGCATAAACTCGAAGCCCGCGTCCGCGATCGCGACCGCCTTGCGAATGACGGCGAGCTCCGCTTCGTCTTTAATCCGGCGCAGCTTCTCGACCATTCCGTCGGTCGGCGTCAGCTCGATGCCCCCGAGGTCTCTTCCGTAAGACAAATACGCGCCGTAGCTGACGTGCTGCTGCTCGAAGCCGAGCCGCGAGATGCCCGCCGCGCGAAGCGCGTCGCCGACGGAGGAGAGCGGAGACGTTCCGTGCTCGACGATGTCGAAGCCCGTCGCCTGCTCGTTCGCCTGCGTTACATAACGGAAGTCCGTGAACAGCAGCGCGCGGGTTGCGGTTACGACGACATATCCTGCGGAGCCGGTAAATCCGGACAGGTACCGCCGGTTGACCGGATTCGTGACGAGCAGCGCTTCGAGCCCCTCGCCTTCCATGGCGGCGCGGAGCTTCGTCAGCCGGTGTTCGGTATTGGCCATGTCACTCACCCTTTACGTTGTCAAGTTGTGCAACGATCGCCTTCAGCGCCAGCTCGTACCCGATCGGGCCGAGACCGGCGATGACGCCGAGCATGACGGGAGCCGTCACGGAGACGTGACGGAACGGCTCCCGCTTATATACGTTGGATAGATGCACCTCGATCGCCGGCAGCTCCACCGCGGCGATCGCGTCTCGAATGGCATAGCTGTAATGCGTGAACGCGCCGGGGTTCATGACGATGCCGTCGGCCGTCTCCCGCGCCCGATGGATTTCGTCGATCAACGCGCCTTCATGGTTCGATTGAAAGCAACGAACCTCAACGCCGAGCCGTTCCGCGAGGGCGGTCAGGTTCCGTTCGATTTCGGCCAAAGACATCGTGCCGTATACGTTCTTTTCCCGCCACCCAAGCGTATTTAGGTTCGGGCCGTTGAGCACCAACACCGTCTTCAAGAGCCGCACCACCTTCTCTTTTTGCACCAAGAGCCATTTTACCATAGATTTCCCCGGTTTGAGAACAGCCCATTGGAAAGTGCGACGGAGGATTCGGTTTTAATGGGGGGGCGCAACCGGGTTCTCTCTTATCCGGCGCTCCTCGTCCGTAAATTCGTAATTCACGGTATACCCGATGAAGACGCCCCACAAGACGAAGATGGAGCCGTCCAGCCAGATCGAATCCCAATCGAGACGGCCGAGGGGGAGCAGCATGCCGAGCAGCGGACCGACGACCAAGTAGACGGCGACGAACCAGACGACGCCGAACGCGACGCCGGGCCAGGGCCCCTTCAGCTTATATGCGGTGAACGTATAAAGCAGCGCGGCGACGATCGACATGGCGATGAAGGACGCGTACCCGACGAGAAAGCCGCCCGTTCCGGCCAGAAAATCGTGCAGGAAGAACGGTTCCACCAGAAAGCCCGGAACGACGTCGGTGAAGCCGAAATAGTAAAACATCCACCGGACGCCGCCCCAGATCGCTCCCGCGAAGAAGCCTAGGTTAAGAGCGAAAGGAAGCTTTTTCGTTCGGACGACCGTCTGGACGCCGGCCGCTTTCGGATCGGAATCTTTAGGATGTGGCATAGTGGTTCGGTCTCTCCTTCGTGGAAACGTAGATACGCAGTAGTATGCTTCAACGGCCGCGGTCGTAAACGAGCGGGGAGGGTTTCCGGTGGCAAACGGGGGTGGAATCCGGTACAATGAAGGAAACGCATATTTCGCGAGACGCGAGGAGGAACGCCAATTGTCTGAAGTGAAAGCACCGGTCGCCTATGGCGGACAAGCGGTCATCGAGGGCGTCATGTTCGCCGGTCGGACCGTCAACGTCACCGCCGTACGGAAGAAAGACCGTTCCATCGCATATTTCGAATCCCCTAGAACCGAGAAGGCTTGGGTGACGAAGCTGAAGAAAGTTCCGCTCCTTCGGGGGATCGTCGCCTTGCTCGATTCCAGCGCGAAGGGATCGCAGCATCTTAATTTTTCCGCGGAGTCGTACGCCGAGGGCGAAGCGGGAGAATCGGGAGAAGTCGCTCCGAAGGAACCTGAGAAGAAGTCGATGTCCGACAACTTGACCATGATTCTCGGCGTCGCGGTCGTCGGCGTCCTGTCGTTTTTGGCCGGCAAGCTGATTTTCACGTTAGTTCCGGCCGCCCTCGAGAGCATGCTGTTCGAAGGCAGCTTCGAGAGCATCTTTCTTCATAACTTGATCGAAGGAGGCATTAAGCTCGTTCTCTTGATCGGCTACATTCTCTTGATCGCCCAGACCCCGCTCATCAAGCGGTTGTTCCAGTACCACGGCGCGGAACATAAGGTCATTACCGCCTATGAGAACGGGGATCCGCTGACGGTCGAGAACGTCCAGAAATATAACACGCTGCACTATCGCTGCGGCAGCAGTTTTCTTGTATTGACCGTGCTGGTCGGCATCTTATTATATTCGTTGCCTATCTTTACGTGGGATTCCATCTGGGAACGTCTCGGCATCCGCATCTTGCTGCTGCCGGTCGTCATCGGGGTATCGTACGAGGTGCTTCGCTTTACGAACAGCGTGCGCGACATCCCGCTGCTCCGGTACTTGGGATATCCGGGGCTGTGGCTTCAGTTGCTCACGACGAAGCAGCCGACGGACGATCAGGTCGAAGTCGCGATCGCCTCGTTCCAGCGCATGCTCGAAGCGGACCGGAACAACGCCGTCCGCCTCGTCGAACCGGGCAAAGCCGTAGGAGCGTGACGACATGAGAGGACCGCGTAAGCAGAACCTGCTGTTTTACGTTATCGTCGGATTGATCGCCATCGGCATTCTGAGCATGATCGTACGGAACCCTAGCGGTGCGATTATCCCGGTCGTCGTGTTGGGCGGCGTCTTTCTTCTTTATAAGTACCCGCCTCAACGCTGGAAATTTCTACGGAACGACCGTCGCGACGGCTCCGGGATGTGGGGCGCGTCGGACGGCGGCGTCCGGAAGGGCCGTACGACGAAGCGGGCCAAGTTCCGCGTCATTCAAGGCAATAAGCCGGACGACGACGATAAGCCGAAATATCATTAAACTCTCTTCTTAGCCGGAGGGCCCGACGGGTCCACGGCTATTTTCGTGATAAGCTCCGGCCGTACCTTCTTGATCCACTGATCCAATTCGTTCGAATAGCCGGTGAACGTCCATCCGGAGAAAAATTCGTCCCCCGCCTTCATCCCCGACTCGAACAGTTCCTTCAGCTTATCTTCCTGTATCGAAAATTCCGTCGTATGCACCATATCGGACATGATCTTCACCGTGCGGAATCGGCTATGCCTCTCGATATATCGGAGATCGTGCGCGACGGACATCGTGGAGAACAGCGCTTGCAGCATCGTAATCGGTCCCCGAATCGTACGAGGGCCGGGATCCTTCGAACCGACGAGCTGGAACCCGATCGTCGGCACCTTCAACGGCCATTCTTTAATGTCCTTGTCGAAAATCCATAGCGGATAATTGCTGAGGATCGCGCCGTCCACGATATAAGTCGGCTTCCCGAACACCGGCACCCGCTTCCCCGGCTCGCGCCGCTTCACGCGAAATTTGACCGGATCGAAAAAGAACGGAAGGCTGCAGCTCATGCGCACCGCCTTGGCGACGGAAAACCGCATCGGGTCGACGCCGTATTGCGCGATGTCTTCGGGCAATACGAGCATCTTGCCGAGGGAAATGTCGGACGCCACGACGCGCAGCGCGTTGGGAGGCAAATCCGCGAACGTACGAATCCCTTTGCGAGCCAGCACTGCTTCGATCCACTCCTCGAGCGGATCGCCTGAATACAAGCCTTTCTTTAGAAACAGCCGAATCGCCGGACCGACGACATATATATAATGAAACCAGTTTTTCTGAACGAAGCTGCCGAACGGCGTCTCCAGTAACAGATCCCGCATTTCCTCGCCCGTGTAGCCGGCCGCGAGCAGCGCCGCCACGATCGCTCCGACCGACGTGCCCGCCGTCTGATGGAAGGTGATGCCCCTCCGCTCCGCCGCGTAGACGGCGCCGACCAAGCCGATTCCCTTCACGCCGCCGCCCTGAAACACTCCGTTCACGCGCATCCGCCGCCGCCTCCTCATGAACGTTCATCACAAGTATGTATGCGGATGCGGCGCGTCCCGATGCTAACGAACGAAAAAAAGCGCCCATCGCGGACGCTTTACGATTCCAAATCCATTTGTTCTTTCACTGAACGGAGCTGCTCCAGCCGCTCCGGCTCCCGCCTGAAATATTCCACGAGCGATTCGATGCAAGCGATCGAATCCGTGCTTAAATGATGTTCGATGCCTTCGACGTCTTTATAGATATTCTCTTCCTTCACGCCGATCGTCTCCAGAAACTGCTCGAGCAGATGATGGCGTTCGACGAGCCTCTTCCCGATTCGCTTGCCCTTCGGCGTTAAGATCAACCCTCGATACTTCTCGTATACCAAATACTCGTCTTTATCCAGCTTCTGGATCATCTTCGTCGCGGACGAAGGGTGCACTTCCAAGCCTTCGGCAATGTCGGCCACCCGCGCATATCCCTTCTCGTCGATCAGACGGTAGATGCGCTCCAAATAATCTTCCATGCTTGGCGTCGGCACACCCAGCTTCCCCTTCCAATTGGATTGCGTACTTGTACTATACCGTGCGGAGCCGCCTAACGCAAGAAAACGACCTCTTTTTCCCTCGATTGCCCCCCGACGGCCATAGGCAACCTAAGCGAAAAAAGGAGGCGCGACGATGGCGACGCAAACCCCGGTCAAGCCGACGTCCGAGCTGAAGACGTTCATCCCGGAGCTCGTCTATTTCGAGCCGGACGCGCTGACGTATCCGATGGGCGAGCGCATCCGCAAGTGGGCCCAGGATCAAGGCTTGCCGATCCATATGACGACTTCGCATAACCGCATCACGAATTTGCCCGGGGAGGGCGAGCTCGAGAAGTACCGCATCGCGAAGCGAACGCTCGTCGTCGGCGTCCGCAAGACGCTCGACTTCGACCAGTCGAAGCCGTCGGCCGAATACGCGATTCCGATCGCGACCGGCTGCATGGCGCACTGCCATTATTGCTATCTTCAGACGACGCTCGGCGCGAAGCCGTATGTGCGCATCTACGTCAATATCGACGACATCGTCGCTCGCGCGGCGAAATACATCGAAGAACGCCGGCCCGAAATTACCCGCTTCGAGGCGGCTTGTACGTCCGACCCGGTCGGTCTCGAGCACATCTCCGGATCGCTTGCGCGCTTAATCGAATTTATGGCGAAGCAGGAGCACGGACGGCTTCGGTTCGTGACGAAGTTCAACAACGTCGAGCCGCTGCTCGGACTCGAGCATAACGGCCATACGCGCATTCGGTTCAGCGTGAACGCCGATTACGTCATCCGGCACTTCGAGCCGGGCACGTCCAGCTTCGCCGATCGCATCGCGGCCGCGGGCAAGGTCGCGCGCGCCGGCTACCCGCTCGGGTTCATCATCGCGCCGATTATTTGGTACGAAGGCTGGGAGGACGGCTACGCGGAACTGCTTAGCAAGCTGAAGGCCGAGGTGCCGCCGGAGGCGGAGCCGACGCTGACGTTCGAATTGATTCAGCACCGCTTCACGAAGACGGCCAAACGGGTCATCGAGGCGCGGTATCCGAAGTCGAAGCTGGAGATGGACGAGGCGAAGAGGAAATATAAGTGGGGACGTTGGGGGCAAGGCAAATACGTGTATCGGGACGAGCAGGCGACCGCCCTTCGGGAGTGGATCGCGGAGCAAATCTTCGCGAACTTCCCGAAGGCGACGATCGATTATTTCACGTAGCGACTTACACGATGCGAACGCTTAGAACTTAAGCCATTCCGGCGTAATCGCATTGAACCATACCGTGATACGCAGCATCTGCCCGGAATAGAGCAGTATGCCGAAGATGATCAAAAGTACGCCGCCGACCTTCATAATGGCGTTCGAATACCGCAAGATCCACTTGGTGGAGCCGAGGAAGAACGCCATGAGGAAGAACGGCACGGCGAAGCCGAGCGTATAAGCGGTCGTCAAGCGAAACCAGATGCCCGGCTCCGTCGTCGCGAGGCCGATAATCGCCGAGAAGATCGGCCCGATGCAAGGCGACCAGCCGGCCGCGAAGCCGATGCCGATCAAGAACGAGCCGACGTACGTCGCCGGCTTGCCGCCGACGTTCAGCTTCATCTCCCGCATCAGGAATTGAGGCTGGAATATGCCGAGCAGAAACAAACCGACGAGAATGAGCAGCACGGCGGACAGCTTGGCGATCAGCTCTTGATAGTCGCGGAAAATTTCCGCCACGAAGCCTGCGCCGGCGCCGAACGCATAATAGACGACCGAGAAACCGAGAATGAAGAAAAAAGTGTGGCTGAGCGTTCGCAGCCGCACTTCTTTCGTCTGGTCGGTTTTCAGTTGCGCTACAGAAATGCCGGATATATACGAAAGATAGGATGGGTACAAGGGCAAACAGCAGGGCGAAATGAACGACGCCAGCCCCGCGAGGAACGCAACCCAAATCGTAACGTCCATGAACGGTTCTCCTCCGCGCTTTCCGCGCCGTTGAAACTTATAACCGGAACCCCTTCTTAAGCATAAGGAGACCGATCAGCATCGCGATTAATAATAACACAATGGAGGCCCCCGGCGCCAAGTTGAACGTCCCCGCGCCGATCAGCCCGAACAAAACCGCGATTTCCGAGAAGACGACCGCCAGAATGAGCGAGCGCTTGAAGCTCTTCGCCACCAACAGGCTGCAAGCGACCGGAATCGTGATGAGCGCGGAGACGAGCAGCGCGCCGACGATCTTGATCGCGACGGAGATGACGAGCGCCGTCAGCACCGTCAACGTCAGATTGAGCGCCCGCACCGGGAGGCCTCCGACGCTTGCGGCGTCCTCGTCGAACGTAAGCAGGAAATATTCCTTCGTATGCGTCGCGATGACGCCGAGGACGACGATCGAGACGCCGAGAATCGTATACAAGTCTAGCATATCGAGCGAGTAGATGCTGCCGAAGAAGTAGCTGGTGACATTGATGTTAAAGCCTTGCCCCAGCGTAAACAAGAACGTCGCCAGCGCGACCCCGCCGGACATGATAATCGCGATCGACAGCTCGGCGTACGTCCGATACGCGCTGCGTAGCCGCTCGATGGCGATCGCGGCGAGCAGCGAAAAGACGAGGCCGACGCCGACCGGGTACACATTGATTAAGAAGCCGAGCGCGATGCCCGCGATCGATACGTGCGAGATCGTATCCCCGATCATCGACAGACGCCGCAGCACGAGGAACATGCCGAGCAGAGGCGCCATGCCGCCGATCAAGAGGCCGCCGATCAGCGCACGTTGAAAGAACGGAAATGTAAAGATGTCCCACATGCGGCTCCCCGCCTCCCCTATTGGTACGCGGGAATCGGTTCGCTCGCGCCCGGCCAATCCTTGAGCGCGTGCGTCAGGTCCGTCTCGCGGCAGGACGCCGCGCCGTCCATCGATTTCACGTAAAATTTTAATTTGCCGCTCGTCGCGGCCGGGCTGTCCCCAAGGTAGGCGCGCATCATGTCGACGTCGTGCGATACCATAAGGAACGCTATATTATGATGCGCGTGCATATGGCGCAGCATCGAGAAGAACGACCGCTGCGTCTCCGCGTCGATGCCGACCGTCGGCTCGTCTAAAATAAGCAGCTCGGGGTTGCCGACGAGCGCCCGCGCGAGGAACGCGCGCTGCTGCTGCCCGCCGGACAGCTGCCCGATGCGTCGGTCGGCGAGGTCCGCGATTTGCATCGCGTACAAAGCGTCGTCGCATCGCTGCCGATCCTCGGCCGTAATGCGACGATAAAGCTTCCGCTTGCCGTACAGCCCCGACAGCACGACTTCCCTCACCGTCGCAGGAAACAGCGGATTGAGGGCGTTCTTCTGCGGCACATAGCCGATACGGCTCCATTCGTCGAACTGCCGAATGGGCTTCCCGAACAGCAGCAGCTCGCCCGACGTCGGCTTCAGCAAGCCCACCAGCGTCTTCAATAGCGTCGTCTTTCCGGCGCCGTTGGAGCCGATCAGCCCGACGAAATCGCGCGCGTTCATTTGAAAGCTCAAGTCCTCGATGACCTTCTTGTCGTCGTAAGAGAAGCTCAAGTTCCGCACTTCGATGACCGGAGCCATTAGTATCCCTCCTTATTTTAGCGCCTTCGCCAATTGCTCTAGGTTTTTCTCCATCAAAGAGATATATGTTTCTCCCGCGTCTCGCTCCGCTTCCGTCAACCCTTCGAGCGGGTGCAGCGGCAGCGTCTCGACGCCCAGGTCGTTCGCGAGCGTCTTCGCCAGTTTATCCGAGACGAGTTCTTCCGTGAAGATGAACCGCACGTCGTGCTCCTTGACGAAATCGCTGATTTTCTTCAAATCGTGCGCCGTCGGCTCCCCGTCCGGCGTTAGGCCCATGATCGGCATCTGCACGAGGCCGTAATCTCGGGCCAAATAACCGAACGCCTGATGAGAGACGACCATCTCTTTATTGACGACTTGAGACAGTCGATCCGTGTACGCTTTGTCGAGCGCGGCCAATTCCGCCTTCAGCGCCTCGAAGTTTCGCTCGTATTCGGCGGCGTGCGCCGGGTCGGCTTGCTTCAGACCTTCCAGCAAATTGCTCGCCATCTGCATCGCGGATCGAGGGCTGAGCCATGTGTGCGGATCGAAATCGCCATGGTTGTGACCGTCGCCGGCGGCGTGCTCATCCGCTTGTTCGGCCGCGTGCTCGTCGGCATGTTCTTCCTCGTGCTCGTGCGCGTGCTCGTCGGCATGCTCTTCCTCGCGCGCATGTTCCTCTTCGGCATGAGCTTCTTCCGCATGCGCGTTTTCCGACGCTTTCATCAGCTCGATGCCGCGGCTCGCTTCGACGATGACGAGCCCCTTCGTATCGATGCCCCCGAGCACGTCGTCCGTCCATCCCTCGAAGCCCGCCCCTTGATAGGCGAACACTTGCGCTTTCGTGATGTTGGCCATATCCTGGCTCTTCGGCGTCCAGTCGTGCGGCTCTACGCCGGCCGGAATCATGTTGATCGCGTTCACGTATTCCCCGCCGATCGTTCGCGCGAAATCGTAGAGCGGGAAGAACGACGTCACGACGTTCACTTTCTCCTCTTGGATCGCGCTCCCGCTTTGGGAAGCGCAGCCTGTCGTCGCCGCGAGGGCCGCGGCCAATCCGATCGTCAAGAGCGTATTACGTTTCATCCGTTTCATCCGTATCCTCCGATAGGCACCGTATACATGTGCGTTTCTTTTATTCGTAAACGTTCCGATTTACTTTAAAGATTATACGGGCCCTACCGGAAATATGTCAACGGTTTAATCGTAAATATTACTATTTAACTTTCGCTCCGTTCGGAATATCGCCATCGATCGTCGCAAGCGTCAGCATATCGCCGGCCGACGCCGCGAGAATCATGCCTTGCGACAGCTCGCCGCGCAGCTTGACCGGCTTCAAATTCGTCACGCAGATGATCTTCTTGCCGACGAGCGCTTCCGGCTTGTAATACATCGCGATGCCCGACACGACCTGACGGCGCTCCGTTCCGAGATCGAGCTGCAGCTTCAGGAGCTTGTCGGCCTTCGGCACCGGCTCCGCGGCGACGATCTGCGCGACACGCAGTTCGACCTTCGCGAATTCGTCGATGCCGATGAGCGCGACGCCCTCCGGTTGTTCGCCGAGCGGCGCTTCGCCCTTCGGCGTCTCCGCCTTCGGCTGCGGCGCTTCCGCGGGAGCCGGGGCCGCGGAGCCGCCGCTGATCTTCGACGCGAGGTACGAAACTTCCGCTTCCGCGTCCAGACGCGGGAACATCGGCTCCGCTTTGTTCACCTTCGTGCCGCTCGGCAGCTTCCCGAACGTCGCGGCGCTCTCCCAATCGAAGTCCGCCTCCGCGAGGCCGAGCTGCGCCTGCATCGCCGCCGGCGTCGCGACCATGAACGGCCGAATGAGCACCGAAACGATGCGCAGACTTTCCGCCAGATGGTACATCACGGAGCCGAGCTGCTCGCGCTTGCCTTCTTCCTTGACGAGGCTCCACGGCTGCGTCTCGTCGATATATTTGTTCGTGCGCGAGATCAGCTGCCAGATCGCGGTCAGCGCCGCGGAAAACTGCATCGCGTCCATCGCTTCCTCGACCTTGCGGACCGTCTCGGCCGCCGTCTCGACGAGCGAAGCGTCGAACTCGGTCGCGTTAGGCACGTACGCCGGGATCTTGCCGTTGAAATATTTGTCGATCATCACGATCGTCCGGTTCAGCAGATTGCCGAGGTCGTTCGCCAGATCGTAGTTGATTCGCTCGATGAAGCCTTCCGGCGTGAACGTGCCGTCCGTGCCGAACGGCACCTCTCTCATCAAGAAATAGCGCAGCGCATCCAATCCGTACTTATCGATGAGAACGACGGGGTCGATGACGTTGCCCTTCGACTTCGACATTTTGCCTTCCTTCGTGACGAACCAGCCGTGCGCGAACACCTTCTTCGGCAGCGGCTCTCCGAGCGCCATCAACATGATCGGCCAATAGATCGTGTGGAAGCGGACGATCTCCTTGCCGACCAAATGCACGTCCGCCGGCCAGTAGTTCCGGTACAACGTATCGTCGTCCGAGCCGTAACCTAACGCGGTAATATAATTCGACAGCGCGTCGATCCACACGTACACGACGTGTCTCGGGTCGGACGGCACCTTCACGCCCCAATCGAACGTCGTCCGCGACACCGCCAAATCCTCGAGACCGGGCTTGATGAAGTTGTTGATCATCTCGTTTTTGCGCGATTCCGGTTCGATAAAGCCCGGGTTTTGTTCGTAGAATTGCAGCAGCCGATCCGCGTACTTGCTCATCCGGAAGAAATAGCATTCCTCCCGCACCTTCTCGACCTCGCGGCCGCAGTCCGGACACTTGCCGCCCTCGAGCTGCCGCTCCGTGAAGAACGCCTCGTCCGGCGTGCAATACCATCCCTCGTACGTCCCGAGGTAGATGTCGTCTTGCTCCAGCAATCGTTGGAAAATGCGTTCGACCGACCGCTTATGCCGCTCCTCGGTCGTGCGAATGAAATCGTCGTGCGTAATTTGCAGCTTCGTCCACAAATCTTGAATGCCGGCGACGATGACGTCGACGTATTGCTGCGGCGTAACGCCCTTTTCCTTCGCCTTGCGTTCGATCTTCTGCCCGTGCTCGTCGGTGCCGGTCAGGAAGCGCACGTCGTAGCCGCGCAGCCGCTTGTACCGCGCCATGACGTCGGCCGCGACGGTGCAGTACGCGTGGCCGATATGCAGCTTGTCGCTCGGATAATAGATCGGGGTCGTGATGTAAAAGGTTTTCCGTGTTTCGCTCATGTTCTCGATTCCTCCATATGCATAATAAAAAGCCCCCGTCCCGGTCAAGGGACGAGAGCTGCATTAGCGCTCACGCGGTACCACCCAAGTTCCCGAAGAGCTCGCGCCGCTTCGGCTTGTCGAGTTCGACGATTCGTCGAACTGAGTCTCCGTTAACGCCGGATGACGTGCCCGCCTTGCGCGACGAATCGTAGATTCGAGTCCCGCTCGACGGCCATTTCTCCGAGACCATCTTCCGGATTCCGATTATGCCGGCTTTCACCTGTTCCGGCTCTCTGCGATAATCGAACGGCTCCGTACTCATCTCATCATGGAAACGATTGTGTGTATTTACTCAACACTATAGTGGTCCGGCTTTCGGAAGTCAAGCGAGCCGGGCGCCGCCGTCGAACGGATTCTAATTTTCCCGCTTGGGCGGGACCGGATCGATGCCTCCGGGATGGAACGGATGGCAGCGCGCGATCCGCTTGGCCGCCAGCCACCCGCCCCGCAGCGGCCCGTGCACGTCGATCGCCTCGAGCGCGTACGCGGAGCAGCTCGGATAGTACCGGCACGTCGGCGGCAGCAGCGGCGAGATCGCCTTGCGGTAGACGTGAATCGGCGCTTTGACGATGCTTCGCATCATCGCCCGGCCCCTCCGGCCTCCGCTTGCGGACCGCACGCTTCGCAGTAACCGAACAGCTCGAACTTATGCTTTACGACGCTGAAGCCTTGCGGCAGCTCCACTTGAATGTCGAGCGGACAGAACGGGACGGCGTACGTCTTCTCGCAATGCAAGCAGATCGCATGATGATGGTGCCCGTGCTCCCGGCAGTGCGCCTTAAACTTCACGCCGTCCTCGAAGACGAATTGCTCGAGCACGTCCATCTCTTGCAACACTCGCAAATTGCGGTACACCGTATCGAAGCTGAGCCCGCCGTACGTCTTGCCCATCTCGTCGTATACGTCCTTCGCGGACAAATAGCCCGGCGCCTCCGCGAACAGCCGCGCCAACGTGCGGCGCTGGTCGGTCACGCGCAGCCCGCGCTTCGACATCGCGTCGATCATTTCTTGCGCCAGCATGCTTGTTCCTCCGCTCCCCTGAGAATAGTACCTTTAATTGTGCACCAAAACGGCGTTCCCGTCAAAGCGGCGGCCGCCTTTTCCATTTTCCATAGTTACACAATAGAAAAAGCTCCTCGCGATCCGGACGGCCCGGTGCGGGGAGCTTGCCTTCGCGAAAGATGCTTACGTCACCTTGACGATCGTGCCCCTCGCTTGCGATTCCATCGCGGCCAAGATGACCGCCAGCGACTTCGCGCCTTCTTCGCCGGAGATCGAAGGGGGCGTCTTCGTTACGATCGAATCGACGAACGCGTCGATGACGCCGCTCGCCAGCTGCTTCTCGTTCGTGGAGATGCCGCCGACTTTATGCTTCTCCACGGAACCGTCGCGCAGCTCGACGATGACTTGGTCGTCCGGGTGCGTGCCGATCTTCATGACGCCGTTCTCGCACCATAGCACCGTGCTGTTGTCCTCGCCCCGGTAGTACGTCCAGGACGCGACGAGCGTGCCGATCGCGCCGCTCTTCATGCGCAGAATGCAAGTCGCGTTATCGTCGACGTCCGTATCTTCTTTATGCAGCGTGCCGACGAAGGCGCCTACGTCCTCCACCTCGTCGTCCAGCATCCAGCGGATCAAGTCGGCCTTATGTACGCCGAGATCGCCCATCGCGCCGACGTACGCCTTGGACTTCTGGAAGAACCAGCCGCCCTTGCCCTCCACGCTCCAGCCCTCCGGCCCCGGATGACCGAACGACGTGCGGAACGTCAATACGCTGCCGAGCTTGCCGGATTTCAAAATCTCCTTCGCCTTCGCGTGAGGCGGCATAAACCGTTGGTTGTGCCCGATCATCAAATACACGCCGTTCTTGCGCGCCGCATCGATCATCTGCCGCGCTTCTTCCGCGGAGACGGCCATCGGTTTCTCGCATAGGACGTGCGCGCCCGCGTTCGCCGCGTCGATCGAGACCGGCGCATGCAGCGCGTTCGGCGTGCAGACGCTGACCGCGCCGGGCTTCTCCGCCGCGAGCATCGTCTTATGGTCCGTGTACACGTTGCCGCCGTACTGCCCCGACAGCCTCTGCGCGCGTTCCGCGACGGGATCGACGAAGGCGACGAGCTCGACGTCTTCGCGGGCCGCATATTCGGGGACGTGGCGATGAATGGCGATCGAACCGCATCCGATGACGGCGACTCTAAGTTTCGACATGGTTGAGAACCTCCTTCTACTCGTTCGCACCTATCATAAACCAAAAGCGGTCTTCGAATGCATGACTGCCCGTCCTATTCGCCGGCGAACCCATCGGGCGCGCGTCGATGCTTCGTCGCTTGTTCGAACGCGTACGCGAAGCGGATCAACTCGGGTTCGGAGAAGGCGCCGGCCGCGAACGTAAGGCCGACCGGCTCGCGGCCGGCGAACCCCGCGGGCACGGTGACGAGCGGATAGCCCGCCTTGCATGCGATGCCGCAGCCCCAGTTGTTCGGGAAGACGAGCGCGTCGAGACGATGTTCGGCCAGGACGAAGTCGATGCCTTGCGTTCGGGACCGTTCCAGATCGGCGCGCCGCGCTTCGACGTATTCGGGGTCCTGAAGCGTGCCGGACGTCGCCTGCGATTCGATCAAGACGGACTGCCCGTATTTGAGCGCCCGTTCGGCGTGCTTGGCGTTATAGGCGATCAGCTCCTCCAACGAATGGACGGGGACGCGAGGTCCGAGTCGGGACAAGTAGGCGTTCAAATCCGGTTTGAACTCGTATTTCAGCACGACATAGTCCCACTCGTCGCCTTCCGACGGAATCGCGACGGGATCGACGACGTCCGCGCCGGCCGCGCGAAGAGCGGCGATCGCTTCCTCCATGCGGGCGGCCGCCTCCTCGGGAAGCTCCCTATAGTAGGCCCGCGGGACGCCGATTCGCGCGCCGCGCAGCCCCTCGGCGTCGAGGAATGCGGTATAGTCGAGCGGCGGACGACCCGCGAGGGCGGCCGTCGCCGCGTCGGCGGGATCGGCGCCCGCGATCGCCGTAAGCACCGCCGCCGCGTCGGCCACCGTGCGCGCGATCGGTCCCGCCGTGTCTTGGCTGCGCGCGATCGGGATGATGCCGGCGCGCGAGACGAGCCCGATCGTCGGCTTAATGCCTACGGCGTTATGCTGGCTCGCCGGGGAGATGATCGAGCCCGACGTCTCGGTTCCGATCGCCGCGGCGGCGAAGCTCGCCGCGACCGCCGCGCCGGAGCCCGAGCTCGAGCCGCCGACGAACGCGACGCCCGGATGATAAGGATTCAATACTTGTCCTCCTCTAGAGCTGTATCCGGAAGGCATCTGTTCCGCCATGAAGTTGGCCCACTCCGTCATGTTCGTCTTCCCGAGCAAAACCGCCCCCGCTTGCCGTAGCTTGGCGGCGACGAAGGCGTCCTCGTCCGCGAACGACTCGGCCAAGGCGATCGACCCCGCGCTCGTATGCATCCGGTCGGCCGTATCGATGTTGTCCTTCAGCAGAATCGGAATGCCGTGCAGCGGTCCGTAAGCCTTTCCTTCCGCGCGTTCCCGATCCTTCTCCCTCGCGATGCGCGCCGCGTCGGGATTCAACTCGAGCACCGAGTTGATTTTCATGCCTTCCCGGTCGAGCTCCCGGATCCGTTCGATATAGAGAAGAACGAGCCGTTCGCTCGTCGTTGCGCCTCGGCGAAGCGCGTCCCGGAGCTCGGCGATGGAGCGTTCGGCCAGCCAGCGGTTCGAAAGCGCAGTCTCAGGATGTCTTTCGTTCATGTCGCAGCCTCTCTCGTTCCTAGTATGTAAAATCTAGTATGTAAAAATGACCTTGCCGATCACGTTCTCGCGCGGAATGCTTCCGATAATGCGGCTGTCCGTGCTGTTGTTGCGATTGTCGCCCATGACGAACAGCCTTCCTTCCGGAACGACGACGGGTTCGGGAGCGGCTTGCATCGGTTCCAGTACGTACGGCTCGTCGACAAGCGTTCCGTTGCGGATGACTTGCCCGTCCCGGAACTCCAGCTTGTCCCCGGGCTTGCCGACGATGCGCTTCACCCACAAATATTCCGCCTCGTCCCCGCGGAGACGGGCGATCAGCGGATGCTCCAGCACCGGGTCGAGCCAAGAACGAGGTTCGCCGATCCGGCTGTCGATGATGACGATGTCTCCGTAATCGTAAGCGGACTGGATTTTCAAAGCGAACGTCGAATCGCTATTATGCAGCGTCGGCAGCATCGACTCTCCCTTGACCTGGAACGCCTGCAGTACGTAGGAATTTATTAAAATCGCGGCGACGACCGCGACGATCCCCGTCTTGCCCCAATCCCACGCCGCATGCAAGAACTTCTTACCGAACATTGTATACCGCCGCCTTCTTCTATAAATTCTCACTTATGTATTCGGGCCGTCCCGGATAAATTCCTTCCCCGCGAAAATGCGTCGAATAATGGAAAATCCCCCCTTCACAACCGAACGGATGTTTGCTATACTCAATACAAACAAACGTTCCCATAAGGCGGTGTATCCCATGACAACAAAGCTGCAGAATTATCGATTCATCGAGCGAGGTTACGATTATACGTTCCGGTTTTATCCGAACGGCACGGTTACCATTTTCGACAACGCTACGAATTCTACGATTCGGCCGAAGGAGTTGTCGGGTGCGCCGCTCGATTTTTTCGCCAAGAAGAAGATCCAATTCATCAAGAACAAGCTCATTGAGGCGAATCGCAGCGCGGCAGGCTGACCGTCCTCCTACGCATGCGGAAGAGCCCCGCGGGACGCTCGGCGCCTCCCGTTCGGGTCGGCGGCTTCGAGGGTCGAGCGGGGCTCGCGTTCGTTGCGATTAGTCTCCTCTGCCTTTGCGATGCTGATGGTTCGGCAGTTTATCATCCGGATGCTTCGCGCCTTGCAGCTTTCTGTTCTTCTCGTCCTTCGCCTGCGTCTCGTGAACCTTCCGTACGAATTCGGACGTATCCGACATCGTGGCTCCCCCTCCTTCGTTCGCCTTCGTTGCCGCTTCGCCTTGCGACTCGCGGTACGGTTAGCGTTCTGCCGGAAGAGTGGTTTTATGCGGAAGAGGCGTCTTTCGCGAGTCGAAGCAGCTGTTCCGGAGCATCCCCGCGCCCGGCGACGAGATAAGGAGACTCGTCCATGCCGTCGAACGGCGTACCGTCGAAGCGGAGAACGGCCGCCCCCGCTTCTTTCGCGATCAAGACGCCCGCGTATAGATCGTCTCCTTCGGAATCGTACAACACGATGCCGTCGAGCTGCCCGCGGGCCAACATCGTCCACAGCAGCGCGGGAGCCCATAATCGCAGCGCGCGCTTGCACGATTCGTCCAGCAGCGATTTCAAGCGCATCGCCCCCGGCTCTTTCTGGACTCGGTGCCCTTGGATCCAGCCGACCGTCCGCTTCCGTAGCGGCGTCTCCATTGCGCCCGACACGTTGAGCGGCTCTCCGTTGCAGGTCGCCCCCTGCCCCGCGACGGCGGCGTACATCCGATCGGTGACCGACTCGTACACGACGCCGACGACGGGTTCCTTCCGATACAGGAGCGTGATCGCCACCCCGAAGGCAGGCAAGCCGATCGCGAAGTTGTTCGTCCCGTCGAGCGGATCGACGAGCCAGAGCCAGTCGCCTTCGACGCCGCTCCAGCCGGTCTCCTCGCTGCGGATCGCGTCGTGCGGGAACGAGGCGCGGATCGTCTCGAGAATGAGACGCTCCGCCTCGACGTCCACATCCGTGACGAGATCGCCGTGCTCATCCTTCTCCGTTACGACATATGCCGTTAAAAATCGTTCCTTCGCGTACCGGCCCGCGGCTTCGGCCGCGGCCGTCGCGACTTGCTTCGCCCGGCGGAGCTGCTCCTGCCGCTCAAGTCGTTCCATGCGTTCCCCTCCCGATTCGTATGCCTGCGGCCGCCAAGGCGGCGCGGATCGCATCCGCGGTTTCCGCCGCATGAGGACCGTCGCCGTGAATGCAGATCGTATCGACCTTGAGGGATACGGCCTGCCCGTCGTTCGCGATCGCCTCCCCGTCTCTTGCGAGCCGCAGCGCCTGTTCCGCCGCCGCGGACGGGGAATCGAGGACGGCGCCCGGCGAGGAGCGCGGCAGCAAGGCGCCGTCGCTCCGGTAAGCGCGGTCGGCGAACGCCTCTTCCCACACGGGCACCGAGGCGGCGCGTCCCGCGGCGACCAGCCGGCCGCCCGACAGCCCGACGAGCGTCAGCCCGCCCGTCCGCGAAGCGGCGCGGGCGAGCGCCTCCGCGATCGAGTCGTCCGCCTCGGCCATATGATACAACGCGCCGTGGGGCTTGACGTGTTCGACGCGTCCGCCCTCCGCCGCCGCGATCGCTTGCAGCGCGCCGATCTGGTACAACGCAATATCGTACACGTCGTCGGGCGACAGCGCCATGGCGCGCCGGCCGAAGCCCTGCAAGTCCGGCAGCCCCGGATGCGCGCCGATTCGCACGCCGTGCGCTAAGCACGTTCGCACCGTGCGGCGCATGACCGTCGCGTCGCCGGCATGGAAGCCGCAGGCGACGTTCGCCGAGCTCACGCGCCGGAGCAAGGCGTCGTCGTCGCCAAGGCGGTACGCGCCATAGCTTTCGCCCGTATCGCAATTCAGATCGATTTCGACGTTCATGTCCCTCTCTCTCCCTCTTTACCTGTTCCTCTCGCGCTCCGCCCAACGCACGCGGTCCCGCAGCCAACGAAGCCGCCGCATTCGTTCGATCCATACGGCGCTCGCCTCCTCCGGAGCGATCAGCCGGATCCGGACGACGTCGCCGGGCCTCGCTTGCGCGAGACATCCTGCGTCGACGGCCGCGATCTGCAGCAATCTCGGATACCCGCCCGTCGTCTGCCGATCGGCCATTAACGCAATCGGTTGACCGTCGGGCGGCACCTGCACCGTACCGAACGTCACCGCCGACGACAGCAGGCTCGTTCCGCCCGCCGCCTGCGGCGGACGAGACGGTCGGAGCCGGTAGCCCATACGGTCCGACTCGGCGCGAACGACGCAGGTCCATTCGCCGGCCTCGATCGTTCGGCGCGTCTCCGCGTCGAAGCGTTCCCATTCCGCGCCGGGCATCGCGCGAACGACGCGCTCGCCCGCGACGGCCGGCCCGGAGAAGCGCCACGGCTCGCCGAGATACCAGCTAGCCGCTTCATAGGGGCCTCGCGGGCGGCGGCTCGCGGCGACGGGCGCCGTCGGCAGCGCGTCGCCGGCGGACAGCGGGCGGCCGTCAGCGCCCGGAAGCGCGTCCCGCGGCGCGGTCGAGCGGCTGCCGAGCGCGACGGCCGTCCGGAAGCCGCCCGCGACCGCAAGGTAGGCGTATCGCCCGACGCTCGCCGATCCGAAGCGCAGCTCGGAGCCCGCCGGCACGTCGACCGGACGCCACATCGGAAGCGGGGCGCCGTCGACGGTCGGCGAAAGATCCGCGCCGCATACGGCGATCGACAGGTCGGCGGCCGCCTCGTAGGTTCCGCCCGTAAGCGTCAGCTCCAGGGCCGCCGCATCGTCCCCGTTGCCGACCAACGCATTGGCGGCGGCGAAGGATGCGGCGTCCATCGGTCCGCCGACGGGAACGCCGTAGCGCTGCCAGCCGCGCCTCCCTCCGTCCTGTACGGTCGTCCATAAACCGGGCTTTCGCACGAGCAGCGTCATGCGAGCCACCCCCTCTCTCGCATGCCTCGCTCGAGGTCCTCGTGAGCGATCGGCTCGAACGTCACCGTATCGCCGATCTCCAGCAAGCTGGGCGCGGCCCGTCCCGCGTCGAACAAAAGCGCGGCCGTTCGGCCGATCAAGCGCCAGCCTCCGGGGCTGGCCGCGGGATAAATGCCGGTCTGCCGCCCGGCCACCGCGACGCTGCCGCGCGGTACGACCGCACGGGGCGTATCGAGCCGCGGTGCGGAGAGCGCCTCCGGCAGCCCGCTTAGGTACGGGAACCCCGGAAGAAATCCGATCATGGACACGGTATGCCGCGCCGCCGCGTGCAAGGAGGCTGCCGCCTCCGCCGCAAGCCCGCTCCCCGACGCCAGCGCCGGCAAATCCGGACCGCATCGCACGCAATAACAAACGGGAATGCGCACCGTCTTCCCTGCTGGCTCCGCAACGTCCGGCTGCAACCGGTCGATCCGCTCCTCCAGCCATCGGCGAACGGCTTCGTGCGGCGTCGAACCGTCCTTCCCCCCGGCGAACCCTTGATCGATCATCGAGAGCGCATCGAAATAAACGCACACCGACGCATAAGCGGGCACAAATTCGATAAACCCCGGGAACGGCGCCGTCTCGAGCTCGCGCGACAGCCGGACGACCTGTCGATGCGTCTCCGGCTCGAACGTCTCCCCGAACGAAACGATCACCGCTTGCTCGCCGAACGCGGCGATTGCGGGGCGCATCGTCTTACTCACGGAGCTCCCCCCTCTTCGGGTCGTATTCAACCGGGATCACCGGTTTCGGCTGCGGCGCCACATCGCATACGCGGCGTACCCGCAGCAAGCCCCCAAGCTGTTCAAGATGAAGTCGTCCACATCGAAGCTGCCGACGCGAAACACGAGCTGAAGCAGCTCGGCCACGAACAGACCGGACAAGAACGCCGCGAGCATGCCGAGCAGCGACCGGCATCGCTTCAACAGCGCAGGCAGTAGCAGCCCGTAAGGAATGAAGACGCCGACGTTGCCGAACAGATTGATCGCCCACGTCCCGGTGTTGAACGCGTTCGAGTGAAACACGTACCGATGAATCGTATCGAACGGGACGAGGTTCCATCGGTACTCGAGATCCTGGCCTCCGGGCAGCGTTCGTCCGAATCCAAGAAGCATCATATATAGCAAAAAGGCAGTATAAACGCCGAATAGGCCCCATACCACCTTCTTGTCGATTCGTATCGCGTAAAACATGCGTTCCACCTCGCCGTCCCAAGTCGTCTGCTTCCATTGTAGCCCAACGAAGGCGAGGGTTCTATTGTTTTTTCGATCTTTATTGCAGCGCTTCGGCGGAGGCGCGCTCCTCCGCGTGAACCGCCGAAGCGCCCAAGCGCTGCCGATGAAACTCTGCCTGGGAAGCGCCGGCAGTCGCTTCTATGAAATACGGCGGCCTCCGTTTCGTCTCCTTGTACACCTTCCCCACATACTCCCCGACGATACCGAGGCTGATCAATTGGATGCCGCCGAGCAGCCAAGCCGTCAGCATCATGGACGTCCAGCCGGGCACCGCGGCGCCTCGGCCGTGCGAGTAAAGCGCGTACGCGCCGGCCAGCATGCCCGCCGCGAACACCGTCAGACCGGCCGCCATGACGAGCCGGATCGGCGCGACGCTCAGCGACGTGATGCCGTTCCATGCGAACGAAATCATCTTGCGCAGCGGATACTTCGACTCTCCCGCGAATCGCGCGTGCCGGTCGTACGTCACGATCGAGGAAGGCAGCCCGAGCTGCGGAATGAGTCCCCGCAGGAACAGATTCGACTCTCGATAGCAAGCAAGCTGCTCCAGCGCCTTCGCGCTCATCAGCCGATAATCGGCATGATTGTGGATGACGGGCGTGCCCATCCGGCGCATCAGCCGGTAGAACAGGACCGCCGTCCCTCGTTTGAACGGGGTGTCTTCCTTCCGCGCCGCGCGCACGCCATAGACGATGTCGCTGCCTTGGCGATACGCTTCCACGAAATCGCCGAACGCCTCTACGTCGTCTTGCAAGTCAGCGTCGATCGAGATGACGCAATCGGCGTCGTCCTTCGCGTGCATCAGGCCGGACAACAGCGCGTGTTGATGACCCACGTTGCACGCCAGCTTCAGGCCGCGCACCGCGGCGTCGCGCTCGTGATAAGCGGCGATGATCGGCCACGTGCTGTCGGCGCTTCCGTCGTCGACGAACAACATATAGCTGTTCGGCGCGATGCTTCCTTGCCCGCTCAGCCGATCGAGCTGCTGCCGGATTCGGCGGATCGTCTCCGGCAGCACGGCTTCTTCGTTATAACAGGGCACCACGACGGCCAATACGGGACGCGTTCTATGGTTCAAACCAATTCCTCCTACAACGTCGAGTTCAATGATTCATAATTCCGATTCCGGCGTCTTCAAGTCACTACGGCGACGCCAAGCGCCTGATGCCGCCACAACGTGTCGGCGACGCGGTCCGCTTGATGCGGCTCGCAATCGACGACCAAGACGACATCGCCGCCCTTCTTCCTAGCGGATCGGCGCCTTCGCCTGCGGGTCAGCGACCAATCGATGAGAAAGCCGACGGTAAAGCCTCCCGCGGCGCCGATCAGCCCCCAATATACGGGTCCCCACGCGAGCGTCATGCCGAGGGAGGCCGTGACGACGGAGGAGGCGGCGCCGAGCGCCATTCCGGCGTCGATCAGCGATTCTCCGTCCGAACGGTGCATCGTGTCGATCATCGACCGGCCGCTCGGACGCGTCTCCAACGGTACGGCGATCAAGCGCTTCCGCTCGATCCCCTGCTGCTCCAGCTCGGCCAACGCGATCTCGATATATGTGGAGTAATGGAAGGATGCGATGACGTGCAATGCGACTCTCCTCAACTTTCCTTCGGCCTCAAGCTCGGAAGCGCTTCTTTCGACCCATAGTCGTTCCGGAAATGCTGCTTCAATTCCAGATCGAACAGTTTGTTGGACTCTACGGTACTGACATAAGCGTCGTACGCCGTAAAAAAAATGATCGACGGAATGAACATGAACCACTCCCAATCGATCGCCGAAAGCGCCGAATCCATCTGCCCGAGGAGCGAATGATACAACACGACATAAAGCTTCGAGTAATAGACGAACACGATCCATGTGACGGTGGCGAACGACGCGTTCACGATGCGATGGGCGTACAAATAGCCCATGCCCGGCGCGAGCAGCGACCACGCGAAGGCGACCCAAGGGTTCCGCTTATCCAAATAATTGATCTCGAACGGTCCGAGGCAGAAGCTGTGGATCGGCGCGTTCTCGTACCGGGCGAGCATCGTGTATTTGTTCATGTCCACGCATGTCCGGTAGCTGTCGTAGATCGTAAACAAATACACCGGCGCGTACAGCGCCATCCAACGCAGATCGAGCACCTCCTTGGCCTGCTCGATCTGCCCGTTGAACGAATACACCATGGCCATGTTCAGCTGAGATTTCGTGTTGACGAACATCTCCCAGACGAAGAGGAGAAATCCTCTCATATATTTTTGAAGCAACAGATGTCCCGTTCCCGGGAACGCCGCCGACCACCAAGCGACGACCCACGGGTTGCGGAAATGCATATGCGTCGTTCCGAACATGCTGATTTCCGCGATTTTCCGACGGAACGTCCGCCGATCCCTGCGCATCGCCATGGCGCTCCCCCCGTTATGGTTCACGGTTGGTATTTTTTGCTGTCGCGTCCGTTTTCATGCGTTCTCCTCTCTTGAAAATGCAAAAGAAAACCCGAGGGCTTCCCCCCGGGTCGAAATTGGGCCGAATCGTCTTACTTCATCGGAATGACGAGTACTTGGTTCGGATAAATCAAATTCGGATTTTTCAGTTGGTTGCGCTTCGCGATTTGCTGCCAAGCGACGCCATACTTCTTCGCGATCTTCGTCAGGTTGTCTCCCGATTTCACGACGTAAGTTTGCTCTGCGGCCGGCGATGGAGCAGGCGCAGGTACTGGCGCTGGCGTTGGCGTTGGCGTTGGCGCTGGCGCTGGCGTTGGCGCAGGCGTTGACGCCGAATCGCCGCCCAAGACGACGCGGTATTCCGCATAGCCGTCGGCCGTCTCGCCAAGGTATTGCAGCGTATCCATCGACTTCGCGAACTCGGCCGCGGCCGGGGACGTCTGGAACGTCACCTTCGCCGAACCGAACGTGTTCGCGAGCTTCCAGTTGCCGTCCGCCGACGGGTTGATCGTTCCGTTGTCGCGAATGTAATCGATGACCGCTTGGCGATTTTCGTCCGGCGCCTTCACGATAATGCGTTCGCCGTCCGGATTGGCGCGAAGCGAGGACGAAGCGCGGTAGTTGTTCGTCGCGACGACGAACTTCTGCTCCGGATCGATCGGCTTGCCGTTATACTGCAGGTTGACGACCCGATGCGAATTCGGATTCGCGAGCTCTTTGCCGCTCGCGTCGTATCGAGGCGGCTGCGTCACGTCGAGCTCGTACGTGACGCCGTCGATGACGTCGAAGTTGTACGTCGGGAACGTCGGGTCCACGAGCGGCTGCGCCTCCGTAGAAGTCGGATCGATCGTCAGGAATTGTCCCGCCGTCCACTCGAGCCACTCCTTCACTTCCGCGCCCGTCAGCCATACCGCGTGCACCGTGTTCGAGTATAAGTACAGGTCCGCCACGTTCTTGATCGCGATCGGTCCCGCGGGGATGTTCGTATAGTAGTTCGGACCTTGACGGCCGCCCGCCTTGAACGGGGCGCCCGCGGACAAAATCGGCAATCCTTCGTATTCCGTGCCTTGCAGCGCATTCTCGATATAAGCGGTCTGCGCATCCGTTACGATCTGGATCGAAGGGTCGTCCTGCAGCAGCGCGAAGAAGCTGTTGATCGGAGCCGACGTCTCGCCGACCGGACCGCGAACGTATTCGATCGTCGCATGATGCTCCGCTTCCACCGCTTCCACCACGGCCGGATCGGCCTCGACGAGCGCCGTCTTCGCCGTCGCGTCGAAAATTTTCCGCAGCTCGACCTTCGAATTCGATACGGTCCATTCGCCGTCGACTTGGGTGAGCTCCAAATCTACGACGCCGAGATGGTTGCCCCAGAACCCCGGCATCGCGGCGGCTACGCCGTTGATGGTCCCCTTCTCCAAGTCGATGCCCGGCGTATTCGCGAAGGAAGGATCCGGGAAGTTCTTGTGCGCATGCCCGAACAGGATGACGTCAATGCCCGGCACTTCGCTCAGGTAGTACGTCGCGTTTTCCATATTGTCGGTTTGCGGAACGGTTTCGAAGCCGGAGTGCGGGATCGCCACGACGATGTCCGCGCCTTCTTCCTTCATCTTGGGCACGAGCGCTTTCGCCGTCTGAATGATGTCCTTCGCGACGACCTTGCCCTCGAGATGCGCCTTGTCCCATGCCATAATCTGAGGAGGTACGAAGCCGATGACCCCGACCTTGATCGTATGTTTGGTTCCCGACTCGTCGACGACTTCGCGGTCGAGGATGAGATATGGATGTTCGAAATAATGACGATCGTTCGATTCGTCCGCGTCGCCGTCGTCGACGTATACGTTCGCGTTCACATAGGGGAAGTCCGCTCCTGCGAGCGACGTAGCCAGGAAGTCTAAGCCGAAGTTGAATTCATGATTACCGATATTGCCCGCGTCATAGCCGAAGAGATTCATAGCTTTATATACCGGATGAGTCTCGCCTTGCTGCAGCGGATCCACCTTGGCGACGTAATCGCCGAGCGGGTTGCCTTGGATGAGATCGCCGTTGTCGAACAGCAAGCTGTTTTTCGCTTCCGCGCGAGCCTCTTTGATGAGCGTCGCCGTCTTGGCGAAGCCGTATTCGTCCGTCGGCTTGTCCGCGAAATAATCGTAGTTGACCATATTCGTGTGCAAATCCGTCGTTTCCAACACCCGCAGCTTGACGACAGGCGCGGTTTCCTCCGCCGCCGACGCCCATACGGGCACCGCCATCACGTTGAATGCCACTGTCGCCGCTAACACGCCTCGCTTCCATGCATTCTTGCGCATGCTCGCTCTCCTCCCGGACCCATTCGCGTTTTTTAACCAACGTTCAGATTCTACCACATTTTTCTACTAAAATAGGTATATTTACAAAAAAAATAGATTCCAACGCATGTCGGCTTTCAGACGTGTATACTACAATCATGATCCTCGTCCGGAAAAAAGGAAGTGACGCTTTCCCCATGCAGCTGAAAAGATTGCAATCGTTCGTAAATATCGTGGATCGCCGCAGCTTCACGGAAGCGGCCGGCGCCCTCGGGCTGACCCCGTCCGCGTTGAGCAAGCAAATCAAAGCGTTGGAGGACGAACTCGGGCTCCCGTTGTTCCACCGTACCGGAGGCGTCGAGCCGACCGCGGCCGGGAGGCTCGTCTACGAGCGCGGGAAGGCGATGCTGGCCGAGTGGGATGCGCTGGCGGCCGAGTGCCGTTCGCGCGCCGGCGTCCCCTCGGGGAAGCTTCGCATCGGCGCCTCGACCGTGCCCGCTTCTTACTTGCTCCCGGCCATCGCGAAGCGGCTTATCGAGCGGTATCCGCACGTCGAGCTGTCGGTCGTCGAGGACGGCTCGGACGCCGTGTTATCGCGGCTCGAGCAGCGGCACATCGACGTCGCGTTCGTCGGCGTTCTCCGTCCCTCCCCCGTCCTGCAATTCGTGCCGGTCGTGCCGGACACGCTCGTCGTCGTCGCGGCCGCGGACGCCGTCATTGAACCCCCGGCGGGGGATTCCGCCGGCGCTTCTCCGGAGTGGACCGCCTTGCCCTTCGTCCTGCGGGAGGAAGGCTCCGGCACGCGACAGGCGCTCGATCGGGCGCTCGCGGGGATCGGCCTGTCCGCAACCGATTTGATGACGGCCGCGGTATCGTCCTCGACGGAATCGGCGATGGCGCTCGCCGAAGCCGGCGTCGGCGCCACGGTCGTCTCCCGTTGGGCGCTGTCGCTGCCGCGCGCGTTACGGACGGTCGCCGAACTGCCGACCGATCGAAGCTTTTATGCCGCCTTCGAAGCGACTCGCGCATCGGATCCGATGATTCGGTTGTTCCTCGATAACGCTGCGGAAATCTATAGGTAACGAAAAAGCGCCCTTCGCGTCTTTACAAATGCGAAGGGCGTTTGTTACAGTAATCGTTGAATAATTTTCAATGGGGTCATGAATTTCAGGAAACTTACGAGAGACGGAGAGAAGAAGAGGATGAAATTTTCCAAAACAGCGTTACTGGCATTATTATCCATCATATTGGCATTGACAGCGCTGACGGGCTGCGCGGGATCGGGCGCCAAGGCGGACGAGCCGTTCAAGATCGCCGTCATTCCCGTACAAACCGAAGGACAGCTCGGCGAAGCGATGAAGAAGCTGCAGACGATTCTGTCCGACGCGCTTGACCGAGAGGTCGAGATCTCGGATTATCCGGACTATAACGGCGTCGTCGAAGCGATGAACTTCGGACATGTCGATATGGCGTTCTTCGGTCCGCTGACCTACGTCGTCGCGCATCACAAGAGCGGCGCGGAAGCGATCGTCGTCCAATTGGTGAAGGGAAAGCCGCTCTATTATTCTTACATTATTACGCACAAGGACAACCCCTGGAATTCGCTCGACGAATTGTTCGCCGACCCGGGCGCCGTCTCGTTCGCTTTCGGAGACCCGAGCAGCACCTCCGGCTCGCTCGTGCCTGGCGTCGAATTGAAGGCGCGGGGCGTGCTCGTTTCGGAGACGGAGTCGAAGCTGAAGGAAGTTCGTTATACGGGGTCGCACGATATTACGGCGATCGCGGTGCAAAATAAGGATGTGGACGCCGGCGCGATCGACAGCGCGATCTACGACAACCTCGTCGAACAAGGCACGATCGACGGGAATCAGTTCAAGGTGATTTGGCAATCCGAGGAGCTGTATCAATATCCATGGGCCGTCAAGAAAGGCATGGACGCCGAACTGATTAAGAAGCTGCAGGATACGTTCGTATCGATTACCGACGAGTCGATCTTGTCCGGCTTCGGCATCTCCGGCTTCGCGCCGACCAGCAACGAGGATTACGAGTCCATCCGCGTCGTCGCGGAAAAAGAGGGCCGCCTCGAATAACGGAGGCTACGCGGTATGCTTTGGCTCAAGAAAAGTACGATCGCCTTAGGAACGGCGCTTGCGCTCCTGCTCGCCTTGAGTTGGATCGGGCTCGAGCTGGACGTCACGAAGTTCGCCGCGGCGGCGAATATCGTCGTCTTCCTGCGCAACGACTGGCTGCCTCCCGACTGGAGCGTACTCGGCGACGCGGTGCGGCTGTCGATCGATACGCTCATGATCGCCTTCCTGTCCACCTTCTTCGCCTTGCTCGTCGCCTTGCCGCTCAGCCTTCTCGCGGCCGGCAACGTCGCGACGCCATGGCTGAGGGGCGCCGTTCGCGCGTTCCTCAGCTTACTGCGTTCCGTCCCGGAGATCGTATTCGGCCTGCTCTTCGTCGTCGCGGTCGGGCTCGGTCCGTTCCCGGCCGTCCTCGCCATCCTGCTTCATAACGTCGGGGTGCTCGGGAAGCTCGTTTCCGAGTTGGTCGAAGCGGCCGATCCCGCCCCGCAGGAGGCGCTCCGCGCGGCGGGCGCGTCGCGAGGCATGGAGGCGTTGTACGGGATCTTGCCGCAGATCGCCCCGAACGTCGTCTCGCAATACTTTTATCGGTTCGAGGTCGCGATCCGCACGTCCCTTATCTTGGGCTTCATCGGCGCCGGCGGCATCGGACAGCAATTGTTCATGCATTTTAAAATTTTCAAGTACGCCCAAGTGACGGTCGACGTGATCGTCATAATGGCGCTCGTTCTTCTCGCCGACGCGCTCAGCGCATGGGCGAGAAGAAAGATGATATAAGAAAGGCGGCGTTGTGATGACCGTTCGGCTCCGGCGGGTAACCGTCGATTACGCCTCGGGCGGCGGTTTGCCCGCGCTGCGCGACGTGACGCTCGACTTCCGCCCCGGCGAGATGACGGGCGTGCTCGGACGCAGCGGCGCGGGCAAGTCGACGCTTATCCGCTGCATCAACGCGCTGGTCAAGCCGTCGTCGGGTTCGGTCGAGATCGACGGCCGGGACGTGACGCGGCTCGGTTCGCGGGCGCTTCGCGATTGCCGCGCGGGCATCGGCATGGTGTTCCAGCAATTCGGACTCGTCCCTCGTACGAGCGCGCTGACGAACGTGCTGCTCGGCGCGATCGGGCAGCGTCCGGCATGGCGCAACGCGCTCGGGTTTTTCAGCGCGCGGGAACGCGCCGCGGCGGCGGCCGCGCTGGAAGCGGTCGAGCTCGGCGGCTTCGGTCCGCGCCGCGTCGAGCAGCTCAGCGGCGGCCAGCGGCAGCGCGTCGCGATCGCTCGCGCGCTCGTGCAGCGCCCCGCGGTGCTGCTCGCGGACGAGCCGGTGTCGAGCCTCGACCCGGTCACCTCGCGCGGCATCCTCGAGCTGCTCGCCCGCATTCACCGGGAGGACGCCCGCCGCGTCACCGTCGTCAACTTGCACGACGTCGAGCTCGCCCTCGCGTACTGCAACCGGATCGTCGGCCTTCGCGAGGGCCGCGTCGTCTTCGACGGCCGACCCGACGAGGTCGACGCTTCCGTGCGGCAGACGATCTACGGCGGGGCGTAACGAGAGTCGGACATTCTCCGACTATCCCGCCCCCGCCCGCCTCCGCGGCGCCATTAGTCGGACATTCTCCGACTATCCCGCCTCCTCCAACCTCCGCGGCGCCATTAGTCGGAAAAACTCCGACTATCCCTCCTCCACCGGCTTACGAGGCGCCATTAGTCGGACAATCTCCGACTATCCCGCCTCCAGCGGCCTCCGCGGGCCGATTAGTCGGATAAACTCCGACTATCCCGCTTCCAGCGGTCTCCGCGGCGACATTAGTCGGACATTCTCCGACTATCCCGCCTCCACCGGCTTCCGAGGGCCGATTAGACGGACATTCTCCGACTATCCCGCCTCCACCGGCCTCCGCGGCGCCATTAGTCGGACAATCTCCGACTATCCCGCCTCCAGCGGCTTCCGAGGGCCGATTAGTCGGACATTCTCCGACTATCCCGCCTCCTCCAGCCTCCGCGGCGCCATTAGTCGGAAAAACTCCGACTATCCCGCCTCCAGCGGCCTCCGCGGCTCCATTAGTCGGATATCCTCCGATTATTTCTTCGGACTCCTATACGGATGTGTCCCCCAGTACTCCGCCAACGCCTCCTTGCGGAGACGGTACCGGTGCACCCGCTGCGCCCCCTCGCTGCATGGCTCAAGCAAGCCATCGCGGACCAGCGCGCGAAGCAGGGCAAGCGTCGGCTTATCGCTCTGTCCAAGGAGTCCCCGGGCCTCCCTTATGCTAATCGTCCCTCCCAACGCCATCGCATGCCTAATGACGCGGTCCTTGCTGAAGCTTTCTGCATTCCCCTCCCTCTCCTTCGCCGATCCACCCAAAATCATCTCTAACAGCCGGCGGCAAACCCAAGGCTTCTCGTTGACGTCGTCGAATGCAAACCGCGCGATTCGCCAACCAAGGGCCTTCAAACTCACATCCCTTCTGCGCTCGTCCGCGAACTGACGCCGATCGATGTCTCTCAAATGCGGTCCGTACCCGTCCACCTCGAACCCCCATAAGAAACCCGGCGCGATGTAGGCGTGGTCCATGAATCTCGTCTTCCCTTCCGCATCCAGCACTTCATGTTCAGGAAACAGACCATCCAACGACTTGAACGCCGGGAACCACACATTGCGTAAAAACAACTTTTCCGCATCCCCGTACTTTTCCTTCAACCGCCGGCGACGCTCTCCCGCGCTCGCCTCGACATGTCCCCGATGCCAAGCTTCGAATTGTTCCTCGAACAGCAACACCCGTCTCCCCTTCCTGAAAATATAGCGCAACAACAAAAAAAAGCGCCGCTGGCCCATTAGGCCGGCGGCGCATGCTTTGCGCGCAGAAGTTATTTTCGATATAGATATGATACCATGCTCCCTGACGCCCGCTCAACTCCGCCACGAACGAGGCGAGGCGGCGAGCGACCGCTTGTATTGCTCGGGCGCGCAGCCTTCCCACTGCTTGAAGACGCGGCTGAAGTGAGACAGATGCTTGAAGCCGACGCGCTCGCTCACTTCGGAGACGGACAGCTCGCCGTCGACGAGGAACAACGTCTTCGCCTGATTGATCCGGCGCTGATACAGAAACTGGAACACGGTCCAGCCGGTCCACGCCTTGAACACCCGGGCGAGATAATGTCGGCTGACGTGCAGCTCCCGCTCCACGTCCTCCATCGAGAAGTCCTCCGCGTAATGCGACTCGATGAAGTCGATCACGCGCTGCACATGATGCTCCCGCTCCGAGCGGACGCCGTCGACGGCGTCCGCCGCCATCGGCGAGCGGCACAGCTCGCCCACGACGTACAGCAAGTCGATAAATCGCAGCAAGAACCGCTCGTAGGCGCGCTCCTCCGGCGAGTCCTGCAGCGCCGCCATATCCGCGAGCAGCCGCTCGACCTCGTCCTTCCGCGCCCCGGTCTGCAGCCGGTAATTGCGCAGCTCTTCGAAGGGTCTCAGCAGCGGAGCGATATATTTCCGATTCATAAACTCATGCAGGAACTCCGGTTGGAAATGAATCATGCTCCGCACATACGGCACCCGCGTATCCGGATTCGGCGTGTGCAGCGTCATGCCGTGCATCAAAATGAGGTCGCCGGGCGACAGCGAGTAGACGTTCGGCCCGATGACGTAATTGCATCGTCCGCTGTGAAAAAAGAAAATTTCATAGTAAGGATGCGAATGGAACGTCATCTCCAACGGGTGATCTTTCCGATGTCCGAGCTCTACGGGTCTCATGTCCAGGGATCCTTCCCGAATCAGGCTTTCCCCCATTGTACAAGATCCGCCTCGCTTATTCTACCCGCTCGGCTTGCAGCTGCGCCCGGACGCACAATTCGCCGGCTTTGAACGCGTGCGCCTGCGTCATCGCCTTCTCCGTTCGGTTCAGGCAATCCAAGATCAATTCGCCGAAGAACGGGTACCCGACCTGGCCGCGGAGCGACAAGTGCTTCTCCCCTTCGCCGTTGACCAAGTACAGATGATCTCCCGACTTCTCGCGCGCAATGTCGATGTACTTCCGAAGCTCGATATAGCCCTCGGTGCCGAGGATGATCGTCCGGCCGTCGCCCCACGTGCCGAGTCCGTTCGGCGTCAGCCAGTCGACGCGGAAATAGTTGGTCGCGCCGTTGTCGCCGACGAGCGTCGCGTCGCCGAAATCCTCCAGCTCCGGATAATCCTTGTTATGATAGTTCGCGACCTTGCTCGACGCGACCCGCGCGTCGGAGCAGCCTGCATAGAACAAGAACTGTTCGATCTGATGGCTGCCGATGTCGCACAGAATGCCGCCGTATTGCGCTTTCTTGAAAAACCAGTCCGGCCGCGACGGCGCGTTCAACCGATGTGGCCCCGTGCCGATCACCTGCACGACGCGCCCGATCGCGCCGTCCGCGATGAGCTGCCCCGCGAACACCGCGCTCTCGACGTGCAGCCGTTCGCTGTAATACACCATGTACTTCTGGCCGGTAGCGGCCGCGGCTTCGCGAGCCGCCTCCACCTGCTCGAGCGAAGTGAACGGCGTCTTATCCGTGAAGTAATCTTTGCCATGCTTCATAACCGTAAGGCCGAGGGCGCATCGATCGGAAGGGATCGCCGCTCCCGCCACGAGACGGACGTCGGCGTCCTGCAATATTTCATCCAACGATCTAGCGACCTGTACGCCCGGGTATTTCGCCGCGAACGCTTCGACCTTCTTCGGATCGGGGTCGTACACCCACTTCAGCGTGCCGCCCGCCTCGACCAAGCCGTTGCATTGCCCGTAGATGTGCCCGTGCTCCAGCGCCGTCGCGGCGAAGACGAATTCGCCCGAACCGACGACCGGCTTCGGTTTCCCTTGCGGGGCATAGTTCATGCCGTCGTTTTTTTGCACCATTTTCCCGAATCCCCCGCCCTTAAGAATTGAACGTGCCGCCGACGCTCAGCACCTTGTCGCCCGAAGCTTCCGGCTTCTTGAACGTCGAAGCGCGAATACGCTCCTGCAGCAGCTCGTAGTACAGCTCTTCGTCGATCGGAAGATCGACCCAATTGTCGGTCCAGGTGGACAGATGCATCGCGTTCGACAGCGTAAGCCCCTTGATGCCTTCTTCTCCGGGAGCGATGAGCGGCGCGCCGTTCAGTATCGCATCGACGAAGTTTTGCGTAATGCCCATATGCTCGGGGCTGGTCCCATGAATCGGAATGTCGCACTTCCAGCATTCCGGCTGCCCGAAGCCGCCCGTGTACGTCGCGTTGAATTCCGGCTCGGACACGCGCAGACGCCAGAACGTCAGCTTGCCGTCTTCGATGACGATCTTGCCGCGGTCGCCCGTCACTTCGAACCGGTTCGTGCCCGGCGCTTCGCCGGTCGTCGTCACGAACACGCCGGTGGCGCCGTTCGCGTATTCGACATAGGCGGTTACGTCGTCCTCGACCTCGATGTCGCGGTACTTGCCGAAATGGCAGAACGCGCGGACGCGGGTCGGCATCATGCCGATCGTCCACTGCCACAGATCGAGCTGATGCGGGTCCTGGTTGATCAAGACGCCGCCGCCTTCGCCCGCCCACGTCGCGCGCCAGCCGCCCGAGTTGTAGTAGCTTTGCGAACGGTACCAGTTCGTGATGATCCAGTTCGTCCGCCGGATTTCCCCCAGCTCGCCGGAGGCGATCAGATCGCGCAGCTTCATATAGATCGGGTTCGTGCGTTGGTTGTACATGATGGAAAATACTTTCCCGCTCGCCGCCGCCGCTTCGTTCATGAGGCGCACTTGCTTCGTATATACCCCTGCCGGCTTCTCAACGAGGACATGGAGCCCGTGGCGGAACGCGAGAATCGCGCATTCCGGGTGATCGTAGTGCGGCGTCGCGACGAGCACAGCGTCCACGAGGCCGGAGGCGAACAGCTCCTCCGCGGATTCGAACGTCGCGAGCCCTTCGCCGAACGTCTCTTTCGCCTGCCGTCGCTTCGATTCGAACAAGTCGCTGACCGCCGTCAATACGGCGCCCTTCACTTTGCCTTCCGTAAGGTACTTCGCATGGCCCCACCCCATGTTGCCCATGCCGACGATGCCGATTCGGACTTGATTCATGCTTGATCTCTCCCCGTTCGAAAATGGTATCCTTACGCTTGCTCCGCCAAGGAGCGAAACCATGTCGCATACGTCGCGAGCATCGTCTTCGTGTCGTGCGTGCCGCTGAAATCCTCGACGCCGAACCAACCGTCGTACCCGACCGACTTCAGATCGGCGAGCACCTGTTTCCAATCGACGATGCCCCGGTCCATCGCGACCCACCGGCATGTCCACGGCGCACCGGCGGTTTCGCCCGGGAACCAACCCGCGTTCTTCACGTGTACGTGAGCGAGGTGCGGTCCGAGCAGCTCCAATCCCATGCGGTAGTTCTCGTAGCCTTCGTGGATCAAGTTGCCGGGGTCGTACAGCACGCCGACGTGCTCCGGAGAAAACCGGCCGACAAGTCGATGCGCTAGCGAAGCGCTGGCGGTGATCGTCATGTGATGCGTCTCGACGAGTCCCTTCACGCCGTATTTCTCCGACAGCGTTTCGACCGATTCCAGGTACGCAACCGCTTTCGCAAACAATTCGTTATAATCGGCCGTGCGGTCGTACCGCGGTACGCCGACGCGGATCGCCTTCGCTCCGAGCCGCGCCGCATGGCGCATCGCCCGTTCGGTCCCTTCGACGTCGCCGGCGGTTAAATACGGCGTCAGCGCCGCCGTCGTCAACCCATGGCCGCGGACCGTTTCCGCGAGAGCGTCCAGTTCCTCGTCCGTCGTCGTCGCCGGATCGATCGTACATAAGTTGTTGCCCCAGAAGGACGGGGCTTCGTTCCTCCGCTCCGGAGCAGTAGACGTGTACCGCCATTCCAAACCGTCCAGTCCGGCTTCCTTCGCGACCGGGATCAGTTCGGCCGGCGTCAAATCCGGCGTCGCGACCGTAAATACGGATAGCTTCATGTTTCGTTGCTCCTTTTTCGTCCGTTCTGCTATTAACCTTACCATACGGACGAGACGATCGGGTTAACTCCCGGTGGGGAGTACGGGTCATCATTTAACTGTGGTTGACTTCTTGCGGATAAGAAAAAAGCGCCCGCCGACATCGCCGGCGAACGCTGGTAAGGCGCGTTACTTCCTTTTTCTTCGAACGCCCGTCGCCGGAAAGCCCTGCTTCCGCTCGACCTCGTAGCGGTCCCCGAGCTCCTGCGCGAACTCGGTTTCCGAAGCGGCGCCGCGGTCGCGCACGTCGTACTTCGGCGCTTGCGGCATCTGGGACTCGTTATTGTCCACGGACTGCTTGTTATTGCCTCTGCCCATCGGTATCCCTCCTTCCTTGTGACGAGACACCCGTATTATGCGTCAAAAAAAGAGCGTTCAGCCGCGAGGGCGAACGCTCCCTTCCATCGTTGTTCTTCATTATTCCCATGCTTCCCATGCAACGTTGGATCCGGTGAAGTAACCGACGAGGAAAAAGATCGCCGTCCATAGGAACGCGCCGGTATATGCGTACAACGCGAACGTCCGGTATTTCATCGCATTGGCGCCGACGACGTACGGCATCAAATTGCGAAGGAACGGAATGAAATACGTGAATAACAGCGCGGCGCTTCCGTATTTACCGACGAGCTGCTGCGCCCGCTCGATATTTTTTTCGAATTTGGGTCCCCTTGCGCTGAACCGCTTCAAGATCGGCAATCCGACGTACCGGCCGATGACGAAGCCGACGGTCAGTCCGCAGCAGATGCCGCCGAACGCCATGAGGAACGCAGGAACCGGAAGCAGCAGCCCCTCCGAGGACACCGCGCCGCCCGACATGACGACGACCTCGTTCGGAATCGGAAGTCCGACGATCCCTAAGCAAAAAGCCAAAAATAATGCCGCATAGCCGAAATCGGCCAACAATGCCTCGAACTCCACCCGTAACGCCCTCTCTCTTCTCCCTATCCATTACAGGATAGTGTATCGCGTTTCGGGCGAAAGGGAAACCGTCGGAAGACCGGGGAAATCCCCGATTACCGGTCGAGCTGTCCGCGCCAACGGAACGAGACGCATACTTGAAGCGATGCGAAGCGGAGCCGCAGCCGCCACACGCGGTCTCCGCAACGCTCCGCGAACGACGGCTCCGCCAGCGACGGTTCCGCGACGGAGGACTTCCAAGCGTGCCTCCCGACTTGTTCCAATGTTCTCGCTTCTTCTTGCGCCTTCCATTCTTCGAAAAAAGGATGGTGCATCCCGAATTCCCCCTTGAACGTTCTCCTATATTCATTGTAAGCTTTTAAAAGGAGAAGAAAAGTGAAAATCAAAGTTTTTCCTTTTCACCTTTTCGATACGAAGACTTGAAGGGGGAGCGGAGCATGCAACTCGAGACGCATTACATGAATTTGTCCGATGCGCTGGACGTCGCGAGAGCCGGCGATCGAACGCCCGTTACGCTGGAGCGGCTCGCCCATGTGTTCCAGTGTACGGAGAGGAACGCGAAGTTCATCCTGCGCAAGATGGAAGAAGCCGCGTGGATCGCCTGGCACCCGGGCCGCGGCCGCGGACGCACGTCGGAAATCGAGCTGCTCGCCGATCGAGAGCGAATCGTGGAGGAGGTCGCCCGGCGGCTTGCCGAGCAAGGGGACGTTCGAGGCGCGATCCGGCTCGTGCAGGAGCGAGGACGACTGCCCGAGGGCGCGGAGCGCTTTTCGTCGTGGTTGAACGATTTCTTCGGTTTCTCGCGGGAGGACCGAAGCGAACGGGCGCTGGATACGCTTCGCGTTCCGGTGTACGACCAGATCGGCTCGCTCGATCCCGCCCGCATCTACTTCGTCGGGGAAGGGCATCTGTGCCGGCAAATTTTCGATACGCTCGTCAAGTACTGTCCCGAACAGGAAGACGTCGTCCCGAGGCTCGCCCACCACTGGGAATCTGACGCCGAGGGACGCCGGTGGACGGCGTATTTGCGCAAAGGGGCGTTGTTCCATCATAAGCGGGAGCTGACCGCGGACGACGTCGTTTTTACGTTCGAGCGGTTAAGACGGCATCCGAATTTCGGCTTGCTCCGCGGCGTCGCCGCGCTCCACTCGCATGTCGTGGAATTCGAGCTTAACGAGCCATGCGTCTGGTTTCCCCGCATCCTCGGCTTCGACGGCGCTTCGATTCTTCCGCGGGATTTGCTCGAACAACGGGGAGACGCGTTCTTCGACGAGCCCGTCGGAACCGGCCCGTTCCAGATCGCGCGACGGACGGATCGGCTGTGCGTGCTGGACGCGTTCCCGCATTATTTCTTAGGACGGCCGCATCTCGATCGGGTGGAGATGCACTTCATCAGCGAAGACAACGAGCTGCCCTCCTTGCCGATCCGGCTCGACCTCGTGCAGAAGGGGGCTTGCGGTCTCGCGTTCCGAGACGATTCGGAGCAGTACGCCAGGCTCCGAACCTCTTCGGCCCGGAGCTGCCGTATGCTTACGTTCAATCTGCGTCAGCCCGGCCCGCAGCATGACCCGCTGTTCCGGCAGGCGCTCGACGAGCTGATCGACCGCGCGGCGATGCTCGCGGCGCTCGGCGACGATCGGCTGAGACCCGCCTACGGCTTCGTCGAAGGCGCAGAGAGCGCCGCGCCGTCTCCCGATCCCGATCGCATCCGATCGCTCCTCGAGCGATCCGGGTACGACGGAAGCACGCTGCTAATCGATTCCAGCTCGAACCGGGCGAAGGAGACGCAGCTCATCTGCGAATTCGCCGCGCGGTACGGCATCGCGCTCGAGCCGCGGATTTCTCGATTTTGCGACTTCCAGTCGAACGTCGATCGCCAGCCCGGGCACATCGTCTATTACAGCGTCGTCATGGAAGAAGGCGAAGCGACGTTCGTCGACTTCGTCTTCTCCCCGGCGAGCGCCGTCGGCATGCATCTGCTCGACGACGCGCATCGCGCCATGGCCGCGGATCTCATGCGCCGCATGTACCTCGAGCCGACCGCCGAGGGCCGCTGGCGATGCGTCGACGAGCTGTCGGAGGCGATCCGCTCGTCGCACGCGATGGTGTTCCTCTTCCATTCCGCCTTCGACGCGTACTTCGACCCGAAGATCGGCGGCGTGGAGCACAACGCGCTCGGCATGATCGATTACCGCCATGTGTGGTTCAAGGTGGCGGAAGGCGACCCCTGTTAATAAGGGACGTCGTTCCAATCGACCGGACTGACCTTTCCCTCCGCCCAGTCCTCGCGAAGGATCGAATAACCGACCGAGTCGTACAACGTTCCGTTCGTCGGCCACGCCTTCCGGTGGTACGCTTCCTTCGCGAAGCCCGCCTTGGCGAACGTCTTGCGCATCGCGTAATTATCGTTCCGGGTATGGCCCTCGAACCGGATTTTGTCCGGGAATTCCGTGAATACGTAATCCGCCAGAAGGCGGACCGCCGCCGTTCCGACGCCTTGGCCGCGTCGGGCGGCGTCGATGCGAATATCGAATACGGGCGTCAGGTCGCCGAGGTCGAACAAGCGGATCAGCCCGAGCTTCTCGTCCCCCTCTACGATCCATAACGTCAGCGTGTCCTCTCCCGCGTATCTTCCGTTCGCGATACCGTCCCTGACGCTCTCTTCGGACGGATTCGGATTGCCGTGGTACGGCCAAGGCTGGCCGGTCAAGAAGGACACGAGCGCTTCCGACTCGTCGAGGTCGAAGGGCTTCAATCGAATGGTCATATGGGTCACTCCATTTTTCTGTTCATCGTCGCGCAACCCATCATTTCGACGCGGGTCGAGCGTTTCCTCTTCGACATCGGACTCGGGTTGTAATAATTTGAGCCGACTTGCCGCATCTTAAGTTCGGATGGTTCTTCTATCCAACCATATCCGGAGACGAGAGGTTGACGACAAAGATGACCCAAGCCCAGCAGAGCGTGCAGCAAGCGATCCAAACCGCGCAGCAAGCGCAGCAAGCGTTGACGCAGGCGCAAGCCTCCATGAATCCGCAGCAGATTCAGCAGGCGCAGCAACAACTGCAGCAAGCTCAGCAACAGCTGCAGCAAGCGAGCACGCAGTTCGGCGCCCAAATGACCGCGCAAGAACAGCAGCAGCTCCAGCAAGCGATGCAGCAAGCGCAGGCCGCTTCGCAGCAAGCAATGCAGCAAGCGCAGGCCGCTTCGCAGCAAGCGATGCAGCAAGCGCAGGCCGCTTCGCAGCAAGCGATGCAGCAAGCGCAGGCCGCTCCGCAGCAAACGATGCAGCAAGCCCAGGCTTCTACGCAGCAAGCGATGCAGCAGTTCCAACAGACGCAACAGCAATTGCAGCAGGAAGCCCAGCAAGCCCAGCAAGCGGTACAGCAAGCGCAGCAGGCGGTGCAGCAAGCGCAATCCGCGGCGCAGAACACGATCCTTTAGCCATCGGAAAACGGGAAAAAGCCGACGATTCGTCGGCTTTTTCTTATACGTTCGTTCTTACACCCGGAACGGCGCCAGCCGTTCGTTCAGCTCGCGCGTTTGCGCATATACGTCTTTATAAACCTGGAACAGCTGCGCATATTTTTCGACGTCGGCGGCCTTCGGCTCGTATGCCGCGCCGTATTCGAGGAACGTCTTCGCGCAATCGGCGAGCGACCCGAACCAGCCGCAGCCGACCGCGGCTAACATCGCCGCGCCCATGCCCGGCCCCTGCTCGTTCTTCATCGTCACGACCTCGGCGCGGAACACGTCGGCTTGCATCTGCAGCCAATCCGGATTTTTCGCGCCGCCGCCGATCGAGACGATGCGGCCGACGGATTTGCCCGCGGCGCGGAACAGCTCGATCGATTCGTTCAGCGAGAACGTGATGCCTTCCATGACGGCGCGCGCGAAGTCGGTCCGCGAATGCGACGCGTCCATGCCGACGAAGCTGCCGCGAATGACGGCGTCCGCGTGCGGCGTCCGTTCGCCTACGAGATACGGCGTATAAAGAAGGCCCTTGGAGCCGACCGGCACGTCGCCGACGCCCGCGAGCAGCTCGCCGAAGGAGACGCCCGCCGCGAACGTGTCGCGGAACCAGCCAAGGCTGTGGCCGGCGGAGAGCGTTACGCCCATCGCGTAGTACGCGTCCGGCGCGGCGTGATTGAAGAAGTGCACCTTGCCGGCGAAGTCGCGGTTCTTATCGTTCTCGTACGCGAGGATGACGCCGGACGTGCCGATGCTGCACATCGCCGCGTCTTCGCCGAGGATGCCGGCGCCCGTCGCGCCGCACGCGTTGTCCGCGCCGCCCGCGAACACCATCGTCTTCGGGGACAGTCCCGCCTCGGCGGCGATCTCCGGCAGCAGCGTACCGACGAGCGCGCCGGATTCGACGAGCGGCGGACACAGCGAGCGGTCGACGCCGACGCGTCGCGCGACCTCGTCGCTCCAGCCCAAAGCGCGTACGTCGAGCAGAAGCGTCCCGGCCGCATCCGATAAATCCATGGCGATGTCGCCCGTCAAGCGGTACCGTACATAGTCCTTCGGAAGCACGAACACTTCCCCGAGCGCATACAACTCAGGCTCGTTCTCCTTCACCCAAAGCAGCTTCGGCAGCGTAAAGCCTTCCAACGCCGGGTTGCGCGTAATGTCGAGCAGCTCGGCGCCGAGCGCCGCTTCGATCTCGCGGCATTGCTTCGTCGTGCGCGTATCGTTCCACAGAATCGCGTTGCGCACCGGACGGCGCGCCGCGTCGAGCAATACCAAGCCGTGCATCTGACCCGAGAAGCTGATGCCTTCGATCGACTCCGCAGGCGCGCCCGAGGAGCGAACGACGTCTTGGATCGCCTGAATCGTGCCTCGCACCCAATCCTCCGGCCGTTGCTCGCTATGCCCCGACCGTTCCTGCAGCAGCGGGTATTCCCGCGACGCCTCCGCTTTGATCGTTCCGTCTTGGCCTACGAGCAGCGCCTTGACGGCGCTCGTGCCGAGGTCGATGCCGATAACGTACTTCATCCTTGAATCTCCTCCCTAAAGAAGGAGGGCCGCCTGTCGGAAGCCCTCCTTGGTTGCATTTTCGATATGGATCAAGGATAAACGGCTTCGCCGTCCTCTAAAAGAAGGCATCCGTTTTCCGAGACGATTCAGGTGTTACACCCGCAGGATATACGTGCTGAATCGTTTAGAAAATGTAATCGTTCAGCGTCGCGCGAATTTGCTCGAGACGTCCGGACTTGTTCGCAATCTCGCCCTTATCGATAATGTACGCTTCCAGCGACTTGAAGTCCGCCTTGCCGCTGACGATGTCGAGGCCGATGCCGGAGCGGAACGACTCGTAACGATCGTCCAGCACGTTCTCGAGCACCTTGTCTTCGACGAGCTTCGCCGCGACCTTCAGACCGCGCGCGAACGTGTCCATGCCCGCGATGTGCGCGAAGAACAAATCGTCCGCCTCGAACGATTGACGGCGCACCTTCGCGTCGAAGTTGACGCCGCCGGAGCCGATGCCGCCGTTCTGTACGATTTCGTACATCGCGAGCGTCACCGAGTACAGGTCCGTCGGGAACTCGTCCGTATCCCAGCCGAGCAGCGTGTCGCCTTGGTTCGCGTCGATCGAGCCGAGCATGCCGTTGATGCGGGAGACGTGCAGCTCGTGCTCGAACGTATGGCCCGCGAGCGTCGCGTGGTTCGCCTCGATGTTCAGCTTGAAGCGGTCATCCAAACCGTATGTCTTCAGGAACGCGATCGTCGTCGCCGCGTCGAAGTCGTACTGGTGCTTGGAAGGCTCCTTCGGTTTCGGCTCGATGAGGAATTGACCCTTGTAGCCGATTTCGTCCGCGTACGCGATCGCCATATGGAAGAAGCGCGCCAGGTTGTCCAGCTCGAGCTTCATGTTCGTGTTCAACAGCGACTCGTAGCCTTCGCGGCCGCCCCAGAAGACGTAGTTTTCCGAGCCGAGCTCGAGGCCCGTCTCGAGACCCTTCTTCACTTGCGCCGCCGCGTACGCGAACACCTCCGCGTTGCTCGTCGTCGCCGCGCCGTGGACGAAGCGAGGGTTGGTGAACATGTTCGCCGTATTCCACAACAGCTTTACCTTGCTCGTCTTCATATAGTCCTTCATCATGCCGACGATGACGTCAAGATTTTTGTTCGTCTCGCGCAGCGTCGCGCCCTCCGGCGCGATGTCGCGATCATGGAAGCAGAAGAACGGAATGCCGAGCTTCTCGTAAAATTCGAAGGACGCTTCGACGCGCGCCTTCGCAAGGTCGAGGCCGGAGCCCTTCCACGGTCGGATCGCGGTGCCTGCGCCGAACGGATCGGAACCCTCCGCAGTGAATGTATGCCAGTACGCGCAGGCGAATCGGAGATACTCCTCCATCCGCTTGCCGAGGACGACCTCGTCCGGATTGTAATGTTTAAAGGCCAGCGGGTTCTTCGAATCCTTGCCTTCGTAACGGATGTTGCCGATTTCTTTGAAAACGCTCATCCCTGTAAGCCCTCCCAAGATTTAGTTCTTCGTTAGTATGACCAACTGACTTCAGTCTATCATGAGCAACTTCGTTTGTCGATACAACAAACTAAGTTTCATCATTTTCATAAATTGTGCTATGATAAGTGAAATCTTGCTTCCGATAGGAGCGAACGAAGCCCCATGAAGATGACCGGCGACCAGACGCTGATCAAACGAATGAATAAATCGCTCGTGCTCGACACGATTCGAGAGCATGCGCCGATCTCCCGCGCGGACATCTCGGCGAAGATCGGTCTGAACAAGGCGTCCGTCTCCTCACTCGTCGCCGAATGGCTGGAGGAACGGCTCGTGCTCGAGACCGGGCTCGGCGAATCGAGCGGCGGTCGGAAGCCCGTCATGCTGTTATATAACGCCGGAGCCGGGTACGCGGTCGGAGTCGATCTCGGCGTCAATTCCGTGTCGGCCGTGCTGACGGATCTGTCCGGCGCTATCGTCGCGAAGGAACGGCATCGGCTGCGCGTGTCGGACCCGGCGGCGGTCGCCGACGTCGCGGCGCGGACGATCCGCTCGCTCGCGGACGGCGCGCCCGCGTCGCCGTACGGCGTCGTAGGCGTCGGGCTCGGCGTGCCGGGCATCGTCGACGACGCCGGCGTCGTGCTCACGGCGCCGAACTTCGGCTGGAGCGACGCGCCGCTGGCGGAGATGCTCGAGACGCGCGTCTCGATGCCGGTCGTCATCGACAACGAAGCGAACGTCGGCGCCGTCGGCGAGAAGCAGTTCGGCATCGGGAAGGACGTCGGCGACCTCATCTATATCAGCGCCGGCGTCGGCATCGGCACCGGGCTCATCGTCGACCACAAGCTGTACCGCGGCGCTTCCGGCTTCTCCGGCGAGCTCGGGCACATGACGATTCAGGCCGATCGGGGGCTCCCGTGCGGCTGCGGCAGCGAGGGCTGCTGGGAGATGTACGCCTCCGAGATCGCGCTTACGGCCCGTTCGGGCGTCTCTCCCGAGCTTGCGGAGCTTGAGGGCGCCCTCCGTCTCGCGGAGGCGGGCGATCCTTCGGCGATTCGCGTCCTGGAGGAGATCGGCCGCTACCTCGGCATCGGCATCGCCACCATCGTCAACGCGTTCAATCCGGAGATGACGATCATCGGTAACCGGCTCGCCTTGGCGCGGCCTTGGATCGAGCGACCGCTGCGGGAAGCGGTCGAACGACATTCGCTGCGCCACCACCGCGACCGCTCCCGCATCGAGTTCGCGTCGCTCGGGCTCGACTCCGCCGCGCTCGGGGCCGCCTCCCTCGCGATCTCGCGTTTCCTCGCCGCCGCCAAGGCGGGGGAGGCGTCGCTGTAGGCGCGCGAGCAGGGATATAGGCGGATACTTTCGGTTCGCTCACATGTACGGCTATAAAGCGGATTTTTTCGCTCACTAGTCCGAAACCAAAAAGGCCGCTCTCGAGCCGGCGCATCGCGCGCGGCCCGAAAGCGGCCTTCCTTGCAATCGTTCCGCCCATTCCGGCGGCAGATCTCGAGTTAAATCGTTCATCGTAAACGAGACGCAATCGAGTCGCTCGCTTCGAACCGGCTCGCCCCCCGCATAAACCTCCGCGAGCTCGTACACGTTCCCACGAAGCGAATATTGCTCCAGCGTAAAGTTCTTCAAATCGACGATCCAATACTCAGGAACGCCGTAATGCGCTTATACCTTCGTCTTCTGCACCTTGTCTCGCCTGCGCGAATGTTCGGACGCGATTCGGACAATACGACGTCGATCGGTGCGCTAAAGATGTAATAATCTTGTAGCGACTTCGTAGCGATTCCCGTCTTCCGGCAAACTTGCATACATTTCATAGGTTACTGGAGTCTCGGCTAAGAGGTCGGACGGCTTCTTCGGCTTCATCGAAAACTCCTCCGTCGGCGAACCATTTCCCCCCATCATAACATGCAAGGTGCCGGAACGCACGTTCTACCGATGCCAGCGCCATTGCACGTGAGCACCCTATCTTCGACGCGTCCCGTTACCCGAGGCGGATCGGCTCGGTATTCCATCCGCCCAGGAGGATGGACCGCTCCGGTTTCGGCACGCCCGAGAACGAGACGTTCACCGTGCGGCTCTCGCCGGGCAACAGATCGAAATCGTTGTCTTGGAAAAAGACATATCCGATCCGATCCAGCTCCCGATCGTCCTCGAGCCGCACGCGGATCGCCGCGACGTCGCCCGCGTTGGTTATGCGCACCGCGATCGCGATCGCGTCTTCGGCCGCGGCGGTCGCCTCCGCCCGAAGCGATGCCGACGGCGCCCCGAGCAGCGGCCGGAGATCGGCCGTCGCGCTGAAGACGTATCGATTGTCGGCGAGCCTGCGGCCTTCCGCGTCCGAAAGCGTCAGATCGAGGTAAAACCAATCGCTCCGAAGCGATGTCAGCGGCGATGCGAACGAAGCGAGCCGCGTCGACCCGTTCGCGCCGATCGAGACGGCGGTCGTCGCCGATGCCTGCACGTTGCCGTAGGCATCGACGAGCGCGGCGGTAAGCGTAGCGTTTTCGAGAGAATTCATCGTATCGTTCGCCGCCCAAATCTCAGCCTCGAACCCATCTCTTCCCGCCCACGCTTGCGCCCCGAACGCGGCCGTTACGGATAGCGACCGGTACGCTCGCGCGACCGCGTAGTACGCGGACTTCGGCTCGGCATAGTAGTCGAGCGCCGACGTGCAGAACGCGTTCGGGAACGGCTCGTTGAACTGCCACGGGAGCGTGCCGCTGCTCTGGTATTGACGGCGCAGATTCGACTCCACCGCATACCGCAGCCCCTCCGCCTGCAGCAGCTGGCTGGCGCGGATAAGCGTCTCGATGTCCTCGATGCCGCCGCCGAAAGAACGCTGCACGAGCGGCTCGTTGTTCCACCAGGAGCCCCGGTGGAAGTACACCGGATTGTCCCGCGTCGCGGGCAGGCGGCGCTCCGGCGCGATCGTCCGGAACAGCGTCTTCGCGTTCGTCATCCCTTCGACGCCGAATTCGCTGTGAAGCAGCGACGTGCCTCGGTTATACAGCTCGTACTGCTCGACGAGACCCTGATGCTCCCATGGACCGTGGACGTCGTGGAGACCGGCCGGGTCTTTTTCGATATTTTCGAGCGTGTTGTTGAACAGTCGGCCAGTCGGCGACGTCGCCAGCCACAGCCGGTCCGGATCGATACGGCGCACGACGTCCTTCAGCGCGGCAAGCACGGGCTCGCCGTCGTCCAGCGGACGGCCGTCGTCATGCTGCAGCTCGTTGCCTCCGCACCAGATGGCGAGGGAGGGGTGGTTGCGCTTGCGCGGGATGAACCGTTCGGCCTCGCGCACCATCATGTCGATGAAGTCTGGATCCTCGGACGGCTTGTTCGCGATGCCGGAGCTCGATTGGATGAATTCCTGCCAGACAAGCAGGCCGAGCCGGTCGCAGGCTTCGTAGAAAGCCTCCTTCTCGATGAGGCCCCCGCCCCAGACGCGAAGCAAGTTGCAGTTCGCCCGCTGCGCGAGCCGGAGCAACCGCTCTAACTTCTCGGGCCGTTCCACGCCGTACATCGCGTCGATCGGCACCCAGTTCCAGCCTTTCATATACAGGCGGCGTCCGTTCACGACGAGCGTGTACGGCAGCGCCGTCTCGTCCGGCGTCTCGTTGCGCGCCCATTCGATACGCCGAATGCCGAACGTCGTCGTTCGCTCGTCCGACGTCGTCGTCGTCCCGTCCTTCTCGCGAACCGCCACCGTCACCTTCGCGTCGTACAACGTTTGCGCGCCGGCTCCGTTCGGCCACCATAGCTCCGGCCGCTCGATGCGCAGCGTCTCCGCGAACGTCGCCCGCCCTGGCTCGACCGTTCGCGTCGACGACGTTCTCGCGACCTCGCGGCCCGCGAGCGACAGCACGATGTCCGTCTCGACGGTCGCCGCCGTCGCCGCATGCAGCGTCGTCGTCACGGCGACGTCCGCGTTCGCGAAGTCGTCCGTCAGGGTCGGTCGAACGAACGCGTCCTCGAGGCGGACGTCCCCGGTCGCTTCGAGATAGACGCGGTCCCAGATGCCCAGATGGATGAGACGAGGGCAGAAATCCCACCAGTACGTCATCCGGCTCTTATGCGTGCGCACGTACCGCGTCTTGCTGACTTGCGGCTGCTCGTCGGGCGCCCGCTCGATGACGACCGCGACATGGTTGTCGCCGTCGAACCGAATGTGCTCCGTCGCGTCGAATTCCGCCGGCACGAACATCCCCCGATGGTCGCCGAGATGGCGGCCGTTGAGAAACACATGCGCCTCGTAATCGATGCCGTCGAAACAGAGCCTCAGTCGCCGCCCGCGGAACGACGCCGGAACGGCGAACCGCTTGCGGTACACCCATGTCCGCTGCGGAACCCATTCGACGAGCAGCGAATTGCGCTCGTAATACGGGTCCGGCACTTCGCCGAGAGCGAGCAGATCGTGCAGCACCGAGCTCGGCACCGTGCCCCGCCGCCACCAGCGGACGTCCTTCGTGTCCGGCTTCTCCGAATTGCGCCAGATCCAATCTTCGCCGACGAAGTCTTTAAACTCCCAGTCGCTGCCGTTCAGCGATAATATCGTTCCCACGTCAGTTCCCCCTCATTTTTATGCCTCGGAAAATGGACAAGACGTACGCGCCTCGTCCGCGTACGTCTTTTTAGTCGTTCGTCGGAGTCGCTCCGGCGGGCTCTCTTCCGACTCGAGTCCGCCGCTCCCGCATGAACGGGAAAGCCTCCCTCTCATCGGCAGCGTGGGAGCCTCTCCGCGTAACGAACGGGAAAAGCTCCTGCTTATAAACGGGAAATCCTAGAAAACTATTGGCTTTGGCGGAATAAGACGGAGGATTTCCCGTTCGATGCCCGTTACGCCCGACCGGGGCCGGTTTGAGCGGGAGCATTTCCCGTTCGGACGTGAATACCGGCGCCCGCAGGGCGGTTTAGTCGGAGTTTCTCCGACTATCCGCCACCCGCGGCGCCCGCAGGGCAGTTTAGTCGGAGTTTCTCCGACTATCCGCCTCCCGCGGCGCCCGCAGGGCGGTTTAGTCGGAGTTTCTCCGACTATCCGCCTCCCGCGGCGCCCACAGGGCGGTTTAGTCGGAGTTTCTCCGACTATCCGCCACCCGCGCTGCCCGCAGGGCGGTTTAGTCGGAGTTTCTCCGACTATCCGCCTCCCGCGGCGCCCGCAGGGCGGTTTAGTCGGAGTTTCTCCGACTATTCGCCACCCGCGGCGCCCGCAGGGCGGTTTAGTCGGAGTTTCTCCGACTATCCCCCACCCGCGGCGCCCGCAGGGCAGTTTAGTCGGAGTTTCTCCGACTATCCGCCTCCCGCGGTGCCCACAGGGCGGTTTAGTCGGAGTTTCTCCGACTATCCGCCACCCGCGGCGCCGGCAGGCCGGGGTGGTCAGAGTTTCTGCCCGCCTAGACCGCCGGCAACGCGAACGAATCCCCCGTTCGATCGATCCACTCCTGCAGCAGCCCGTGCAGCCGTCGGCGCTCGCCCGCGTACAGCGAGTTGTGCGCCAAATTCACCTGCTCGTACGGGTCCTCGTTCAGGTTGAACAGGAGCCACGGCGTGCCCTCGAAGCAGACGTATTTCCAGTTGTCCTTCGTCACGACGCCGCGCCAAGCGCGGTCGACGCTGTTGTGGTGGCCGGTCGGCTCGACCGACTGGAGGAACGCCGAGACCGGCTCCTCCCGCTTCGGCCGCCCTTCGAGCCGATACCCCGAATAGTCGGTCCCCTCCATCCACTCCGGCGGCTCGAAGCCGCACAGCCCGAGCGTCGTCGGCGCGAGGTCGACGTGATTGATCGGCACGTTCGTCCAGAAGCCGTTGCGATACCCCTCGTAGTACGGCTGCGCGCCGCTGATAATGACCGGCACGCGGATCGACTCCTCGAACGGCGTCGTCTTGCGGAACTGGCCGTGCGAGCCGTGCATGTCGCCGTGATCGCTGAAGAACACGAGATGCGTGTCGTCCGCGAGCCCCGTATCGGCCAGCGCCTCCCGCAGCCGGCCGAGGTTCCAGTCGAGATTTTCGATCATCGCGTAATACCCGGCCAGCTCGCGACGCGCCCGTTCCTCGACGCGCGGCACGGCCGGCACGTTCGGGCGCAGCCGAAGCGTCGCCGGGTTATGCCGCCCCATGAACCGCTCGGGAGCTGCGTAAGGATCGTGCGGCGGCTGCACCGACAGCACCGCGAAGAACGGGGCGTCGTCCGCCCCGCTCGACCGAGCTTCGGCCTTCTCCCGCAAATAGCCGATCAACAAATTCGTCAGCTCGTCGGTTTCGAAGCCCGGCAGACGGTATTGGAACGCATCCTCGCCTTCGCCGCCGTGCACCCAACAGTCCCAGGGGCTGTTGTTGTTTTCGTACCCGATCCAGCGGCGAAATCCGCCGCGGCGCTCCGGCGGCACGATATGCTTGCCCGCGCGGCGGCCATCGCCTTCATGGAAGCCGTCGAGATGCCATTTCCCGAAATAAGCGGTGTCGTAGCCGCGCTCGCCGAACGCATGCGCGATCGTCGGCCGCTCCGGCGGCAGCCGGTACTCGTGACCGGGAACGCCGTTATGATGCGGGTACCGGCCGGAGAGCAGCGCCCCTCGGTACGGACAGCAGAGCGGCGTGCCGGATACCGCCCGCGTGAAGTTGACGCCGGTCGCGGCGAGAATGTCCATATTCGGCGTGTTCACGTTCGGATCCCCGGCGGTGCTCATCGCTTGTCCGCGGTGCTGGTCGCCGAAAATCCAGATGGCATTATATCGTTTCATGCGAGTACGCCCCCTCCCCCTTTACGCGCTTACGAACTGTGCAGAAACTCGAAGTCGACTTCCGGCATCGGCACGTCGGCGCCCGGCGCCGGCTGATCGACGACCGCGAAGCCGCCGCCGCGCTTGACCGTGCAGCGGACCGTCACCCGCGCCGAACCGCCCGGCATCAAGGTCAGATACGCGCGGTCCGCCTCCATCCAATAGGCGTTCGTCGTCTCGACCGGATGGACGAACAGCGCCGGGGAGGCGCCTTCGTTCCGCACCTCGAACGTACGGGTCCAAAACGCCAATCCCTCGAACGGCTCGCCCGCGGTCCATTCGTCGAGCGCCGAAACCGCAAGCCGCCCGTCGACGTTCCGCAAGACCGGAGCATACGGCGTTTCGGCGCTCGTGCCGAACAAATACAAGTCCGCGCCGCCGCCCGACCGCGGCTCGTCGCCCTCGTCCGTCTCGAGCGCGACGAAGAACATGCCGCCAAGCGCCGCCTCCACCGGGAAGCGCAGCTCTCCGAGCGCCGTCGTTCGGTCGGCGGGGCACACCCCTCCGAAGTCGAACGCGATTGCGACCCGGCCGTCCTCGCCGTACACCGTTGCGCGCACCCGCCGCTCCGCCGTTTCGACTCCGTTGGAGTGCAGAAACACGTCCGCGCGGAATTCGCTGCCGACGGCGGCGTCGATCCGGCGGTAGAGCAGCGACGCGTGCACCGGCGCATAGGCCGAGCGCGTCGCGTAATAAGCCATCTTCGGAGCGCCGTAATATTCGACGAGGTTCGTGCACGAGCTGTTCGGCCACGGCTCGTTCAGCTGCCAGATGATGCAGCCGCTCTGTCGGAACTGCCGGCGCCGGTTCGCTTCGACGATGAAGCGCAGCCCTTCGGCCTGCACGATCTGGCTGACCCGGGCGAAGCGCTCCATGTCCGGCAGCGGACCGAACAGCTTCGCGTCGCGGTCGTACGTGCCCCACCATTCGCCATGGTGGCGCCAGACGACGTGTCCGCGCATCGGCGTCGCCACATGGTTCTTCGGATGCAAAATTTTCCGCAGCGTCTGCACCGACGCGACGCCGTCCATGCCGAATTCGCTGTGAAACAGATTGTCCGATTCGCCGTACAGCTCGTAGTGGTACGGATTGCCTTGGTATTGCCAGCCGCCGTGAACGTCGTGCGAGACGCCCTTCTCCGTCGTAACGAATTCGACCGGCCCGGACGCCGACGTCGGCAGGAACAGACGCTGCGGATCGTAAGCCGCGACCAGCCGTTGCAACATCGCCAAGTTCTCGTCGTCGTCGACCGTCGACGGCGTGTTCGGCGCGCTCATGAGCTCGTTGCCGCCGCTCCACACCGCGAGCGAGACGTGGCTGCGGCGGCCGAGCAGCGCCGACGCCGCCGTCCGGCGCAGCAAATCCAGAAACGCCGGAAGTTTCGACGGAACGTTATCGATGCCGGAGCTCGACTGGATAAACTCTTGCCACACTAAAATCCCGTTCCGATCGCAAAGCTCGTAGAAGATCGGCTTCTCGATAATGCCGCCGCCCCATATCCGCGCCATGTTGACGTTGGCCCGCTTCATGAGGTACACCTGCCAAGCATAGGAGGCTTCCGTGACATTGCCGTACACGTGGTCGAGCGGCGTCAGATTCACCCCGCGAACGTAGATCGGGCGTCCGTTAACCACGAACGTGTACGGCAGCGCGTCCGCGGGCGAGTCCTCGTTCCGGCGATACGCGAGCGAGCGAATGCCGACGCGGAACGTCCATTCGTCAAGCTGCCGATCCCCCGCCATCAACCGCGCCGACACCGTATACAACGGCTGCTCCCCGTACCCGTTCGGCCACCAAAGCCGCGGATTCGCCACCGTTAACGTACAATCGTATTCGGAGTCGGCGGCGGAAAGCCGCAGCTCGCGCTCCGCCGCGACGACTCCGTCCGGGTCTAGACAAGCGAACCGGAGCGTCAATGCCTCCGAGCCGGAGGACGATTCGGATGCGAACCGCTCCACCCGGCCGTACAACCGCACGGCGCCTGCGCTCGCCTCGACGTCCGCGTCAGTGGCGACGGCAGGGTCCTTCAGCGACGCTTCGTCGTGCAGCCGCAGCTCGACGCCGTCCCACAAGCCGATATTGACGAGGCGCGTCGAGAAGTCCCACTTGTAATTAAACCGGCTCTTCTGCGTCCGCGTCATCGACGTCTTGCCGATTTGCCCCATCTCGTCGGGGACGCCCTTCATGACGACGCGAAGCTCAAGCGGTTCGCCCGGAGCAGCCCCGCGAAGCGTCGAGGTGACGTCGAAGACGGCGGGCTCGTACATATGCCCGTGTTCGCCGAGCAGCGTGCCGTTCAAATAAATCATCGCTTCGTAATCGATGCCTAGAAACACGAGTTCCGCCCGGGAGAAATCCCCGGACGGACGAGAGAAGGACGTCTTATAGACCCACCATCGATTTTCGATCCACTCGCATTTCAAGCTGTTCGTCTCGTAGTACGGATCCTCGATCCAGCCGGCTCGGAACAAGTCGACGTGGACGCCGCCCGGCACGAGGGCCGGCATCCAATCGGTCACCCCGATCAGCTCCTGCCCGGTTTCCATGCTGCGGTCTTTGATCGGCACCCACGGCCAGTAGCCGCGAACCTGCCAATCGAGGTCGGATAACGGAATTTGCGTTCGGATCGAAGACACCCCCATAAATTTGGAAAACCGATTCCGCCTACGCTTCTTCTCGAAGCAGCGCGCCCCGCACCGAGCAGACGATCACGCGAACCCCCGCCTGCTCGATCGATCGAAGCAAATGCGGATCGACCAAATCGCTCGTAATCAATACGTCCACGTCCTTGAACGACGCGAACGAAATGAGCGCTTGCTTTTCGAATTTGCTATGGTCCGCGAGAATGACGACCTTCCGGCCGGCCGCGACCATCGCCTTCTTCATCTCCGCTTCGTACAGATCGAAGCTGCCGAAGCCGCGGTTCGTCGAGACGCCCGACGCGCCGAGGAAGGCGATATCCGCGTTGTACTTGCGCAGCTCCCCCTCGGCTTGCGAGCCGACGAGACTCATCGACTTGCGGATGAGCTTGCCGCCGATGACGAACACGTTAGCGTTCTCGTTTTGGCTGCACTGCTCCGCCACGTTCATGCCGTTCGTCAGCACGGTCAATGCGTCGATGCCGCCGAGATGCTTCGCGAGGCAAAGCGTCGTGGAGCCCGCGTCCATCACGACGATGTCGCCCGGACCGACGAGCGACGCCGCGGCTTCGGCGATGGCTTCCTTTTCCTCCGTGAAGTATTGCACGCGGTGCTGCACCGGAGGGACGGACGAGAGCGAGTCCCGGAAATCCTCGACGAGGATCGCGCCCCCGTAGTCCTTGCGAAGAATGCCCTCGCGCTCCAGCTGGCTCAAGTCGCGACGAATCGTTTCCTCCGACACGGAGAACGTCTTGACGAGATCCGCAACCTTGACGCTGCGTTCTTGAATCAGTAGCTCCTTGATTTTACGGCGCCGTTGCGCGACGAACATGGCGATCCCCCCCGTTACAGCTTGGAAAATGCATTGCGATTTATCGGTTTACCACTCGATCAGATCGACCTCGACGACCGGCTTCGACGCGTCGCTCGGCACGCGGAACGTCTTGATTTCGCACGGCCCGAAGGACGCTTCGATGACGCGGTCGAATCCAGGCAGGCGAATCGTCGTCTTCGTCGCGCTCTTGGTCGTCTCGTACGCGCGGACGATCAAGTCGTCGCTGTCTTCGTGCTTCTTCAACACGCTGACGATGACGTTGTCGTCGTCGACGCTTAGGAACGAGTTGCGCTGCGGCAGCTTGCCTCGGTGATACGTCTCGATGATCGTCGTCGGCTTCCGGTTCAGCTCCCATGCCTTCTGCACGACGCCCGCCGTCTCCCAGCTGCCTTCATGCGGGTAGATCCGGTAGTTGAACGTCTGAATGCCTTGGTCGATGAACGTGTAGTGACCGTTCGGATCCGGAACGAGCGGATCGTGATGCGCGTAGATCGGGCTGCGCAGCACGGTGATCGCGAGTTCCTTGTTCATGATGCTGTAGCTGTATTTGGCATCGTTCATGAGCGTCACGCCGTACGCCGTGCCGCCGTGTCCCGGCGAGGTGCTCGGCAGAATGCCGCTGAAGTCGACCCAGTTTTGACCCGGCTCCTCTTCGCCGTTATGCTCGCGCTCCTTGAAGCCGTAAGGAATTTCGTACGTTTGCTTCGTGAAGTGCAGATTGATCGGGTACACGAGCTTCAGCATCTTGAACTGTTCGCGCCAGTCGACCGTCACCTTAACGTCGATGTAGTCGAGATCCTTGTACATCGCGAAGTCCTGCACGAGCTTCGAACTGCCGTATTCGCTCGTCACGCGAACGACCGACTTGATCGGGCCGTGCTCGACGCGGCGGACGGAGCGCGCCTGGAAGTCGCCGATCTCCTTCTGGAAGTGGAACACGTTATGGCTCCACGTGTCGGACTTATCCTCCATGACGACCGGGCGTCCGGGCCCCCGCAGCAGCTCGCTGTTCACCTTCTTGTCGAACAAGCTCGTCATATGCCCCGTCTTCGGGTCGAAGTCGACGCGAATGCGGTCGTTCTCGAGCGACGTGTCCGACGCCTTGATCGTCGGCGCGACGAGCTTCGGCTCGGTCGAGCTGCGCGGCTGCGGGTATACCTTGAATACGCGGTAGCCCATCGGCGGCAGATCGGCGATGAACGAGATGCGGAAGCGGCCGCCCGCCGTCGCCTGCGATTGAACGAGCTGGAACGGAATTTGCTTGCCGGCGTCGTCGTACAGGACGGACGTCTCCTTCATGCCGCCTACCTCGTGTTCGATGTTCATCGGGCCGCCCCACGAATGCGGGTTGAACACGACGAGCGGCTTCATGCCTTCCTCCTGCTCGATGTCGATATTCCAAGAGAGCGACTGGATCGCGTAGTTCAGCCCGCGCTCCGCGATCGACATCGCCTCGCCGTGCGCGTTGCGCGCGTCTTCGTACGCCGGCTCGATCGACGTGCCCGCGAGAATGTCGTGGAACTGATTGAACAGCACGTTCTTCCACGCTTGGTGGTAATCGGCCGGGTACGGCTGGCCCGTCGTCGCCTTCGCGATCGCCGACCATGTCTCGGCGGCCATTAGCTTATTTTCCGCTTGGCGGTTCCACTGCTTGATGCCCGAATGCGCCGCGTAGCAGCCGCTGGCGTGATGCTGCAGATCGTCGTGCACGACCGGAATCGGGAGGCCGCGGCGCTCCATCTCTTGGAAATATTCCGTCGGGTTCGCGAGCACGATCGTCGGGAACTCCGGATCGGCGTTCATCCGCTTCAAGCTGTCGATGTTTTCCTTCGTCGGACCGCCCCCGTGGTTGCCTACGCCGTAGAACACCGCCAGCTCGTTGAACGGGTCTTTCAACTCCGTCATGCAGCGGCGGATGTGCTTCTCGAGGTCCTTGCCCCAAGAGCAATATTCGAACGGCAGTCGGTAGGTGAGCACCTGCGAACCGTCGTCGGATTCCCAATAAAACAGGCGGTTCGGCAGCCCCTTCTCGTTCGGCATCGGGCGCATCATGATGTAATAGTCCATGCCTTGCTTCTTCAAAATTTGCGGCATCATGCCGAAGTGGCCGAACGAGTCGACGTTGTAGCCGACCTTCGCCGTCACGCCCAGCTTCTCCTTAAAGTAGCGCTGCCCGTACAAGCCTTGGCGAACGAACGATTCGCCGCTCGGGATGTTGCAGTCCGGCTGGATCCACCAGCCGCCGACGATGTGCCAACGGCCTTCGGCGACGCGCTGCTTGATTTCCTCGAACATGCCCGGATCGTTCAGTTCGATCCATTCGTACATCGCCGCCGACGAGTTCGTGAAGACGAAGTCGTCGTATTCCTTCATCCGGTCGAGCGCGGACCGCGCCGTCGCCTTCGCTTCTTGGAAGCCTTCTTGCCATTGCCACAGCCACACCGGGTCGAGGTGGGCGTTGCCGATCATCCAGAACTTGTAGTCTTTCATATTTTTGGTTGCCATAAGTAAGGTTTCTCCCCGCTCTCTTTTAGTACATGAATTTCGTATGGAAAGGCTTAAACCACGGGTTAAAATACACCCCGAGCTGCTTCTGCGCTTCGACGACCTTCGTCTTCGCGTCGACGACGAGCGTCGGCGGCAGATGGCCGAACGACATATACTCGAACTCCTCCGCCGCCAGCTTCGAGAGCGAGCGATGCCATGCGTCCATGTCCGACTTGATGCGCGGATGGAAGCCGCCCCACATCGTATCGCCGGCGATCAGGACGCGATTCCCGCCGCACTGCAGCAGGAACGATACGCAAGCCGGCGTGTGGCCCGGCGTATGGATCAGCTTCGTCTCGTTGCCGCCGATCGTCGTCGTCGCCCCGTCCTCCAGCAGGCCGTCCACGGCCATCTTCGGAAAAGGCAGGTCGTACAGGAACGCCGCCGTCAGCTCCGCGTCGCCGGCTTCGACCGAAGCGCGAGCCGCCTCGTGAATATGCAGCTCGACGTCGGGGTTGTCCTCCTTCAATAAGGCGTACCCCGAAATATGATCCCAGTGGCCGTGCGTCGCGTATACGCGCTTGATGTCGCGCGGCGACAACCCGAGCCCCTCTAAATTGCGCTTCAACGCAGGGTAGCCTGCCGTGCTGCCGCAGTCGATCAAAGCCGGCTCGTCGCCAAGCACGAGATAGGCGCTGGCGTCCCAGCCGTGCGTCAGCTTGTCGCCGGCGACGACGTATAGATTGCCTGTCAGCTTTACCGCGTGACTCATGCTTGTTTTCCCCCATCCTCTGCGAAGGCGATTCGCACGGTCGTAAGTCCGTAGGCGGCCGCTCCGATGCTTAACGATCCGTCTTCGCCGGGCGAGAGCGCTTCGACGTTCCGCTCGAGCAGGTCGGTCCGCCAGGCGCGCGCGATCCGCTTGTTCGGGAACGACAGCGTTCCCGTCTCCTCCGCGCCGCCGATGTTTTGGACGCGGACGATGAACCCGTCGCCGTCCCGGGCCCGCTTCATCGTCGTGACGGCGAGTCCGTCCGCCTCGAAGGCGGCCAACGTCCCGCCGCCCGCCGCAGCGTACGGCTCCTTCGTCTCCCGGAAATCTTGAAAGCTCATGCGCTGCCCATAGAGCGGTCTGCGCGTCGACCAGCCGGCGCGGTACGCTTCCTCCGGGCGAATGACGTTGCCGCTGACGAACGAATAGGCGAACCGTAGCTCCCCGCCCTGCGAAGCTTTGTAATTCGTATGCCAATAGTTATTCAGCACGTAAGAGAACACGGTGCCGCTGCGGAGCGACTTCTCCTTCGGCCACCGGCCCTGCACCATATCGCCGATCGTAAATAGCGGCACGTCCGGCGACGCGATAAACACCGCGGCTTCCGGGCGTTCGATCAGAATGCCCGTCTGCAGCGGCAGCCACTCCTTGCAGCCGCCCGGCAGCTGGTCGCGATCCCACAGCACCCAGCCGAGCTGCGAATCGGACCGGACCGCCGCGTCTTCGAGCGCCGTCGGGAACGCGACGTAGACCGCTTCCTTCTCCCGGCGTTCGGCTTTCCGATACGTATACCGCACGTCCAGCCGCTTCGCCTTGTCGTATAACGTCCACTCGATCGTAAGCTCGCCGTACGGCACTACGCCCTCGAGCCGCAGCGTGCGGCCGACGGCGGAAGCCGTCAACGTCGCTTCCGTCAGCCGGAATTCGGCTCTCGGATTCATGCGGCCTTCCGCCAAGTCGGATTGGTTGCCCATGAGGCGCGTGCCTTCCCCGCCTTCGGCGTAGACGAACTGTCCGAAGCCGTACGTCGAAGCGCCCGCATCTGGCAGCAGCTCCTTGCCGAGCTCGCGGTCGATCCAAGACGTCAAGCAGCCGCGCTCCGGATCGAACGTCGCTTCGTACCATTCGTTCGCGAGCTTGATCGGCGTTCGCGGCTTTGCCTCGAACGATACGGCCGGTCCGCTCGCGACGGCCGTTCCTTCGTCCGACGGCTTCAAGACGAGTCTGCGATAGCCGAAGCCCGGCACCGGATCGAGCCACAGCTCCACCACCGCTTGGGTGGGCAGCGTCCGAATCGGCCGCAGCGGCACGATCGCCCCCGTGTCGGGATCGAACGCCGCCTCCCCCGGCGCGATCTCGACCGAGACCGGACCGCCGACAGGAAAGCTGTGCGGGTTGTAGACGACGACTTCGCGGCCGTCGTTGTTCCAGCAGAGCGAATGGCGCGTCGCCGCGACGTGCAGCAGCCGCTTGCCCCACTGGTCGGCGTTGTCTGCCATCAACCGCTTCGTCTCCCACTGATCGTGCGCCAGCAGCGCGTCGGGTTCCGGACCCGAGAGAAACGCGCCCCACGTATGCTCGTCGTATAACAGGACGTCCCGCCATGCGGCGTCGAACTGCCCCAGCGGGTACGACCATCCGTCGTTATGCAGCACGGCGAGCGTCTCGAGACGTTCGGCCGCGGGCAGCGACGCCTGCGCGCCGCGCACGGCGATCGTCTCGCGCATCGAAGAGCCGACGCCGTCTTCCCAATAGGCGCCGCCGTCGCCTCGCACGGTGACGAGCCGGTCGCCGAATTTCGCTTCCACCTCGCGGAAGAAGGAGAGCACGTCGCTCGGGACAAGCCTTGGATAAGCATACGTCTCGTTCCAGCGCCTTACGAAATCGTTCGGCTGCGGATCGAGGTCCGTGTTATCCGCCTCTTGCCCGTACAGCATGACGACGTCCGGCGCGTAATCGTCGCGCTCGTATTCTTGCAGCCACATGTCGAGTCCGCGGGCCGCCGCGTACGGCGTCGGCGGGCTGCCGCACACCTTGCGCAGCTCGCAGTACATCTTCGCCAGCCAGCACAATACTTTGCCGCCGTTCGTCCCTTCCCAGTAAAACGGCGACGCCTTATGCAATTGGCCGTTCAGACGGAACGGGCCGCGGTCTTGGTTATCCGCGTGGACGACGTACGGAATGCCGCTCTCTTGCAGCAACGCCGGCAGCGAGCCCGTAAGCGAAGCGACGTCGACGAACGCGACGAATTCGGGCTTCAGCCCGTGCGGCTTCAGCGTGTCCGACAAGAACTCTCCGTTGCGAATCAAGTCTTCGAGCCCCGCATATTGCGTAAGCAGATCGACGTAGTTGCCCGCTACGCTGATCTTGCCGGCTTTCATCGCGCGGAACAGCTGCGCGATGCGCGCTTCGGAGCGCGTCTGCAAATACGTCTCCAGCGTCCAGCCCGCGTCGAGATGATAGGCGAACGAGGCCGAGGCCGCGCCTTCCTCCGACTCGAGCCAATCCAGCGCCGTATCGATGTTGCGGCACAGCCGCTCCGCCACTTCCCATTGACGATGGGTGTAGCCGATGTCCGTATGGGCGTGCGGCGTGACGTATACCGTCCATTTCCGTCGCCGGCGAAACGTTCCGCCGGCGGACACCGGTACGCCGCCGACGTCGCCGGACAACGAATAACGCACTTCCCCTTCCCCGTCGGAAATCGTGAAAGGGAACGCAAGATGACCGAAGGGGCGGGCGTCGAGACGAACGGGCACGGTCCGCGAGGGGGCGCCGTCCGCTTCGAGCGTGAGCGTCAACTCCGCGGATGGGACGCTCGTTCCTAACTCTACATATAATAAACACTCGTTCCGGAGCTCGCCGTTCTCTTCTTGTCGGTATACGACCGTCGAGATCGCTTCCGCGCGTCGAATCGGCTCCGCGGGCGCATCCGCTTCGCCCGCTTCGAACAGCTCGATGCACTTGTACAGCACGCCCGCGGCGTTGGCCATCCGGTCGAGCCGCTTGATCGCCTCGATCCGATCGACGACGACGACTTCGCCCGCGTCCCGTCCGATCAGCGTCAGCTCGTTGACGCCTTCGCGAAGCAAGCGCCCCGGTATGACGACGTCGGCGACGCCGTCCGCATAGATCGTCGTATGCAGCCCGGAATGGAGCGCGATGTCGCCGGATGCCGACGGCGCGGCGCGAAGCTGCACTTCGCCGAACGTTCCGTTCGCCCCGATGTCCAAATAACAGAGTCTCGGCGCGATCGTCAGCACATGCAGACGCAGCAAATACGCCGGCGCCGGGGTCCGACGAATCGTGAAACGAATCGTATACGGATGCAGGCGATACCCGGAATCCGGGTCCGCCTCGCTCGGTTGAAACATCGGCCACCGTTCGCCGCCGTCCGCGCTGCGCCCGACGTCCGCATCCCATACGATGTCGCCGAGCTTGCACGGATCTTTATAGTTATCTAGCAGTTGATCGGAGGAGCCGTCCGGCTCTCCGATCTTCCACAACCGTTCTTTCATAGCGAAGACTCCTTCCCGGTACCGGCCCCTTCCGCCCGCTCGAGCGCGAACGCCGCCAAGGCGCGCAGCGAGCCGTCCGTCATGCGCTTCGGCGCCCGGTCGATCTCTTCGAGCGACTCCTTCATCATGCGCAGCGGCCCCTCGAAGCTTTCGCCGCGCTCGATCGCCGCGAGGACGAGCAGCGCCCGTCTCGCCATCCAGAGCCAATGCTCAAGCGCTTCGATCCAAGGCAGCAGATTGTTTCGAAGCGCGACGTTGCGCATCCGATTTTTCAAATGGTAGCAGCCCTCGTCGAATGCGGTCAGGAGCTCCTCCAGCCGCTCGACTTCTTCGGCGCCGGACGCGCCCGGTGTCCCGGAACGGAGCGCGCTCAGGGCAGCCTCCGTCAGCTCGTTCAGTCGAACGGAATTCGGTTCGGCGAGGCACGACTCGAGCGATTGCTCGGCGAACAGACGGAACGCTTCCGCGCTCTTCTCGCCCGCTACGCGCTTGATCGCGGCCGTCCAAGAGCGCTCAGGATCGTACCCGGCAGGGTCGCGGAAATAATCGGCGAACGTAGAGAGCGCGATCTTCGACGCCTCGCCTTCCGCCATCAGGTTGACGACGTAACCGTCGACGGCTTCGAGCAGCCCGGCCTCGCGCCCCCGGATCGGTCCGACGTGCAGTTCCGGCCGCATGGCGAGGTCGTTCACCGGGTAATTGTCCCAGATGACCGGCTTCCGGCGCGCCGCCGCCCCGAACGCTTCCGCGTCGCTCCGGCGGATCTCCTTCGCGCAGATGTCTTCGCCCGTGTAGAATATCGCGACCTCCGGGCGCATGCGCTTCCCGAGCTCGTGCAAATACGCCGAAAACGGGGCCGTACCGTGATAATCCGTCGGACACATGCTCAGCGTGCAAGCCGGGTCGCGGGCTTGCAGCGCCGCGTACAGCCGGTTGCAAACGTCGGCGTGCGCTTCCGCGAAGGAACCGTATCGCTCGCCGTCGGCCGGGTGTTTAAATTCCGAAGAAATGTCATCGAGCAGGATGCTGAAGTCTCTTACGCCGATTCGATAGAACGCTTCGAACTTCTCTAGGATAAGCCGGAAATCTTCCTCCGACGCATAACTCATCGTGACGCCGGACCCGATCGAATAGACGAACGATACGCCGGCTTCTTCGGCGGCCTCGACCGTCCGGGAGAACGCCTCCATGACGTCCTCCGGGTACGGCTCCCGCCAGCGCATGCGATGCTGGCGGTCGTTCTTCGGCCCGTAAATATATTGGTTGAATCCGAGCGAGCCGATATATCGAATCATATCGTCCCGCTCTTGGAACGTGTAATATACGCCGTAAAACCCTTCGATGACGCCGCGAATTGGCACCGCGTCTCGCGCTTTGTTCATCGGAGCTCGAACCTCTCCGCCTTCCCGGCGCTGCCGAGGAAGTTAGCGATCTTGTCGGCCACCGTCGCTTCGACCGCCGCGCGGCCGCGCTCAAGCGTCTCGGCGTCGAGCGCCGAGCACTCGTCGTTCGTCATCCTCTCCGTGCGGCCGAGCGCTCCGAGCAGCGACAGCTCGAGATCCGTCGCGATGTTGACCTTGCTGACGCCTCCGCCCGGAAGCGAGATCGCCGCGGCCATCATTTCCGCCGGGACGCCGGAGCCGCCATGCAGCACGAGGTGAACCGGCGTCAGCTCGCGAATCGCTTGAAGCCGTTCGTAATCGATCTTCGGCTGCTTCACCATATAGACGCCGTGCGCCGTTCCGCAAGAGACGGCCAAGGCGTCTACGCCCGTTCCTTGTACAAAAACTTGAGCCTCCTTCGGATCCGTGTACAATTCTTCGTCCTTATCCGTCTCCACGAAGTCCGTCGTGCCGATCATGCCGAGCTCCGCTTCCACCGAGACGCCGCGCGCGTGCGCGTAATCGGCCGCTTCCTTCGATCTAGCGATATTTTCTTGCAGCGGGCTCTCCGACGCGTCGATCATGACGGACGTGAAGCCCGCCTCGACCGCCTGCTCGATAATGCTCATTACTTTCGTATGATCGAGGTGCAGCACGAGCGGCACCGTAATGCCTTCGGAAGCGACGCGCGCGTAAAACTCGTCGGCGAATTGCTTCGGCGTAATGCCGTAGCGCTCGAGCTCCTTGCTCGAAATTTGCACGATCGCGGGCGAGTTCATCTTCTGCGCGGCCCGCAACACCGGCGTAATCATCGCGGTATACCGCGGGGAAAACGATCCGATCGCATATCCGTGTTTCTCCGCGACCTCAAGCGCCTGTTTCAAGGTATATACGTTGCTAGGCCGTTCTCTGGTAGTCATGGCCGTTATCTCTCCCTCTATCTGATTCTGATGGTTTCGTCCGATCTTTATTTATTTAGCAGCTGTTTCGCGCGTCGGACGCCGAGCGTCGGACTGGACAGGAACTTGCCGCGGACGTCCTCCGGCAGCGTCTCGACGACGCGCGCCATCGAAGCCTGCGCCAGCACGACGACGTCGCACCGCCCTTGCAGCTCGAGCAGCGCTTCGCCGAGCACGCGGTCGTGGCCGGCCCGATCGCCGGCTATCAGCAGCTTGTAGGCTTCCCCCGCAAGCATCTTGTGGAACGTCGCGTCGGAACCGGCTTCCCGCGCCTTCTCTTCGAGCAGCCGCGTCGTCGGTCCGAGCGTCGTCTCGAGCGTCGCCGCGACGCCGATGTCGCGCCCGCGCCGGACGGCCTCTTCGGCCATCGCTTCGTCGATTCGCAGCACCGGGACGCGGACCTCGCGAGAAGCCGCCTTCGCCAGCTCGCCGACCGACGAGCAGGCGCCGAGCACGACGTCGGCGCCGAGCGACTCCGCGATTTTCGCGTACGTCACCCAGCGCGCTTCGACCGCTCCCACATCCGCGCCGTTCCGCGCCAGCTCCGGAAGAATCGAATCGTCCAGCAGATTGATCACTTCGCAGTCGGGACCGATTTCTTCGGCCACGAGCGCCTTGAGCGATTCGACCGTGACAGGCGTCGTATGAATGATCGCCAGCTTCCTTTTCGTCATATGGCCATCACCCTTTCGTCCCCGCGGAAATGTTCATCCCTTCGATGAAGTAACGCTGGAAGAAGAAGAACAGGACGAGCACCGGCAGCAAGACCAATACGGAGCCGGCCATCAAATAATGCCACTGGTTCACGCCGGAGCTCACCTTGAACGCTTGCAAGCCGATCTGCAGCGTGTACATATCTTCGCTCGCAACGTAGATGAGCGGGCCGAGGAAGTCGTTCCACGCGCCGTTGAACGCCATGATCGCGATCGTCGCCATAACCGGCTTCGACAGCGGCACCATGAGTCGCGCCCACACGTACACATGGTTCGCGCCGTCGATCTTCGCGGCTTCGACCAGATCGTTCGGAATCGTCATGAAATATTGGCGGAACAAGAAAATTTGGAATGCGCCGCCGAAGAACGCCGGTACGATGAGCGGCAGGTACGAGCCGACCCAGCCGATTTTCGAGAACAACAAATACGTCGGGATCATCGTGACGAAGCCCGGAATCGTCATCGTGCCGAGAATGATCAAGAACAACGGACCGCGGCCCGGGAACTTGATCTTCGCGAAGCCGTAGGCGATGAACGAGTTCGACAGCACCTGTCCGATAACGACGAAGAACGCGATGATCGTCGTATTCCACGTATATCGAGTGAAATTGCCCGCCGCCCACGTTTCCGTGTAGTTGCTCCAGACGAATTTCTCGGGCCACCAAGTCGGCGGATATTGCACGATTTCTTCCAGCGATTTGAGAGACGTCTGCAGCATCCACCACAGCGGCATTAAGAACGAAGCGCTGCCGACGATGAGCAGGATGAAGATCAACGTTTTCCGAATGCGTTCGCGATTGCGGCGGCCTTCGAAGTAGGACGGTCCGCTCGATGTCGTTTGGCTCATCGGTTGTCCCCTCCTTCATAGTGAACCCAATACTTCGACGCGACCATGTTGAAGATCGTGACGGCGATCGCGATCAAGAACAAGAACCATGCCATCGCCATCGCATAGCCCATGTCGAACACCTTGAACGCTTTATTGAACATGTGAAGATTGAAGAAAAGGAGCGAGTTCATCGGCGAGCCCGGATTCGTCGGGTCGGCCGACATGATATAACCTTCCTGGAACACTTGGAAGCCGCCGATCAAGCTGGTAACAAGATCGAAGAAAATAACCGGCGTCACCATCGGAACCGTAATATGCCAAAACTTTCGGATATGGCCGGCGCCGTCAAGCTCCGCGGCTTCGTACAGCTGTTCGGAGACGCCTTGCAGAGCCGCCAAGTAAAGCAGCATCCCTCCGCCTACCGCCCACAACCGCATCAAAATGAGAGAATCCTTCGTCCAATTCGGATCGGTCAGCCAGTTCGGCCCGTCGATGCCGACGAAACCGAGCACGGTGTTTACAAGACCGCTTTGCGGTTCCAGAAGCATCATCCACAGCATGTAAACGCCGATCCCCGAGAGAACGGCCGGCAAGTAGTAGATGGTACGGAAAATCCGCATGCCGGGCACTTTCACATTCAGCAGCACCGCGACGAGCAAAGAGCCGATCGTCGTGAGAGGCACCATGATAGCTACGTAGTACAAGGTGTTCTTAAGCGATATCCAAAAGAGCGGGTCCCGATTGAACATGATTTGATAATTCCGGAGACCGACCCAGTCCATTCGAGAAGTAATATCGTAATTTGTAAAGCTCGCGTAAAGGGAAAACAACAACGGCCCTCCGGTAAAGCAGAGAAATCCGATAATCCACGGGGCGACGAACATGTATCCTTGCGCAGCTTCTCTTTTATCCAGCGACAGCCATTTTCTTTTCTTTTTCGGCATCGATTGCGTCGTTCCAGATTCCACGCCTATCCCTCCTTCTTAAGAAGTAAAGGGCGGAGCGGTTCGAGAACCCCTCCACCCTTCGTTCACGCCTTACCGATGATTACTGGTTTTGCGCGATCAAATCTTCGACCGCCTTCTGCGCTTTGGCGAGCGCGTCTTCCGGCGATTGCTGACCTTGGATCGCAGCTTCGATCTCCGGATTCAGCAGCGTCTGGAAGTCCGGCGCGGACACCGGAGCCGGCGTCAGGTTGGATACTTCAAGGTTTTGAACGGAGAACGCGTACACCGGATCTTTCAGCAAATCTTCGTCGAGCGCGACTTCTTTGTTCGCCACGTTGTCGAAGTTGAATTGAGCCCAATACTTCTGCGCGTCGTAATCCGTCATGAACTTCAGGAACTCCCAGCTTGCTTCCGGATGCTTCGCGCCCTTCGGAATTTCGATCGTGAAGCCGCCGCTGAAGCTGTGGTGTCCCGAGCCAGGCTTGAATTCAGGCATCGGAGCGACGCCGAAGTCGTCGCGGTTCGCCGCGAAGTCGCGGATTTGCGTCCAGAACGTACCGTTCTCGACCTTCATCGCGAGTTTGCCTGCGATAAGCGGCTCGTTCGTCTTGGAACCGAACGTCGCTTTGAACGTTTCAACGTTTTGCTGACCGAGACGCTCATTCCACGAAAGGAGCCATTTCAGCGCTTCTACGTGCTCAGGCGTGTTGATGTTCACTTCTTTCGCGTCGGCGGATACCCATGCTTTGCCGCCGCCGGCGTTCAGCATGAACATCTCGTGGCCGCCTGCCAACAGCGGGTGGTAACCGAGACGTTCGATTTTGCCGTCGGCGCCGATGACGTCGAGCTTCTTCGCGTATTCTTCCATCTCCGCCCAAGTTGTCGGCGGCTTCTCCGGGTCGAGACCCGCTTCGGCGAACATCTTCTTGTTGTAGAATAAGAAGCGCGTGTCCGTGTTGAACGGAAGCGCGTACACATCGCCGTTGTACTTCATCGCTTCGTAGAGGTACTCGTGGAAGCGGCCGCTGATGTCGTCCTTCGCGAGGAACGGCGACAGGTTTTCGACTTGGTTCTTATCCGCGCGCTGCGCGACTTTCGCGATTTCGTGAATGATGACGTCCGGCGGGTTGCCGGCTGCGATTTGCGCCAATGCCTTCGTCCAGCCTTCGCCGTACGGCAAGAAGACGTGTTTTACAGTAATCCAGTCTTGCGAGCCGTTAAAGTCGCTGACGATCTTCTCGATGATCGGACGGCGCGTCGTGGAGCCCCAGTGAGTCCAGAACTCGAGTTCGACTTTCTCTTTCGGCTTATCGACGGCCGGCTGCTCCGCTGTCGTTCCCGATCCAGGCGTTTCTGCGGCAGGCTTTTCTGCGTTGCCTCCGGAACAAGCGGCCAGCAATGCCGACAAACTCATGACCGACGCCATAAGCATGAACGCTGATTTTCTTACCTTCTTCATATTGTGGCACTCCCCCTAAGTAATATAAAATCCCCAAGACCACACACAAGGCAACACTTTGAAGCGGTTTCAATGTTGTTTCTTGGCTACATCCCTTATTATCATCACATTATGACGCATTGTCAATAAGGAATTTAGCGCTTTCAACAAAATTACGCGTTGTTTTATGTGGGTTTTCTATTTATTGTGACATTTACCTGTGGGAATCCTCCATTCATGCTATAATGGCGCCATATTTCCACACAATTCCCTGAACCGGAGGTTACGTATACTATGTCCTCGAGGCCGAATCTTATTCTCATTTCCACCGACCAGCAGCGCTACGACAGCATCGCCGCCAACGGGAGCGAGTTCCTGCGCACGCCGAATTTGGATCGTCTCGCGAACGAAGGCGTGACGTTCCGCCGGGCGTATTGCCCCAACACCGTCTGTACGCCGTCGCGCGTTTCCATGATGACCGGACTGCACCTGTCCCGCCACGGCTCCTACAATATCGGCACGGTCGCCTCCGATCCGTCCCTCTTCCTCAGCTCGCTGCTTCGCGAGAGCGGCTACCGTACGCATCACGTCGGGAAAGCGCATTGGTACCCTTGGGAATCGCCGAGTCCGGAGACGCTCGGACCCGAACGCTCGCGCGAGCCGTTCCGAGACTTCGCCGGCTTCGAAACCGCCGAGCTTTCCCGAGGTCACGGTCCCTGGGCCGCGACCTCGGGCCATTACGGCGCATGGCTGGAGGCGCAGGGCCTCGACCCCGCCGATATCCGCGTCGAGTTTCTGTTCAAGGGCCAGGGAGACTATAACGGCACCGGCGATTCGGCGCTGCCGGAGCGCTATCACCAAGGGGCTTGGGTCGCCGAGCGGGCGATTCATTGGATGGAACGGCGCGCGGACGGCGAAGGGGACGACCGCCCCTTCTTCTTGAATCTAGGGTTTCAGGACCCTCACCATCCGCACATCCTGCCGTCCGATTTTCTCGATCGGGTCGATCCGGAGCTCGTGCCTCCGCCCGCGGCTCGCGCCGATCGGGAGGCGGACGAGGCGGAGCACGTTCCGCTGTTCCGGAACGGCACGCTGATCGAGAGCCGCTTCAACGGTACGTTCGAGATGGCCGGCAACGGAAAATACGCTTGGGGGCCTTATTTTGAAAGAGAGGAATTTTCGAAGCAAACGAGGGCGTATTATTATTCGATGGTTCAACTGATCGACCGGCAAGTCGGACGCATCTTGGATGCGCTCGACGCCTTCGGGCTTGCCCGGAATACGTTCGTCGTGTTCACGTCGGATCACGGCGAGATGCTCGGCGATCACGGCATCGGGCAGAAGGGGCCGCTGGTGTACGAGGGCGTGACTAGAATCCCGCTTCTAATGAGGTATCCTGACGGATTCGAGCCCCAAGCTCCGGCAGAGCCGTGTGCTTCGCTCGTCGACGTGCTGCCGACGCTGGCGGACGCGGCCGGCATCGCCGATCCGATTCGGCGCGAAGGCGTCAGCTTGCTCCCGATGCTCCGCGGGGAGGGACCTCCGAAGCGGACCGGCGTTCGCATCGAATACAAAGAAGAACCGGATCGCATCCGGTTCAAGTGTTGGGTGACGCCGGAATGGAAGCTCGCCGTTTATACCGGCGAATCGTTCGGCGAACTATACGATGTAAAGAACGATCCGGGAGAGCGCCGCAATCTGTACGCGCTCCCCGAATACGATTCGATCAAACAACGTCTGCTGCTCGAGCTGCTCGCCGATCTGGAGCGCGGCGAGCCGACGAACCCGCGGCCGTCCCGCGTATAACGAACGCGTCAACCGACGAACGTCAGGCACACCGGGCGGCGGATCGAATCGTACCGATGCGCTTCCTCCAGTCGGCCGGTCGCCGCGTCCGCGGCGAAGACGCGGATGGCGTCGGAATCCTGCGCCGCGACCAGTACGAACCGGCCGTCCGGCGCGATCGCGAAATGCCGGGGCGTCTTTCCGTTCGTCGGCGCGAAGCCGGCCGGCTCGAGACGCCCCTCGTCCTGCACTTTGAAGACGGCTAAACTGTCGTGCCCGCGGTTCGAGGCGTAGACGAACCGGCCGTCCGGCGATACATGAATGTCGGCGCACGTGTTGTCCAAGGCGTACCCCGCCGGCAGCGTCGAGACCGTTCCGAGCGCCGCGTAAGCGGCGGGGTCGCCGTCCGCCGTCCCGAACGCCGCGACGGTGCAAGAAAGCTCGTTCACGACGTAAGCGACCGGAAGCGTCGGATGGAACGCCATATGCCGCGGTCCGTCGCCGCTCGCCAAGGCGATCGACGCGATCCGTTCGAATCGCCCTCCTTCGAGCGCGTACGCCGCCACCCGGTCGATGCCGAGGTCCGGCACGAGCAGATGGCGCCCGTCCGGCGTCAGGTTGACCGAATGCGGATGCGGCGCCTCTTGCCGATCCGCTCTCGGGCCGTTGCCTTCGTGCGAGGTCAAGCTCGAACGCTCTCCGAGCGAGCCGTCCGCCAAGACGGGGAAGACGGCGACGCTCCCGCCGGAGTAATTGGAGACGAACAGCCGCGTCTCGTCCTCCGATAACGTCAGATGGCACGGGTGCGCGCCGCCCGTCGATCGTCGACCGAGCGGCCGCAGCTCCCCGTCCGGACCGATCCCGAACGCGGCGACCTCCCCTTCCGACGTCTCGCTTACGGCGTACAGCGCGGTACCCGCGCGGTTCGCCGTCAAGAAGGACGGGTTTTCCAAGCCGGAGAATCCGGCCTCGTACGTTAACGCCCCGCTCTCCGCGTCGTACCGATACCGGCGAATGCCCGGCTTCGACGCTTGCTCGTAACTTCCGACATACAGGTACATAAGTTATCTCCCTTTGAGCTTCTCGAGAATCGGCTTGTTCGGCAAATAATGAAGCGATCGCACGTACCGAATCGTTCGCGTCCTCGCCCGCATGACGACGGATTGCGTCTCCGCGCGCTGATCGGCGAAATACCGGACGCCGCCCAAAATTTCGCCCGGGGTAACGCCGGTCGCGGCGAAGATGACGTCCTCCGTACCGACCATATCGTCCATCGTCAGCACTTTATAAGGATCCGTGATGCCCATCCGAATGCAGCGTTGGAATTCCTCGGCGTTCGCCGGCATAAGCCGGCCTTGCAGCTCGCCGTCGAGGCAGCGAAGCGCGGCGGCCGCGAGCACGCCTTCCGGCGCCCCGCCCGAGCCGACGTACAGGTCGATGCCCGCATCTTCGAAGGCGGGCGCGATCGCGCCGGCTACGTCTCCGTCGGACAAAAATTTGATCCGCACGCCTACGCGGCGAAGCGTCTTGATTTGCGTTTCGTGCCGCGAGCGGTCGAGAATCATGACCGTCAAATCCGAGATCGACTTGCCGAGCTCCTTCGCGGCGACGCGAAGCGTCTCCTCGAGCGGCCGTTCGATGCTGAGCTTCCCCTTCAGCTTCGGACCGACCGCGAGCTTCTCCATGTACATGTCCGGGGCATGAAGCAGCTGTCCCTTGTTCGCGACCGCGATGACGGACAAGGCGTTGTTCAGCCCCTTGGCTACGATCTCCGTCCCTTCCAGCGGATCGACCGCTACGTCGACCTCCGGTCCGTCCAAGTTGCCGACCGATTCGCCGATGTACAGCATCGGCGCCTCGTCCATCTCGCCTTCGCCGATGACGACCGTCCCCTTAATGGAAACCGAGTCGAACATCGCGCGCATCGCTTCCGTGGCCGCCCCGTCGGCCCCGTCCTTGTCGCCGCGTCCCATCCAAGGCGCCGAGGCCAATGCGGCCAACTCCGTCACTCGCACCAATTCCAACGCAAGCTCTCTCTCCATACGTCCGTTCCGCCCCCCTTGTTCGAATGCCCCTCTCTCCCGCAGATTCTGGTTGTACCTCCCATTGTACACGAAATTCGTCGGGTTTCGGCTAAGATTTCATCCGACAATTCCCCTCGTCGAAATACGGGAGCGTCACCTTGCACGTCGTTCCTTCGCCGATGCGGCTCCTCACCTCGATCGTTCCGCCCATCTGGCGGACGATATTGAACGTAACGAGCGTGCCGAGCCCCGTGCCCTTCTCCTTCGTCGAATAATACGGCGTACCCAAGCGGGCGATCTGTTCCGGGGTCATCCCGCTCCCCGTATCGATGACGTACAACTCTATCCCCTGTTCCTTCTCGAACGACCAAAACTCGACGGCACCTCCGCTCGGCGTCGATTCGATCGCGTTCTTCCCGAGATTGATCATCGCTTGGCGAAATTTCGACCGATTGCCGTACACCGCTCCGTCGCCGTCGACGCGATTCACGATCGTCACGTTCTGATAATTCGCGTACGAATTCAATATGTTCGCAATGTAATGGAACTCTTCTTTCATGGAAAGCTGTTCCTTCTTCTCCGCCTCGGGCTTGCTGAGGGAGAGGTAATTGGAAATGATGAGCTGGGCGCGATCGAGCTCTTCCAGGCAGATGGCCGAATACGACGCGCGCTTCTCCGCGCCTAGCGCCGAGTCGCCGAGCAGCTGGATGAACCCGCGCACGGCGGTCAGCGGATTGCGAACTTCGTGAGCGACGGAGGCGGCCAGTTCGCTGACGAGTTTCATTTTCTCGGCGTCCAAGATGTCTCTCTTCATCCGCTGGTGCTTGCGTATCGCTTCGAACAGATAGACGTTCAACCCGATCAGCGCGCACTGCGCGGCGATCAGCGGCAGCTGCGGCAACAGCCTGTCGTTGAAGGCGCTTGCGAAATCGCCCTGCAGTCCGAAGTAAACGACGACGGAGCCGATTCGCAGCACGAAGCAGATGCCGATCGCCGTCCAGACGCGCCCCAGCCCTTCGAATCGTTCGAACCGTCGGTGGGCGGCGAAGAGGAGCAATATCGCGGGAGCGACGCTCGCCATATAATGTAACATGTTGAGCCCGCCCAAGAAGTCTCGATACCCTATCATCGCGGCGAAAAGAAACGTCGTCGCTATCGGTCCGCCGTAGAGAGACCCCGTAATAAGCGGCAAAGAACGGAAATCGATGGTGGAACCCAAAAAATAAACGGGAAAAGTCATCGTGAAGAGCAAGGGAACGACGTACAGCAGGAAGACGGCCGCGCCGTGCCGCCAGCCGGAGCTCGTCCAGCGGTAAGCATACTGGTAGAACAGCAGCGGGAGCAGCACGATAAAGACGTTCAACAGCAATTCGCGAAACTCATGAACCAACATCGCGCCCCTACCCCTTCGTGCGTCAGAAATATGTGTATTCTATGGAGAAAAAGGCCGACGGATTCCCGTCGGCCTTACGCAACGTCAGTTCCACTCGAAATCGACCGCGTTCAAGAACGCGCGGGCGAGCGCCGCGTGTCCCGTCATGTTCGGATGCACCCTGTCCCAGGCGAGGGTCGCGGGATAGATGTGCTCGAGCAGCCGGTCGATCGCCGCCTGCGCGTCGACGAACCTCGCCCCATGCTTCTCGGCGAGCCGCTTCACGACCGCGCCGTAGCGGTCCATGTCGGCTCGCATCGCGTCGCCCCGGTTCGGTTCGATGTAATACGGGGTCATCAACACAAGGCCTTCGACCAGCGGCTTCGTCCGCTCGATCAACCCGTCGAGCGTAGCTTCGTATTCTTCGATAAGCACGTGCCCCTCGACGATCGTCGGCGTATCGTATTGGCGCCACACGTCGTTAATGCCGATCATGATCGACACCCAGTCCGGATTCAGCTCGACGACGTCCGTCTCCCAGCGCGCTTTCAAGTCGCGCACCGTATTGCCGCTCGTCCCCATATTGACGACCCGAATCGCCCGCTCGGGATACCGTTCGTTCAGCAACGCGGAGACGAGCGCGACATACCCCTTGCCGATGGCGCCGAACAGCCCTTCCCCGCGAGGACGCGCCCGCTCGCAATCCGTAATGGAATCTCCGATCATGACCAACGTCTGCCCCTGCCGCAACAACATACGCCCGTTCCCCCCGGTAAGATTCATGTTTATTTCTTATCTTACCGGAAAGGGTTTCCATCGTCGATAGCCGATTATTGCGCGCCTACAGGCTCCGGCTCCGGCTTCGGCTTCGGCTCGGGCTCCCGCTTCGGCGCCGGCGTCCCGCCGGCAAACCGGTCCGACAGCTCGTCGAGCGAAAGCATCTCCGTGCCGGGAAGCAGCCAGTCGGCTCCGCGCATGCGCGCCTCCGTCCCTACGCCTACGGCGAACATGCCCGCCGCCCGGATGGCCGCGATGCCCGCTTCCGCGTCTTCGATCGCCGCGCAGTTTCGATACGGCACGCCCAACGCCTCGGCCGCCGCGAAGAAAATTTCCGGATCGGGCTTGCCCTTCGCCACCGACCCGGCGTCGACGATCGCGTCGAAATACGCGCCGACGCCCAGCCGTTCGACGACGAGCCGCGCGTTCCGGCTCGCGGAGGCGATCGCTGTCTTGAGGCCCCGCGATTTGACGTCGCGGAGGAACGCCTCGATCCCCGGCAGCAGCGCCTCCGGCGTCAGCCGCTCGATCCGCTCGACGTAGAGCTCGTTCTTTCGGCGCGCGAGCGCCGCCTTCTCCTCCTCCGCGTAAGATCGGCTCGCGCGCTCCAACACGATGTCGAGCGACGTCCGCCGGTCGACGCCTTTCACTCGCTCGTTCACGGACGGATCGAGCGGCACGCCCTGCTCGTCGGCGATCCGCTTCCAGCACTCGTAATGGAACGAAGCCGTGTCGACGATGACGCCGTCGAGATCGAAGATGACCGCTTCGAGCTTGGGCCGCATCGAGACGACCGCCGGACGGCCGGAGGCGAGCCGCAGCTCCCGGCCTTCGTGCTCGATCGTCAGGTCGTCGCCCTCGAGGAGCGAATACGTCGCGTCGTCCGGCGTGACGCGAACGCGCAGCAGCCGCCCGCGGAACGCGACGACGAATGCGTACGCCGTCCAGCGCGCCGGGATCGACGGGCGGAAGCGAAGCTTGCCGTCCCGCTCCCGCATACATGCGAACCCGTTCGCGAGCGACAGCCACGTCCCGGCCATCGCCGCGGTGTGCAGGCCGTCCTTCGCGTTGCCGTTCCGATCGTCCAAATCCATGCGAGCCGTGCGGAGGAAGAAGTCGTACGCCTTGTCGACGTCCCCGATCTCCGCCGCGACGATGCTGTAGATGCACGGCGACAACGACGAATCGTGCGTCGTGAGCGGCTCGTAAAATGCGTAATCGCGGCGCTTCTGCGCCAGCGAAAACCGGTCGCTCTGCAGGAACGACGCCAAGACGACGTCGGCCTGCTTCAGCACCCGATGCCGATAAATGACGAGCGGATGATAGTGAAGCAGCAGCGGATATTTGTCCGCCGGGGCGTTCGCGAAATCCCACTCCGCCCGGTCGAGGAACGCGTCGTCCTGCAGCGTCACGCCGAGCCCCGCGTCGTACGGGACGTACATCCGATCCGCGGCGCGCTGCCAAGCGTCGACCTCCGCGTCGTCCAGCGCGATCCGGCTCGCGACGTCCCGATACGCGTCCGTCCGTTCGATCCGCAGACGACGCGCCGTCGCCGCCGCGTATTCCAAATGGTCCTTCGCCATCAGGTTCGTGAACGCGTTGTTGTTGACGAGCGCCGTATATTCGTCGGGTCCGGTGACGCCGTTGATGCAGAACCCCTTATGCGGAATGTAGTCTCCCAGGTCCGCCCAGAAACGCGCCGTTTCGAAGAGGAGCTCGGCCCCCTTTTCGATCAAAAATTCGTCGTCCTCCGTAGCCGCCATGTATTTCTTCAGCGCGTAGGCGATATCCGCATTGATGTGAACCTGCGCCGTGCCCGCCGGGAAATACGCCGACGTCTCTTCGCCGCCGATCGTCCGCCACGCGAACAACGCGCCCTTCTGCGACATCGTGCGCGCCCGCTCGCGCGCCTTGTCCAAGATGCCGTACCGGTACGTCAGCAGCTGCTTCGCGATATCCGGGTTCGTATAGAGAAAGAACGGCAAAATGTACGTCTCGGTATCCCAGAAGTAATGCCCTTCGTACCCTTCCCCCGTCAGCCCTTTCGCGCTTATGTTCGTCTCCCCGTCCCGGCCGACCGATTGGAGCAGCTGGAACGCGTTGAAGCGAACGCCTTGCTGCAGCGCCGGATCGCCTTCGATCGTTACGTTCGTCCGCTCCCAGAACCGCTCGAGGAACGCTCGCTGCTCCTCGAGCAGCGCGTCGAAGCCGTCCGCCTTCGCTTCCTGAACCGAATGTTCCGTCTCCAGACGCAGCTTCCGCTCGTCCAGCGTCCCAGGCTCCTCCTTGGACGTATGGTATGCGATCGTCTTCGTCAGCGTCGCGGGCACGCCCTGATGCGAGGCGAACGCGAACCGAATCGACGCGCCTTCCGCCGACGCCTCCGCTTGAATCGAGGCGGCTTCCTCCGCGTCCAGCCGGTGCTCCGCCGCGCACATGATCGTAAATCCCGAACGCTTCGTCCGTTGGTGAAGGAAGGCGAGCGTTCCGACCGCCGCGGTATCGATCGTCGTCAAGGCCGGCTCCGTCAGCGCCGAGCCGAGGCGCGGATCGCCCTTGGACACCTGGTTGCGCACCGCGCCGTCGATCGTCGAGACGAGGCCGACCAGCCCGTGGAAGTCGACCGTCGTCACCTCGTACCGAATGGCCGCGACATGCTTGCGCGTCAAGCTGACCAGCCGTTCGACGCGCACGTCCACCTTGTTCCCGTTCGACAGCTCGAGCCGCATCGTCCGCGCGAGCGTACCTCTGCGAAAATCGAGCGTTCGCTTAAAGTCGAGCAGCTTGCATGCGAACAGGTCGACGCGTTCGCCGTCGACGTACAGCTCGATCCCTCTCGCGTCGGCGACGTTCAGCATCGTCTGGCCGACCCTCGCGTATCCGTACGCGTCCTCCGGATATCGGATCGGCTCGGTTTCGTAGAACCCATTAATGTACGTCCCGCGCGTCGAACGCCCTTCCGCTCCGCGGAACCCTTCCTCGAGATTGCCCCGCATGCCGAGGTACCCGTTGCCGAGACTGAAGATCGTTTCGTCCACGAGGTTCGTCTCCTCGTCCCATCCGTCTTCGACGACCGACCATTCGTCGTACGCGTACTTCGGTTTGAAATCGCCATTCGTCGTTCCTGTGCCGCCCATGATGCATATCTCCTTTTGTTAACATCTGCTATTGGCTAGCATGTAACAAGAAGGGGCGAACCATGCGAGCCTTCTCGGACGACATAAGAAAAACCGCCTTGCGGCGGTTCGGTCGTCGGATTGCGTTAACGATGCGCACATGAAGGAGCATAAACCAGATGCAGCCGGTCTTCCGCCTCCTATGCGTCCGCCGCGCAGCGGAAGCCGGCGTTGCCGGTCGAGCTGTCGGGCGTGTTGGAGCTGCGGGCCGCGACGCGGTACCGATTGCAGTACGATTTATGACACAAGTACGAGCCGCCGCGCATGACCCGGCTCGTCCCGTTCGGCGGACCTTTCGGGTTCAGCGGATTCGCTTCCCGATGATACGTCGGGTGGAACCAGTCGGCGCACCACTCCCAGACGTTGCCCGAGACGTTATACAGCCCGAAGCCGTTCGGCTCGAACGCGTCGACCGGGCACGTGCCGACGTAGCCGTCGGAGGCGTTGTTTTTCTCAGGGAATTTGCCTTGGAAAATGTTGCACATATGCTTGCCGTCCGGCTTCAGCAGGTCGCCCCACGGGTAGCGCTTGCCGACGAGCCCGCCGCGCGCCGCGTATTCCCACTCGGCTTCCGTCGGCAGCCGCTTGCCCGCCCATCGGCAGAACGCCTCCGCGTCGTTCCAGCTGATATGGACGACCGGATGGTCGCCGCGCCCTTCGATCGACGTGCCCGGTCCTTCCGGCTGCGCCCAATGCGCGCCGTGCACCGTATACCACCACGGCGTCTGCCGCGGGACCTGCGTGACCGACTTCGCCACCTCCTCGGGTACGAGCAGATGGAAGACGAACGACCAGCCGAACCGCTCGGCCTCCGTCCGATAGCCGGTATCGGCGACGAAGGCGGCGAATCGGTCGTTCGTCACCGCGTACGGGTCGATGAGGAACGGCGCGACCGTCACTTCCCGGATCGGTCCTTCGCCGTCGGCGGGAAAGCCCTCCTCGTCGTCGGTTCCCATTAGGAACGAGCCGCCGGAAAGTCGGATCATGCCATTCTTGCCCCCGTCCCGAGCTGGGTCCCCCGCGGCGTTCCCGGGGAGGACATCCGTCTTCGGCTCCGCGCTCGGCGCCGCCCCTTCGCGCATCGGGGCGCAGCAGGAGGGAATGGATTCGATTTTTTTAAACGCCATGGCCAGCGCCCCCTCTGAATTAACTGAATACGGCCGCTCCGACGAGACCGCATAAGATAATGACGACGATCGGATGCGTCTTGAACTTGAAGAGCGCAAGAAGCGAAGCCGCGAAAATCGCGAATAAGACGACCGTCTTCCAGCCGAACGCTTCGAGGCTCGTCGGAACGACGCCGTTGCCGATCGCGAACGCGGTCGCGGCGTAGAAGATCAGCGCCGCGATGATCGGCCGCAGCCCGTAGAAGCCGTTCTTTACCGCCTTGCTTCTTTTCACTCTATAAAAGAAAGACGCCGCGATCAAGATAAAGATCAATGACGGAAGGATCGTTCCGAGCGTAGCGACGATCGCGCCGGGTACGCCGGCGATGCGGAAGCCGACGAAGATCGCGGAATTCGTGGCGATCGGCCCCGGCGACATGCCGGCGACCGCGATAGCGTCCGTGAACGCCGGCAAGGTCATCCATTCGTGCCGGTGCACGACCTCCCGTTCGATGACGGGGATCATCGAATACCCGCCGCCGAACGACACGGCCCCGATCAACAGAAACGTTGCGAACAGCTCCCACAACACCGTCGTCGAATCCATCTAGATGCCATCTCCCATCATGTAGCCCCATTCCTCCGATTCCGCTTCCGGCTTCGCTTCCGTCTTCAACCCGAGACGCGCCCGCCAGGCGACGAGGGCGATCCCGAGAACGAAACCGCCGACGATGACGAACGACGGGTGAAGCCCCGCGAACAGCGCCAGCATCGCAGCGATCGCGACGCCGAGCGTCGTCTTGTCGACGACGGCCGTCTTGGCGATCTTGCATCCCGCATAACAAATCAAAGCGACGACCCCGGCGCGAATGCCGAACAGCGCCGCTTCCACCTTCGGATGGTCGTGCAGCTGCAGGAAGAAAACGGATAGCAGCAGCACGATGAAGAACGTCGGCAGCAGCACGCCAGCCATCGCGGCGACGGCGCCGGCCGTTCCGGCCAATCGGTAACCGATGAACGTGGCCGAATTGATCGCCACCGCTCCGGGAACCGATTGCGCCACCGCGAAGACGTCGGCGACATCCTCGGTTTCGAGCCATTTCCGGCGTTCGACGACTTCCTTCTCGATCAAGGGAATCATCGCGAAGCCGCCTCCGAACGTGACCGGACCGATCTTTAGGAAGCAGAGGAAAATCGACGGCAGCATTCTGAAGCGTTCCAGCCATGTGCGGCGGTTCAGTTCGATGCCGCTCTCCAGCCCGGTTCGCAGCACGGCGATCCCTCCCTTTCCGAATGATGATGCTTGTTACGTTCATTATACCGTAGTTTTTTCTATTTTGGCATAAACTTTTGCTGATTTTCTTATTTACTTTTATATATAAGCCATAATTTTTGCTTATGAAGGTATCATTCAACCATTTTGATATTAAGTCGAGTTTTCCGCTTGGAATTAGGCGAATACCCGGCGCAAAGAAAAAACGCCGGCTATTTGCGCAGCCGGCGGTTGGCTAACAAATAATCGGCGTCGGTATCGACGATATAGACGCTGCCCTTGCAGCACGGGAAGACGAGCAGCTTCTTCTTGCCCTCTCGGATCTCCTTCAATTCCTTCTTGCGCATCGGCAGGATCACATTGCTCGTCCCGCAGAACGGACATTCCGAGACGTACACGTCCTCCCCGAGAATCTCATACGGCCATGCATGGGAAAAAGGGATCATAGCACCTGGCGTTCCTTTCGTACCTGCTAGAATATGTGGAGTAGTATAGACCATTCCGCCCTATGTTACAATGGAACGCACATCTTCCAGGCTTCGCCGCGGGGCTTGGCATCCATGCGGCGATCGGGTATTCCGACTTCCTGCATTCGCTGCCGGTGTACGCGCTTGTCGTTCTATATCTCGTCGGACTAATCTATTCATATTCGTAATTGCATGCCGTAGACGACGCTCCGGCTACGTCGTCCGAAGCGCCGGGACCGTCACGGTGACGGTCGTTCCTCGCCCGGGCTGGCTCTGAATGCGGAGTCGGCCTTGCAGCGAATGGACGAAATGAAAACAATACATCAGCCCGGTCCCCGTCCCGCTGCTGCGCGTGTTGTACTTCGGCATGCCGAGCTGCTCCAGCTGCTCCTCCGTCATGCCGACGCCGTTGTCCGACACGACGATCGCGAGTTCCTTGCCCTTCCAATACGAAGAGACGGTCAGCCGGCCTCCGCGGTGCAGCGCGTTGGCGCCGTTGCGCAGCAGATGCATCAGGCATAACCTTAGCTGATCTTCGTTGCAATACAGCGTAATATCGTCCGACACCGCGTTCACGAGATCGATCTTCTTGGCTTCGATCGCGGGCCAGATGTCGCGGAGCGCGCCGTCGATGCCCGCCGAGAGCGAGACGTGTTTCTTCTCCGCTTCCTTCAGCGTCGTGATCGTCAAGTAGGTATGAATGATTTTCTCCGCTTCGCTTAATTCTTGCATCGCCGTATTGACGTAATAGAGAATCTGCTCGGACGGATGCTGCCGTTTGATCAATTGCAGGAAGCCGTTGACCGTCGTCAGCGGATTGCGAAGCTCATGCGCGATCAACACCGCGAGACTGCCGCTGACCGTCAGCTTCTCCATCCGCGCGATCTCGGAACGGACCGAGTCCGTCTCGCGAATATGCTCGCCGAGCGCAAGCGTCGTCATCAGCAGCCCGGTTTGAACGGCGGCGAATAGAAGCGCCTCGTCGATCGGCAATGTCTCGCCGAACATCGCAATGCCGCCGAACGTCAACGCCGCCGTCGCGACGGAGAAGACGCCCGCCCACAACATCTTCCTCAGCCAGGACGCCGCGAAGAACTTCGTTCGCGCCGCGGCGACGAGCGACGCGATAAGCGCTGCGACGGCCAGCTCCTCGAGCCAATACGCTTCGGCGATATAGATCCCTGCGGCCGCGGAGACGAGCGACAGCGCCAGCCCGGCCGGCCAGCCTCCGTATAACGTTCCGGCGATGAGCGGAATAAATTTAAGGTCGTAGGTGAGACCGTGACCGTATGTGTAGGGGAAAAACATGCAGCCGACGAGCGGAACGCCCATGAAAAAACCGATCGTGAGCGGACCGGCGCGGTGGAACGGCAAGCGCTGCGAGAACGTCTGAATGACGAGAAACGGAAAAGCGATGAGCATGACATTCACCAGGATGGATGTGAGATTGTTCATGGTCCCTTAAACCCAATCATCGGTCCTCAAAGCCTCTCGACGTCGAATTTTGCCTCATTATACCATTAAATGCCAATGATTGGATAGAATTAAAGCCTCATTCCACTAGGAATAAGGCCTTATTTTTTGGGGAAACCGCCGAAATCCGTCATCGTTTCGACGACAGCGCCCTCCCGCGGGATTCGTCGAATCGTGTATAATGATAGCCGGAAGGAGAGTGGAGACGCTCATGGAGGACCTAGATGGACGCATGCGGCTGCACGGCACGAAGGAGGTTCACGTCCTGCCGGACGTCCGGACGACGTTCCAGCTGTTCGCCGCGCACCTGCGGCGGGTCGACGCGCCGTGGTCGTACCCGCCGCATGCGCACGCCATGTTCGAGCTGAACGTCGTAACGGAAGGCGTACAGCGGTTCGCGATCGAGTCGAAGACGCTCGAACAGCGCCCCGGGGATATCGCGATCGTCCGGCCCGGCGAACGGCATGCGGCGACGGCGGACGACGGAAAGACGATGGCTTATTTCTGCCTTCATTTCCAAGCGGACGACCCGTTGCTGCGGCGAAGCTTGCATGCGCTCGATCGCGGGCTGTATCCGCAAGGCTCTGAGGTCGAGCGGCGGATCGGTCCGGCAATATCCCGCCTGATCGAGCTCGCCACCGCCGACGCCGACGCGGAATCCGCCGCGCTCCGCATGCGGACGCTGTCCGCCGTCTACGCGCTGCTCGCCGCCCTCGCCGAAGAGCCGCAGCCGCATCGGCGGAGCGCGGACAAGCCCGCCCAAGCAGGGGGCGCCGCGCGTCTCGCGGAGGCGATCGCCGGGCGCATCGAACGGTCGGTCGCCGAAGGCCCGCACGGCGAAGCGGAGGACGACGCGATATTGCGAATCGCCCGCTCCCTCGGCTACAGCCCGTCGCACTGCGCGCGCGTCTTTCGGGAAGCGTACGGCATGTCGCCGCGCGCGTACCGCTCCGCCGTCACGCTGCGCGAGGCGAAGCTGCTGCTGCTCGACCCGTTCCTCACCGTCGAAGCGATCGCGGCGAAGCTCGGCTACGACGACCCCGCGACGTTCAGCAAGCAGTTCCGCCGCTGGACCGGCATGTCGCCGAGGGAGTACCGGACGTAAGCCGTCTGCCTCGGCGCCGCTCGAAGCTCAGCCGAACTTGTACGTGATGCCGTGCCCGCCTTTCGGATACACCCAATGGATGTTGTGCGACGGGCAGGCGATGCGGCACGTGCCGCATTCGATGCAGTTTTCGTACGCGACCGTCGTGAGCTTCTGCTGTTTATCCCACTCGTACACGTCCGACGGGCAGAAATAATTACAATCCTTCGTCGTGCACTTGAGGCACGTATCCCGCTCCTTAATGATCAGATGGGATTGATCGTCGCACTTGTATCGGATCGTAAACAATCGATCCGTCACCGCGCTGTTTCCGTTCATCCGTTCATCGCCCTCCATCCCTTGTAGCCGAGCTTCATCAGATTCATCGGACCGCCGGCCGCCTTCTTGATGATCTCCACCGCCTTCCGCTGCTTCGCCGCCTTCGTCTCCCCGTCTACGAGGAACATGTGGTACGCCGCCTCGTTCACCGCGCGCGGCAGCTTGTCGAACAACAGCTCCGGATCTTCGTCCTTCAGCAGCTGATGCATGCCTTTGTACTTCTTAAGGTCTTTCGCCACGAACGACTCGCGGATGTTCCGGTCGTAGGACGAGAGCGAGGCCGCGGAATAATTTTCGACCGCCCGCGCCCGTATGATCGCTTCTCCCGCCAACCGCCCCGACGTCATCGCCAGATTGGTGCCCTCGCGGTGCACGAAATTGACGAGCTGCGCCGCGTCGCCGCAGACGACCCAGCCGGCGCCCGACAGCGGCGGAATCGAATGATACCCGCCCTCGGGGATGAGATGTCCGGAGTACTCCTTCGTTTCGCCGCCTTGAATGAGCTTCCTTATCATCGGATGCTGCTTTACCGCGTCGAGCACGGCGTACGGCTTCACCTTCTTGTCGCGCAGATGGTTCACCATGACGCCGACGCCGAGCGAGATCGTCTCCTTGTTCGTGTAGAGAAACCCCATGCCGGCCATGCCGAGCGACGTCTCGCCCATGAACTCGATCGTCACGCCTTCGTCGCCCTCGAGGTTGAACCGGTCCTCGATTTTCTCCCGCGGCAGCGCGATGACCTCCTTCACCGCCAACGACACTTGATCGGGCTCCCACTCCCGATGTATGCCCATCGCCTTGCCGAGCAGCGAGTTGACGCCGTCGGCGATGACGACGACGTTCGCGTACAGGTCTCCGTCCTCCCGATCGGTCCGCACGCCGACGACCTTGTCGCCCTCCCGGATGACGTCGGTGACGACCGTCTCGTACACGGGGATGGCGCCCGCCTCGACCGCCTTGTTCGCGAACCATTGATCGAACTTGACCCGAAGGCCCGTGAAGCAGTTGTACGGCGCCTTATACGCCTCGTTCCGGTGACCGAGCGTCACCATCGATTCCTTGCCCATGAGCCAGATGCGCTGCTCCACGATATGCCGTTCGATCGGCGCGTTCCGCTCCGTCCAAAACTCCGGCACGAGTTCTTCGATCTGTTTGCGATACAGCACGCCTCCGAACAAGTTTTTCGCGCCGGGGAACTCGCCCCGCTCGATCAGCACCACGGACAATCCGGCCCGCGCCATCGTCATGGCCGCCGCCGCGCCCGCCGGTCCCGCGCCGACGACGACCGCGTCGAACTTTTCCGCCATACGCCCAACCCCTTCCCCCTCGGAAAATGACCCTACGCCGTCTCCGACGCCTTCGCTCGGGCGATGCCCCCGACGCCGCGCCGCGCTTTGACTTGCTCCGTAATCGCCGGCACGATCTTGAACAAATCGCCGACGATGCCGTAATGGGCGATGCGGAAGATCGGCGCGTTCTCGTCGCGGTTGATCGCGACGATCGTCTCGGCGTTCGACATGCCGACCGTATGCTGCACCGCGCCGGAGATGCCGATCGCGAAATACAGCTTCGGGCGCACCGTCTGCCCGGTCTGGCCGACCTGATGCTCATGCTTGATCCACCCGGCGTCGACCGCCGCCCGAGAGGCGCCGACGACGCCGCCCAGCGCGTCCGCAAGCGCTTCCAGCATCCGGAACGCTTCGGGACCGCCGAGCCCCCTGCCTCCCGCTACGATGATTTCCGCCTCCTCCAGGTTGACCCCGCCGGCTTCCTCGAGGAAGTCCAGCACCTGCGTCGCGATGTCCTCCTCCTTCAGCGGGCATTCGATCCGCACGATCTCGCCTTGTCTCGACGCGTCGCGCGGCAGCGCTTGGAACACGCCGGCACGCGCCGTCGCCATCTGGGGCCGGTACTGCTTGCATAGAATCGTAGCCATCATCTTCTCGGAAAACGCCGGCCGGCTCGCCAGCAGCAGCCGAGACGGATGCGGCTCCACGTCCAGTTCCGTCGTGTCCGCGGTCAGCCCCGTCGGCAGATGCGTCGCGATCGCGCCCGCAAGGTCCCTTCCCGTCGCCGTCGCGCCGAACAAGACGATCTCGGGCTTCGCGTCTTCGATGAGGCGAAGCATCACGCGGCTGTACGGGCGCGTCCGGTACTCCTTCAGCTCGGGCGCGTCGCACAGGTAGACGGTGTCGGCGCCGTAGCAGACCGCTTCCTGCGCCAGCCGCTCGACGTCGTGCCCGATGACGACTGCCTTCAGCGGCACCTCCAGCTTGTCGGCCAGCTTCTTCCCTTCGCCGAGCAGCTGCCAGGAGACGCTCTTCGCTCGACCGCCGCGCTGCTCGACGAAAATCAAGACGCCTCGATACGCCGACCAGTCGGGCATGGCGGTATCCTTATCCCTCTCGCTCATTCGCTATCGTCCCTCCTTCTCCGTTACGCCCAACCGAGCCGTTCGGGCAGCCCGCTCGCCCACAGCTTGTCGGCCAGCGCTTCCGCCGCTTGCTGCGGCGTATCCGCCGGAAGCATCGTCGTATTCGCCTTGCGCGCTTCCGGCACCCACGTCTTGGAGACGATCGTCGGCGACCCCTTCAGTCCGATCTTCGACCGCTCGATATCGGGGAAATCCGCCGTCGTCCAGACGACAGGCTTATACCGGGCGGCTCGGAGCATGCCCGGCAGCGTCGCGCGGCGCACCTTGTTAAGCTCCTTGAGCGCGGTGATGAGCGCCGGCATCCGGGTTTGCACCACTTCGACGCCGTCTTCGAGATGGCGATGAACCGTAATCGTACGGCTCGGTTCGTCGACCTCGACGACCTTGGAAACGTACGTCAGCTGCTCGGTGTCCAGCCGGCAGGCGACGCCCGGTCCGACCTGACCGGTGTCGCCGTCGAGCGTCTGCTTGCCGCAGAAGATGAGGTCGACCGGCCCCCAGGTTTCCTCGACCTTGCGGATCGTCTTCGCGACGACGTACGACGTCGCCAGCGTATCCGCCCCGGCGAAGCCGCGATCGGTGACGAGCACCGCTTCGTCCGCGCCGAGCGAGATACATTCCTTAAGCCCCTTCTCCGCCGGGGGCGGTCCCATCGTCACGACCGTGACGCGCGCGCCGAGCTCGTCTTTGATGCGCAGCGCTTCTTCGAGACCGTGCAGGTCGTAGAAGTTGACGATGCTGGGCACGCCTTGGCGGATCAGCGTATTGTCCTTCGGATCGATGCGGATTTCACGGCTGTCGGGCACTTGCTTTACGCATACGACGATGTGCAGCAACGAGCGATCATCCTTTCATTTGTGAAAAATGGTACATGATCTTGGACAAGGTGTCTGAATTTTTGTGATTTTCTGACAATCTATATATACCTATTCTAGACGCGTCGAAAACATCCTTCAACAAAAATGTTACCGCTTACAGAAATTTGGGCGAATGTCCCGCACCGTGAACGGGAAAACCTCCGGCTCAATTCCGCATTAAACAGGATAAACGAACAATGAGAGGGAAAACTTCCCTCTTATTTCGCTAAAACCGATCGTTTTCGGAATCATCGCATGATTAAACAGGAGCTTTTCCCGTTCGCTTAACGAAAACCGGATTATTTTGGCCGATGGACGGGAGGATTTCCTGTTCATTGGACAGGAATTTCGGATTGACTTCCTGATCGGTAACCGCGGCTTGTTCCAACCTTCGGTCATCTCCCAAGGGTTCCGGAACAGGCGAGCCGCGACGGCCGTTGTTTAACCATAAAGGTTTATACGCCGTGCCGATCCGAATTGCGCTTTATAGCGCTATGCACAGCTTTGGGCGTGTGAAGCGTCGGGTGCGGGGCGAGGCTGCGGCGGTTCGTTCGATGGGCAGTGCACGGCGCGCAGATATGGGAGCAACAAAAAAAGTCGCCAAAAAGGCGACCGCATCTTGAACGTATGGGTTTAATAGTGTACACTGTAGAAATGCATGTCGTGCGATATTAGTTGATACTTATAATCTTCTCAATTATATTGTATCATCTGCTCGCGCGAATGTCAACATCCTCTTCAAGGAGTGGTTTCTTTGCATCCAACCGACCCCTGGGCAGCGGAACGAAGCCGATTCGAGGACGTGCGGCGCCTCATCGTCGACCGTCTCGAACGGCTCGAGCCCCTCGCAGGCGAAGAGCGCGATCTCGTCGTAGACCTGCGTAAGCAGTTCTGGGACGACGTCACCTTGAACTTCGGCTCGTACGACGAAGCGCTGGAGACGGCCGCCAACGTCACTCAGCAGGCGAGGCTGGTGAGCGAACGCGAACGCGCCCACCGCGCGCTAGTTCGTCAAATCGCCGGTCTGAAGCGGCTGCGCGAAGCGCCCTACTTCGGCTTCGTCGCCTTCCGCGAAGAAGGCGGCTCGCCCGCCGCGGAACACTCCGTCTACATCGGCTCTTCCACCCTGCTCGGCGACGACGGCGAGACGCTGTTCGTCACCGACTGGCGCGCGCCGATCGCGTCGCTCTATTACGATCATCAGCCCGGCGAAGAAGCGGCCTACGAATCGCCCGACGGGCTCGTTCGCGGCGAGATGACGCGCAAGCTCCAGTTCCTGACGGAGCGAGGGAATTGGGTCGGCGCGTTCGACAGCGGCGTCACGATCGGCGACGCGCTTCTCGGCCGCATGCTCGCGACGAACTCCGACGCGCGCATGAAGACGATCGTCTCGACGATCCAGAAGGAGCAGAACGCCGCCATCCGCAACGACGACAAGCGGCTGCTCGTCGTGCACGGGCCGGCCGGCAGCGGCAAGACGTCCGCCGCGCTGCAGCGGGTCGCGTATCTCCTTTACAAACATCGCGATACGCTGAAGTCCGAGCAGATGCTGCTCTTCTCGCCGAATCCGATGTTCATGAGCTACGTCGACACCGTCCTGCCGGAGCTCGGCGAGGAGCCGATCGGCCAGACGACCTTCCTGCAGTATCTCGAGCATCGATTCGGCCGCGAGTTCGAGGTCGAGCAGCCGTTCGACGCGCTCGAGGCGCTGCTCGGCGAGACGGACGAGGAGGCGGCCGCGCGAACCGAGCGAACCGTGCGCGCGAAGTCGGACCCGGCGCTGCTCGTCGAGCTCGACGACTTCGTCAAGCGGCTCGCGGCGGAGACGATCCCGTTCCGCGGCATTCGCCTGAACGGCAAGACGCTCGTCTCCCGCGACGCCGTCAGAGCCGTCTTCGCGTCGACGGACGAACGCCTGAAGCTCCCCGATCGGCTGTTCGCCGCGAAGAAGCTGCTGCTTCGCAAGCTTTCCGAATGCGAAGTCGCCGAGCGCGACGCGGATTGGGTAACCGCGGAGCTGGAGACGGTCGATGCGGACCTGCTGCGGCTGGCGTACAAGGAAGTGCGGAAACGGCAGAGAGGCCGAGACGCCGTCTTCAACGAGAATACGCTCGAAGAACGCATCCTTCGCGAACTGATCGCGAAGGAACGGTTCGAGACGCTGCGCCGCCGCGTCAAACGGCTTCGCTTCATTGACATGCCGGAATTGTACGTCGCTTTCCTTCGTTCAAGGCGCTCAAGCGACGATCTCGTCTGGTCGGGCGCGACCGAGCGAACCGCCGAATCGCTGAAGTCGAAGCGGATGCCGTACGACGACGCGGCGCTGTACCTCCACCTGCGCGACGCGTTGGAAGGGGGCCGCGAGCGGCGCGACGTAAGACATGTCCTCATCGACGAAGCGCAGGATTATTCCCCGCTCCAGCTGGAGTATATCAAGCGGCTGTTCCCGGTCGCGCGCATGACGATCGTCGGCGACTTCCGTCAAGCCATCTTCCCGTTCGCCGCAGCGCTTCACGAGAACGACGCCATGCTGCGGCTGTACGGCGAAGCGGACACCGCTTTCGTGCCGTTCTCGCGCTGTTACCGGTCGACGCGGGAGATCGTCGGCTTCGCCAAACGGCTGCTCGCGGACGGCGGCTCCGATATCGTGCCGTTCGATCGCCCCGGCGAGCGGCCCGTCCTCGTCCGCGCGGACGATCAAGACGCCGTCTACGCCGCCGTCGCGAAGGACGTTCGCCGCCTTCAAGAGGAAGGCTACGGCACGATCGCCGTCGTAGCGAAGACCGCCGCGGACGGCGCCGCCGCATTCGAGCGGCTGCAGCCGCTCGTCGACGAGCTCGCGCTCGTTACGAGAGAGACGTCTCGCTTCCCGAAGGGGCCGTGCGTCGTCCCCTCCTACTTGGCGAAGGGCGTAGAATTCGACGCCGTGCTCATCGCGGACGCTTCCGAGCGGGCATACGGCAAAGAGCGGGAGCGCAAGCTGTTCTATACCGCCTGCACCCGAGCGATGCACCGGCTGCGATTGTACGCGGCCGGCCCGCTGTCCCCGTTCCTGCGGCAGGTCGAGCCGGACGCCTACGTCGTCGAAGAAGCGGAAATCATTGGCAACGAATCGTCTGCAACCGCCGCGCCCGAGTCGGCGTCAGTATCGTATAGAGAAGAGACATAGACACCTAAGGAGATATCATCGAACGACGCCGATTCGGATCCGGATCCGTCGAAGCCATCCCATCCGACGAAAACAAGCCCTTCGGCGATCCGAAGGGCTTGTTTCGCGTTCCGAATTATTCGGCGACCATGCGGTTCGTCAGGGAACCGAGCTTTTCGATCTCGATCGTGACGACGTCGCCCGGCTGCAGATAGACGCGCTGCTCCGGCGGCAAGCCGAGCACGACGCCTTCCGGCGTGCCCGTCAAGATAATGTCGCCCGGGACGAGCGTCATATGCTGCGAGATGTAGCTGACGATCTCGTCGCAATGGAAAATCATGTCCGACGTATTCGAGCTCTGGCGCACTTCGCCGTTCACGATGCAGCGAATGTCGAGCGCGTTCGGATCGCCCACTTCGTCGGCCGTCACGAGATACGGGCCGAGCGGCGAAAACTTGTCGCACGACTTGCCGAGCAGCCATTGCGCCGTACGCATCTGCAGGTCGCGGGCGGACAAGTCGTTCACGTTGCAATACCCGAAGACGTAGTCGAGCGCCTCCGCCTTGTCGACGTACTTCGCTTCCTTGCCGATGACGATGACGAGCTCCGCCTCGTAGTCGACTTCGTTCGAGACGCGCGGCAGCGGTACGTCATGGCCCTTGCCTGTAAGCGTGTTGTTGAATTTGTTGAACAAGATCGGATATTTCGGGATCGGCGCGTTCGTCTCCTCCGCATGCTTGCGGTAGTTGAGACCCACGCAGATGATCTTGTTCGGATGCGTGACGCAAGGTCCGTACGTCAGCTCGTCCTCGACGCGCGTAACGCGAGAAGAGACGGACGCGTCCGAAGCGGCCGCTTCGACCAGCTTCGCGAGCGCGCCTACCGCGTCGTTCCCGCCTTCGATGACCGCATGCACGTCCGTCGGCACGTTGCCGACGCTCGGCAGCAGCGCCGTCGCCGCGGCGACGTCGACGACGCCCGTCGGCGTTACGACGCCTAGACGGAATTCCCCATTTTCAACAAACGTTAGCAGTTTCATGCTCCCCAGCCTCTCCTATGCGTTTTTTCCGAAAACGACGCCGCCGTCGATATACAACGGCGATCCCATCATGAACTTCGACTCGTCCGAAGCGAGGAACAGCGCGGCCTGCGCCACGTCCTCGGGACGGCCCAAGTCGCCGCTCAGCTGTCTGGTCTTTAGCGAGGCGTACGCCGCTTCCTGGTCGTCGTACGACTTGCGCAGGTAGTCCTCTACGAACGGAGTGAGGATCGTTCCCGGCAGCAGCGCGTTCACGCGGATGTTGTAAGGAGCATAATCCACCTGCATCGACTTCGTCAATGCCAACACCGCGCCTTTGGTCGCGGAATAGGACGCGCGCTTCGCGAGACCGATCTCCGCGATGCAGGACGACATGTTGATGATCGAGCCGCTCATCCGTTCCATCATGTGCGGCAGCACGTATTTCGACGGCAGGAACACGCCGCGGATGTTGACCGTCATGACGCGGTCCCACGCCTCCGGCTCGACCTCGTGCAGTCGGCCGACGCCGCTGATGCCGGCGTTGTTGAACAAGACGTCGATGCGGCCGAAATCGGCGACGATCCGGTCGACCATCGCTTTCACCTGCTCCGGATTCGTGACGTCCGCTTGATAGAACGCCGCCTTCCCGCCGCTAGATACGATTTCGTCGACCGTCGCTTGTCCCTGCTCCGCGTTCAGGTCGTTCACAACGACCGTCGCGCCTTCGCGGGCGAACAGCAGCGCGCTCGATTTGCCGATGCCGGAGCCGGAGCCCGTAATCAGGGTAACCTTATCCGCTAGTCTCATATTTACACTCCTTCGTAGGTTTATCCGGAGACGACGATAATGTTGGCGTACGGCGTCGCGTCTCCGGTGCGGACGACCGCCCGCGACTCGGGGCATATCGCCTTGAACCGCTCGTGCGTCACGACCTGGAACGCGAGCTCCGGGTACGCCGCCCGCAGCTTGGCGTACCGCTCCGGGCTCGCCGCCGCCATCTCCTCGGTGACGATGATGCAGTCGATGACGAACTCGCCGCTTATGGCGGCGAGCACGTCCAGGACGGTCGGCAGGTCGTCCACGAGCGCGAGGTCGAGCCGTTCCGGCCCGGGAGGCACCGGGAAGCCGCGATCGCAGATCGTCAGTAAATCGGTGTGCCCCGTCTCCGACAGGATTCGGTTCAACGTCGGGTGCAGAATGCCGCCCCGCTTCATGGCGCCTCCCCCTTCGCATGGCCGCTTCCCGACGCCCGCAGCGCCTGCTCGCGCTGCGACCTCGTCAGCTCCTCCCGTATGGAAGGGTAAGGCCGCTTCAAGTAAAACGTCTCCCCGCCGTTCCCGTTCGCCGCGACGCTCACGAGCTCCCAGCCTGCTTCGCCGAGCGCCGCGAGCTCCTCGAACGCGTTCGCACGGAAGTATTCCCATCGCGCTGCCGCCATTGGCAAAGCCTCCTTAGCGATCGAGATGGTCGTCCGGCTGCGCCGCCTTCACGGTCAGGCCGCCGTCCACCATTAGCAGGTGACCGTTCACTTGCATCGCTTCTTCCGAAGCGAGGAATACGACGGCGTCGCCAATCTGCCGCGCGGTGCCGAGACGCTTCATCGGATTCGCCTCGATTTCCTTCTGACGAATGGCCGGATCGGCCAGGTAATCCGTACACATGTCCGTATCGACCGTGCTCGGGCCGACCGCGTTCACGTTGATGCCGTATTTGCCGAGCTCGATCGCCATTCCCTTCGTCAGCATGTGCGCCGCCGCCTTCGACGATTGATAATGCGGGATGACCGGGCTCGTCACGACGAGGCTCGCCGTCGACAGCACGTTGACGATTTTGCCGTAGCCCTTCGCGATCATCTTCCCGGCCGCGAGCTGGGAGGCTAAGAAGATCGACTTCACATTCGTGTTATACGTGCGGTCCCACGTTTCTTCCGTAACCTTCAGGAACGATTCGAACGGCGCGATGCCGGCGTTGTTGACCAAGATTTCGACGTCGCCGATCGCGCGCTCCACCTGCTCGAACATGGCGGCGACCTGCGCCTTGCTGCCGACGTCCGCTTGCACGGCGATCGCCTTGCGTCCCATCGCCTCGACCTTGCGGACGACCTCTTCCGCGAGCGGCTTCGAGGACGGCGACGCGAAATTGACCGCGACGTGAGCGCCCTCCTCGGCGAGCCGATACACGATCGCTTCTCCGATGCCGCGGCTGCCGCCCGTGACGAGCGCTACGCGGTCTTGCAATCTGTTTGCCATTTGTGTATGTCCTCCCTTTACAAACTCGGTCCGATGCGGTTGATGCTGAACTCTTGGTGGCCGAGAATTTCCGCTTTCGTCAGCTTCCCGTCCGCCACCTCGACGATCTCCTTCCAGATCGCGTCGCCGGCTTCCTCGAGGCTTATCTCGCCCGTCAGCATGCCGCTGACGTCGACGTCCATGTTGTCGCTCATCCGCTCGAACATGCGGCGGTTGCCGGTGATCTTAATGACCGGCACGACCGCGGAGCCCGTCGGCGTGCCGCGCCCCGTCGTAAAGCAGACGATATGCGCGCCGCCCGCCGCCATGCCGGAGACGCATTCGATGTCGTTGCCCGGCGAATCCATGAAGTACAGGCCGCCTTCCGGAATGTCTTCGGCATATTCGATGACGCCGCGGATCGGCGCCGTGCCGCACTTGCTGATGCAGCCGAGCGACTTCTCCTCGATCGTCGACAGCCCGCCCGCGATGTTGCCGGGGCTCGGGTTGCCGCCGCGCATGTCGGCGCCCATGCGCTCGACTTCCTTTTCGAACCGGTCCACGATCTCGTACAGCTTCTCCTTCGTCTCCGGCGTCGCGCAGCGCTCGGCGAGCACATGCTCCGCGCCGATGATCTCCGTCGTCTCGCCGATGACGATGCCGCCGCCGTGCGCGATGAGCGCGTCCGCCGCGCCCCCGAGCGCCGGGTTCGAGGCGAGGCCGCTCGTCGCGTCGGAGCCGCCGCACTTCACGCCGACCTTCAGCTTCGAGAGCGGCACCGGCACCTTCTTCTCCGCGTCGAGCTGCGACTTCAGCCTCCGCGCGATGTCGGCCCCGTGCTGGATCGCCTTCACCGAGCCGCCGACGGATTGAATGTCGAACCACTCGACCGGCTTGCCCGTCTTCTTGATCTCTTCCGCGAGCGCGACCGGATCGACGACCTCGCAGCCGAGGCTGACGATGAGGACGGCGCCGACGTTCGGATTTTTGCCGGTGCCGGCGAGCACGTCGAACGTACGGTCCTTATCGGAGCCGATCTGGCTGCAGCCGTGCTGATGCGGAATCGCCACCGCGTCCGGCACGAGCTGCGCGATGCGGCTGCACACCTGATTCGAGCAGATGACGGTCGGAATGATCAACAGATGATTGCGGATGCCGATGTCTCCGTTCGGGCGTTCGTAACCCATGATCGTAGCAGTGCTGGTTGTCATGCGCTTGCTCCCTTCCCCGCTTGATCGCCGCGGCCGCGAATGCCTTCGATGTTGTGCACGTGCACGTGCCGGCCGACGGCGATGTCCGTCGTCGCGCGGCCGATCGTCTCTCCGTATTTCTTGACATGCGTCCCTTCCGGAATGTCGACGATCGCGACCTTATGCCCGAACGCCACATCCTCAGACATCGCTACTTGAAAGCGTTCTCCCGCGAACGTGAACGAAATCGTCTCGCCCGCCTTCAAATCCCTGAGCGCGGTCGCTACATGATCGTCCGCGTGCATGCGAATCGCGTCCGCTCCGGCTTGCACTTGTCCAGCCATCCGTCAAATCGCCTCGTTTTCGAAAAATATGTTACCGATAACCCTAAACTACCAAGGTTTCACCTTGCTGTCAATCCAATTGTTCCATTACAATAAAGTCAAGCCATATATGGAAAAGGGTGAGCCCTCATCGTTACGATCTACGATATCGCAAAGCTGGCCAACGTCTCGGCGATGACCGTCTCCAGAGTTATCAATAACACGGGACGGATCAGCGAGTCGACGCGCGCCCGCGTCAAACAGGTGATGCAGGAGCTGAACTACGTTCCGAATTCGATGGCGCGCAGCCTCGTCAAGCAAGAGACGAAGATGCTGTCACTGCTCATTACGGATATTACGAACCCGTTTTATACGACGCTGGCGCGCGGCGCCGAGGATACGGCCATGCGCAACGGCTATAAGCTGCTGTTCGGCAACAGCGACGAGGACTACGCGAAGGAGCGCGATTACGTGGACATGGTGTTGTCCACGCGCGCCGACGGGGTGCTGTTCGCTCCGGCGGGCGACGGCTCCGCGGAGCATCTGCGGATGCTGCAGCGGCGTAACGTGCCGTTCGTCATCCTCGATCGGGAGGTTCCCGGCATCGAAGCCGACCATGTGCTCGGGGACAGCCGGGAAGGCGCCCGCCGGCTGGTGGAGCATCTGCTCGCCCTCGGCCATCGACGGATCGCCATGGTGGGCGGGCGGCAGGACGTCTCCACCGCGCGGCTTCGGTACGCCGGATATCTCGAGGCGCTGAAGCTGGCCGACGTCCCGTTCGATTCGGCGCTCGTGCACGACGTCGGATACACGGCCGTGGAAGGCTTCGCCTTCGTCGACGCGCTCTTGTCGGCCGAAGCGCCGCCGACCGCCGTGTTCGCCGCGAACAACTTCCTCGCGCTCGCGGTCATCCGCGCGCTGCGAGAACGAGGCGTACGCGTGCCCGAAGATCTGTCGGTCGTCTGCTTCGACGACTTCGGCGAATCGATCGTCCTGGACCCGTTCCTGACCGTCGCCCGTCAGCCCGCCTACGAATTCGGTTCGCTCGGCATGCAGCTGCTCATCGAACGCATTCAAGGCGCGGCCGGCGCCGCGCCTCGCAAAATCGTATTGCCGTCCGAGCTCGTCGTCCGACAGTCGTCGTCCGCCCTTACGGGCGTTTGACGGCTCGTTATTCGGCCCGCTTGGCGCAGCCGATCAAGAGAAACATCGGTCGGCGCATTTCCTCCTGCCATGCGGGATCGGCCTCCAGCATCTCGGGGGTCGGCGTCAGCTCCGACACCTCGTCGATTTCGAAGCCGGCCGCCGCTAACGCGTTCAGGTAGGAGGCGACGGTTCTGTGGTACTTGACGACGTCGTCGTCCAGAAACCTCGCCGTTCGGGGTCCCTCGCGATGGTAGTCGTCGACCGGCCAATGCAGCTTCTCCCCGTTCGCTCCGTAATGCCAATCCTGCGCCGCGCGCGCCGTGTAGATCGGGTGTTCGACCGACAGGACGAAGCTCCCGCCCGGGGCGAGCCAACGATGCACGCTCCGGCATGCGAGATCGAACCGATCGACGTAATGGAGCGCCAACGAGCTGATCGCGACGTCGAATTCCCCTTCGGCGAAGACGGCGTCCTCGATGGCGCCTCGTCGATATTCGATCCCGGGGTCAATGGTCGCCGCTCGGGCGCGCTCCAGCATCTTGGCCGAGAGGTCGATTCCAACGACCGAACCCGCCCCTCGCTCGCGAGCGTACCGGCAATGCCAGCCGTATCCGCAGCCGAGATCCAGCACCCGCTTGCCGCGAAGCTCCGGGAGCAGCGAGCGGAACGCCGTCCACTCTCCGGCGGCGCCCAGCCCTTCGACGGAGCGAGGCATCCGGCTGTACTTCGCGAAAAATTCGGGATCGTCGTATTTGTTCTGCTTCATGAAGACGAGCCCCTTCCCCTACTCGATTCCATAGAACGCCGCGCAGTTGCCGCCGAACAAGAGCTCTCGATCCGCTTCGCTCCACCCCTCAGTCGCGCGTTCCACGATGCCGAGGGCGCCGGCGTAGTCGGCGCCGAGCAGACATACGGGCCAATCCGAGCCGTACATGAGCCGCTTCGGCCCGAACGCTTCGAACACCGTCTCGAGGTACGGCGCGAAATCGGCGTCCTTCCACGCGGCGACGTCCGCTTCCGTCACCATTCCCGACACCTTGCACATGACGTTGTCGAACGACGCGATGTCTTCGATTCGCTTCCTCCATGGCTCCAGGCGCCCGCCTCGAATGTCGGGCTTCGCGATATGATCGAGCACGAACTTCTGCTTCGGGAAGCGGCGCACGAGCTCGATCGCGGCCGGCAGCTGCCGGTGATAGATGAGGATATCGTAAGCGAGGCCGAATTCGCCTAACGCGGCGATGCCCCGCGCGAAGTCTTCCCTCGTCAAGAACGCGTCGTCCGGCTCCGCCTGCGCGATATGGCGCACGCCCTTAAACTTCGGGTGCTTGGCGTATTTCGCCAGCTGCTCGGAGACGTCGGGCGACGTCAGATCGACCCAACCGACGACGGCGCGGATGAAATCGTGCTCGTCCGCAAGGCCGAGCAAGTAATCGTTCTCGACGAGCGACGACCTCGCCTGCACCGCCACCGCGCCCCCGAAGCCGTTCGCCGCGAGCAGCGGCGAGAGTTGCTCCGGCGCGAAGCTGTTGCTGATCGGGCTCTCCGGCCCGCCCGTCCAGGCGTATTCTTCGGGATCGTATACCCAGAAATGTTGATGCGAATCGATTCTCACCATTCGTCCCTCCTGCGATGGGTTATCGGTAACCTTCCCCACATCTTATCATGACGACGCTCTCCTGCCTACCCTCTGCGGACTTGGCTGACGAGCGCCTCCGAGGTGAGCCAAGGCCGGAACAACAGCAACAGCGCGACGCCCGGCAGGCTGATGATCGCGCCTAGGGCCAGCAGCAGCGGATCGCCCGGCGGCGCCAGCTCCGGAGACATTCCCATCGACAGGTTCATGAATTGCAGGACGGGCGGGAAGGCTTCCGGATTCGCTACGTACAGCAACGACGGCTGATAGGCGCTTGCGAGCGCGACGAGCTGCAATACGCCGAGCGCGACCCACGGCTTCCATATGTTCGGGAGAAATAGCGTCGCGAACGCATGCAGCTCCCCCTTGCCCTCCTCTTCCGCTTGCTCCTTCAGCCGACCGTACTTCGCGTTGAAGACGCTCTTCAGCACGAACGCCGGGACGACGGAGACGATGCCCGCGAGCGGCGCCGCGAACCTCGTGTCGACGAGACCGAGATGACGGAAAAACAAGTATTCGTGGATCGTACCGGTTCCGATGAGCGCGGCGAAAATCAGAAGAAGCTTGTACAGCTGCCGACCCGGGAGCCGCTTAGCGGTCATCGGGAAGGCGAGCGTGACGGTCATCAGCATATGGACGACGGTCGCGGCCAAGAACAGGAAACCGTAAGCGAGCGCGTTCGGAACGGATAGGAGGTCCCACGCCGATGCCGAAGCCTCGCTCCGGGTCGTCAGCGGCACGACGAACAAGACGTAGAGCGGAAGAAGGGCGACGATCCCGATCGCGAGCGAGGCTGCGATGCCGAGCCCGTTCGCGCCCGCGCTCCCCGCTCGAATCCGAGGACGTTCGAAGCGGCCGAACAGGTCGTCCGCGAAGGCGCCCCGAAGAAGCGCGTACGCCGCGCATGCGAAGAGCAGCTGCACGACGAATTGGAACAGCCAGGCGGCGGATGCCAAGCTGAACTGCGCCTGAACGAAGCCGACGCGAAAGCCGAACGTGGCGAGGGTGTCCCCGGTATGATATACCAACGGGTTGACGAGCGAATTCATCAGATCGAAGTCGGACGTCAGCGGCATCGCCATACGCAGCAGCGCGAAGGCGAAGACGGCTCTCGCCGCCGGGATCACAGTGTCGTGCAGGTATCCTCGCCGCCGGAAGACGGCGGCCTCGCGGTCGCCCTCGCGGGATTCCGCCTCGTGCCTGGACGCGACCGCCGTCAGCGCGATTAGGGCGGGAATGCCGACGGTCTTTAGCGCCTCCGCGGCGATCGCCGCGAAGCGAAACCGTCCGGCTTCGCCGAGGAAGAACGCGTCCCAGGCGAACAACGGCGATCGGTCCGGCGACATCATGACCGCGAACGCGTACGCGAACGCGACGGACGGTACGAAGTAGGGCAGCAGGAATAACGTCGAAAAGACGGTCCGAAGCCGCTCCCGACGAATCGAGGCCATCGCGAGCGCCGCGAGCAAGCCCGCCGCGCCCGAAACGACGACGTACCCGAGATTGAGCGCGAATGTATTCGTCAATACTTGGCGAAATTCCGGAAGCTGAAACAGCGTCCGGAAGTTGCCCATCCCCACCCACGGACTGCCGGATACGCCCTTGAATACGTTAAAGTCTACGAACGGGAGGTAGATCCCGATCAGAAACGGGATTCCCTTGAGGAGAAATAGCAACAGCAGAGCCGGCAGCACGATGACATAATGCAACCGGTATTTCCAGATGCGGGCGGACAAGCTCGAACGAACGTTCATAGCGGCTCCTTTCGGGACGATAGGATTGGTTATAAGTCCCAATTCGACGCATTCCAGAATATCCCTCCCTCCGGCGCGAAATCCTCTCGCATAAGGAGACTCTTCCCGTGGGAAAGTATAGATTACCCCTATTCTATATGGAAGGACGTGGGTTCTATGCTTCGACGTCCGGCTCTTTCGCTGTTTTTGGCCGGTTTGATCGCATTCTCCGTCGCGGCCGACGCCGGCGCCGCCGCAACGCCCGCTTCCGACGGCGCGGAGCCGCGCCGCGTCGCGATCGTCATCGACGATTTCGGCAACGCCATGGACGGCACCGAGGAGATGTTCGCGCTCCCGGCGCCGATTACGGTCGCCGTCATGCCGTTCCTTCCGACGACGAAGCGCGACGCGGAGGAAGCGCACCGCCGCGGGCACGAGGTCATCGTGCATCTGCCGATGGAGCCGATGCGGGGCAAGCGGAGCTGGCTCGGACCCGGCGCGATTACGACCGACCTGTCCGACCGGGAAATCAGGAATCGCGTCGCCGCCGCGATCGACGACGTGCCGCATGCCCGGGGCATGAACAATCATATGGGCTCCAAAGCGACGGCCGACCCGCGCGTCATGCGGCTCGTCATGGAGGTGTGCCGGGAGCGGGGGCTGTATTTCCTCGACAGCCGCACGACGGGCAAGAGCAAGGCGGAGACGACGGCCGGCGACGTCGGGGTGCCGCTCGTCGCGAACGACCTGTTCCTGGACGAAATCTACACGGCTTCGCACGTCCATAAGCAGCTGCGCAAGCTGCTTCGGTTGATCGACGAGCAGTCCGATACGATCGCGATCGGCCATGTCGGGCCGCCGGGACGCATTACGGCCTCGGCCCTGCGCGGCGCGATGGACCGGCTGCAGGACGAGGCGGCGTTCGTTCGCGTGTCCGAGCTGCTGCCGCTGCCGGAGCCCGTGCCGCTCTGGCGGTGAGATACGAACAGTTCCTCCATCGCCGGAGGAATGCGAACGGGAAATCCTCCCGCCCAACCTCGCTCCAGGCGTCTGAAACCGGCCTCGAACGGGAAATTCTCCGTCTTATTTCGCAATATCCGGCCGGTTCCGTTAGTTTCCCGCCAATAAGAAGGAGGTTTTCCCGTCCACAAGCGGTTGCCGCCTCGGCCAGACTCATGAAAGGGAGGATTTCCTCTACGCGAAGGAATTTCCAACGGAATTGTATTATTCTGCTGGGCATAAACGAAGAAAGGGCAGAAGGTCGACGAATCGACCCTCTGCCCTTTTCCCATGATTTATCCTGATTACATCTGGTTGAACGTATCCGTCAGCACCGGCACGATTTGCGACTTGCGGGACACGACGCCCTTCAGCACGGCCGTGTTGTTCGACAGCGTTACGTTGTACGCCTTCTCCACCGCGTTCGCCTTCTTGCCGAGCGCAAGACCGACGGAGTCGTTGTTGAGAATGTCCGTCACGACGAACAAGAACAGGTCCAAACCCTTATCGGCGATCATTTGCGACAGCGCCGCTTCGACTTCCGCTTGGCGCGAGAGCACGTCGTTCACGTCGACCGCGTTCACTTGCGCGATCTCGACCTTGGAGCCGCCCATCGTGAACTCCTTGGAGTCGAGCGAGATCAGCTGCGCGATCGTCTTGTCGGACAGGTCCGCGCCCGCCTTCAGCATGTCGAGGCCGTATGCCTCGGCGTCCACGCCGGCGATCTCCGCGAGCTCCTTCGCCGCGGCGACGTCCTGCGACGTGCACGTCGGCGACTTGAACAGCAGCGAGTCGGAGATGATGGCGGACAACATGAGGCCCGCGACGTTCTTCGGAACGGACTTGCCGTTCTCCTTGTACAGCTTCAAGAGGATCGTCGCCGTGCAGCCGACCGGCTCCGCGCGGTAGTACAACGGTCCGCTCGTCTCGAAGTTGGCGATGCGGTGATGGTCGATAACCTCGAGCACTTGCACCTGCTCGATGTCCGAAGCGCTCTGCTGTCGCTCGTTATGGTCGACGAGGATGACGCCTTTGACTTCGTTCGCGACGGTTTCGACGAGGCGCGGCGCGTCGAAGCCGAACTTGTCGAGCGCGAATTGCGTTTCGCCGCTGACGGCGCCGAGGCGGACGGCCTCGACGTTCTCGCCGAGCTGCGTCTTCAGGTCCGCATAAGCGATCGCCGAGCAAATCGTGTCCGTATCCGGGTTCTTGTGACCGAAAATAAGCTTCTTGTCCATTATGTACTCCTTTGTCGTGAGGAATGGGATTGGAAAAAATTATAGCGCAGGAAGAAACGCTCAAGCAACAGTATACAACGAATCCGAAATAATTCCTACTGTTTCGATAGGGATTAAACAAATTTCAAAACTTCGTCACCGCCGCGTCTCTCTCCTCCGTCGTTTCTCGAACCACCATTTCAATAGAAAAGGCACCGCGCCGAGAATCGTGTACAGCCGCACCATCTGCAGCGACGTGACGACGGCGGCGTCGGCTCCGATCGAAGAGGCGGTCAGCGCCATCTCGATCAGTCCGCCGGGGGCTACGCTCAGCAGCGCCTCCGGCAAGTCCATGCCGGTCGCCAAATGCAGCGCGCCGCCCAGCCCCATGGCGATCGCCAGCATGGCGGCGACGAGCGCGAGCGCCCGCAACCATTGCTTCCCGACCGCCCGCAGCTCGTCGAACGCGACCGATTCGCCGAGTCCCGCGCCGACGACGAGCTGGGCGGCGACGAGCGCGACGGACGGGACGGCGTACAGCGTCGCGCCCGCGATATGCAGCGCCGCCGTCAGCAGCATCGTAACGAGCACGTACGAGGCCGGGACGGCCTTCCGCAGCAGGTAAGCCAGCGCGATCGGCAGCGCGTACCAGAGCGCCGCGGTCGGCGAAGCGGACAACGGCGCGCCGATCGGCGCGGCGGCGAGCGGCGGGGCGCTCCCCGCGCGAAACCACCACGCGACGAGGAACGGTACGACGGAGAGCACGGACAACAGCCGCAGCGTCTGAAGAAACACGACCGTACCGGGCTTGGCGCCGACCGCTTGGCCCGTGACGACCATCTCGGTCAGTCCTCCCGGGATGAACCCGAAGACGCTGGAGACGGCGTCGGTCTTCGTCCAACGGGCGAACCAAGCGCCGAGACCGACGCAGCATGCGATCATCGAAACCGTAACCGCCATATACGGAAGCAGGAACGGGGCGACCTGCCGGATCGTATCCAGCGAAAATTGCAAACCGAACACGATGCCGAGCACGACGAGCGCCCCGTTCTTCAACGTCGCCGGCAGCCGGGCCGCGGGAGGACGAACCGCCTTCAGCAGCAGGACGGCCGCCATCGATCCCAGCACCCAAGGAAGGGGGAACGACAGCGCGTCGAACAGCAAACCGCCGACGACGGCGGCAAGGAACGTCGGCAAGAGGCGTACCGTCGACGACAAGGATCGCTTCATCGCCGCCTCCCCCCTTCGACCGCCACAATTTCCCGCCGGAACGAGCCCTTGCGCGCCTCGCACCGATCGCGCACGTCGAAGCCCGCCCGGCGGACGGCGGCGTCGATCGGCGTCGTCGCGAGCAGCACCGCCCGAGGCGCCAGACGGCGCACGGCGGCGAGCAGCTCGCCGAGCTCCCGCTCGGGCAGCACCGAGCACAGATTATACGGCAGATCCACGACGGCGACGTCGTACGCCCCCTCGAGGCTTCGCGCGTCCGCGACCCGTACGACGTCCGGATATCCGAAGTTAGCAAGGTTTTCCCTGGCGCCGATCACCGCCAGCGGGTTGACGTCCGAGCCGACGATGTCGACGCCCATGGACAACGCCTCGAGCAGCACCGTGCCGATGCCGCAGCACGGGTCGATCGCGCGGACGCCCGCCGGCTCGGGCGCGGCGAGATTGACGACGCTCCGCGCCAGGCGGGCGCTCAGCGCCGTGGAATAGTTCCGCGGCTTCTCCGCGTGCTTCATCCACGAGCCGTCGTTCTCGAGCAGCGGCCCGAAGCGCCAGCGCCCGCCGAGCGAGGCGACCCCGAACCGCTCTGCGGGCGTCCGCATGTCGGCCGTCCCGCGAACGGCGGCGCCGACGACGCGTTCGATGCCGCGGCGATCCGCGTAGGAGGCGTCGTCCTCTCCCGTCTTCACATAGACCGTCTTGAACGAAGCCGCCGACGTCCCCGCCTCGCGAATCCGTTCCGCCAACGCTTCCGGCGTATCCGCCTCGAAGCGCGCGTCGATCCGGCTCTTAAGGAACGGACTGCGGCTCGGATCGACGGCGCGCGCCGCCGCGAACGCCGACGCCCCCGCGGCGGCGACGGTACCGAACAACGCGCGGCGCTCCATCTCGAAGACGTCTCGCTCGTCCTCGTGAACCGCGAATGCGTAGATATACATGACTGGATCAGCCTCGCTCCATCGTTCTTTCCCGTTTCGGTCTCCTTACTTTACCATATCGCCGACCGTTCCGCAGACCCGTTCGAGCCCAGCGTTGTACATACAAGTCGAGTCGGTGATATACTGGGAACAGCGAAATTTCGAGCGCATTTCGAAAGAGAGGAAAGCCGGCATGAACGACAAGAACGTCCCGAAGTACTTACAAGTCAAGCGGGAGCTGCTGCAAGGGCTCGAAGCCGGAGCGTTCGCTCCCGGGGAGCGGCTTCCGTCCGAGCACGAGCTCGCCGAGCGATTCGGAGTCAGCCGGCAGACGATTCGGCAGACGGTAGGCGAGCTCGAGCGCGAAGGCCGCATCTACCGCGTGCAAGGCAAGGGCACGTTCGTCGCCGACCGCTTGCCCCCCTCGGGCGAGGACGCCGTGCCGACGATCGGCGTCGTCACGACGTATATTTCGGATTACATCTTCCCTCACATCGTGCGAGGCATCGAGTCGACGCTGCGCGACAACGGCTTTCGTCTCGTGCTCTCGAGCACGGACAACGACAAGGGCAAGGAACGCGAAGCGTTGACCGCCATGCTGAGTCAGCCCTTAAGCGGATTGATCGTCGAGCCGACGAAGAGCGCCGAGGGCAATCCGAACGTCGACTGCTTCCTCGCGCTGCAAAACCGGCGTCTGCCCTTCGTCACGATCAACGAGTCGTACCCGGAGCTGACGTGTCCGACGTTTAAGACCGACGACGAAGGCGGCGCCTACTTGGCGGCGACGCATCTGACGGATCGCGGTCACGTCCGGGTCGCCGGCTTCTTCAAGACCGACGATCGTCAAGGGGTGAACCGGCTGCGCGGGTTTTTGAAGGCGTTCGGGGACCGCGGCCTGCCGGTCCCCCCGGAGTATCTCGTGCGTTACGTCTCCGAGGATAAGGCGACCAAGCCTCGGGAAGCGGCCGCCGCCCTGCTCGAACGCGCCGATCGGCCGACGGCGTTCGTCTGCTATAACGACGAGCTTGCGATTGTACTGCTCGAGACGATTCGGCAAGCCGGGCTGCGCGTGCCGGACGACGTCTCGCTCGTCGGCTTCGACGATTCGCCGCTCGCGACGGCGACCGAGGTGAAGCTGACGACGATCGCGCATCCGAAGGCGCAGCTCGGCTCCGATGCGGCGAACGCGCTGCTCCGCATGATCGGCCAGAGGGACGAAGGCGGCGCGATCGCCGCGAAAGCCGGCAAATTGTACGAACCGGTGCTCATCGAACGGACGTCGGTAAACAATTTGTAGCCCTGTTGTACGTACAAGTGATATACTGAAGCAAACCTTATGCGAATGTACCGGAAGGAGTGTCGCCAATCGTGTTAGAAGCTTTGAAGCAGTCCGTCCTGGAAGCGAATTTGGATCTTCCGAAGCATGGACTCGTCACGTTCACTTGGGGCAATGTCAGCGGAATCGATCGAGAGAGCGGCCTCATGGTCATCAAGCCGAGCGGCGTTCCTTACGAAGAGCTGAAGCGCGACGACATGGTCGTCGTGGCTCCGGACGGCCGGGTCGTCGAAGGCCGCTATAAGCCGTCCTCGGATACGCCCACCCATCTCGTGTTGTACCAAGCCTTCCCTCGCATCGGAGGCATCGTGCACACGCACGCGCCTTGGGCGACGAGTTGGGCGCAGGCCGGCAGGGCGCTGCCCGCGCTCGGCACGACGCATGCCGACTATTATTACGGCGCCATCCCTTGCACCCGCCCGATGACCGAGGCGGAAATCCGGAACGGTTACGAACGCGAGACGGGCAACGTCATCGTCGAGACGTTCCGCGACATGGACCCGATGCAAATTCCAGGCGTGCTGGTATACAGCCATGCGCCGTTCAACTGGGGCAAGGATCCGCACGACGCGGTTCACAATGCGGTCGTGCTGGAGGAATGCGCGAAGATGGCGCTTCATACGTATGCCCTGAATCCGGCGGCGCAGCCGATGGACCAAGCGCTGCTCGATAAGCATTTCCTGCGGAAACACGGGGCGAACGCCTATTATGGACAATCCACCGCCGAAAGGGGCTAACCACAGATGAGTTCCAAAAAGTATGCGATCGGCGTCGACTACGGCACCGAATCCGGGCGCGCCGTATTGGTCGACTTGAACGACGGCGCGGAGATCGCCGATCACGTGACGCCGTACCCGCACGGCGTCATCGACGAAGCGCTGCCGGAATCCGGCGTCCGCCTCGGCCACGAATGGGCGCTGCAGCACCCGAACGATTATCTCGAGGTGTTGAAGCGGTCGGTCCCGGCCGTCATGCGGGCGTCCGGCGTCGATCCGGCCGACGTCATCGGCCTCGGCATCGACTTCACGGCATGCACGATGCTGCCGGTGGACGCCTCCGGCGAACCGCTCTGCTTCAAGCCGGAGCTGAAGGCGAATCCCCATAGTTGGGTGAAGCTGTGGAAGCATCACGCCGCGCAGGACGAAGCCAACAAAATCAACGCGATCGCCGCGCAACGAGGCGAAGCGTTCCTGCCGCGTTACGGCGGCAAAATATCGTCCGAGTGGATGATCGCGAAAGCTTGGCAAATTCTCGACGAGGCGCCGGACGTCTACGACCGCGCCGACCGATTCATGGAAGCCGCCGACTGGGTCGTCAACCAAATGACCGGCAGCTTCGCGCGCAACAGCTGCACCGCCGGCTACAAGGCGATTTGGCATAAGAAGGAAGGCTACCCGAGCAAAGACTTCTTCAAGGCGCTCGATCCTCGCCTCGAGCATCTCGCCGAGACGAAGCTGCGCGGCGACGTCGTTCCGCTCGGCACGAAGGCGGGCGAGCTGACGGAGGCTATGGCGCAAGCGATGGGCCTCAAGGCCGGCATCGCCGTCGCCGTCGGCAACGTGGACGCGCACGCGGCCGTTCCGGGCGTCGGCGTCGTCACGCCGGGCAAGCTCGTCATGGCGATGGGCACGTCGATCTGCCATATGCTGCTCGGCACGGAAGAACGCGAGGTCGAAGGCATGTGCGGCGTCGTCGAAGACGGCATCATCCCGGGCTATTTGGGCTACGAGGCCGGGCAATCCGCCGTCGGCGACATCTTCGCTTGGTTCGTCGACAATAGCGTGCCGGCGTACGCGCACGAAGCCGCGAAGGCGGAAGGCGAGAACATCCACGCCTATCTCGAACGGAAGGCTTCCGCCTACAAGCCCGGCGAGATCGGCCTCGTCGCGCTCGACTGGTGGAACGGGAACCGCTCGGTGCTCGTCGATACGGAGCTGAGCGGCCTGTTTCTCGGCTTGACGCTCTCGACGAAGCCCGAAGAGATGTATCGCGCGCTGCTGGAAGCGACCGCGTTCGGCACGCGGAAAATCGTCGAAGCGTTCCATTCGAACGGCGTGCCGGTCGACGAGCTGTACGCGTGCGGCGGACTGCCGCAAAAAAACCGGCTGCTGATGCAAATCTACGCCGACGTGACGAACCGCGAAATCAAAATCGCGGATTCGAAGCAGACGCCGGCGCTCGGCGCGGCGATGTTCGGCGCCGTGGCGGCGGGCGCGGCGAACGGCGGCTACGACAATATCGTCGACGCCGCGCGGAAGATGGCCCGCGTGCGCGAGGAGACGTTCAAGCCGATCCCGGAGAACGTCGCCGTCTACGAGAAGCTGTACCAAGAATACAACGCCTTGCACGACTACTTCGGGCGCGGCGCGAACGACGTCATGAAGCGGCTGAAAGCGATCCGCAACGCGGCGCTTCATTAATACTTTTTCCAAACAGGAGGACGCACACGGAATGAAAACGATGAAGGAATACCGGTTCTGGTTCGTTACCGGCAGTCAGCACTTATACGGTCCGGAAACTTTACTGGAAGTCGAAGCTCACTCCCGCGACATCGTCGACAGCTTGAACCGCGACGCCGCCGTATCCGGCACGATCGAGTTCAAGGCCGTTCTGACGACGCCGGAGGACATCCTGAAGTTTTGCCTCGAGGCGTCGGCGGACGATTCGTGCTCGGGCGTCATCACATGGATGCATACGTTCTCGCCCGCCAAGATGTGGATCGGCGGCCTGTCGCAGCTGAACAAGCCGCTGCTCCACCTGCATACGCAATACAACCGCGATATTCCGTGGGACACGATCGACATGGACTTCATGAATACGAATCAGGCGGCGCACGGCGACCGCGAGTACGGCTTCATTAATACGCGAATGGGGATCTCGCGTAAAGTCGTCGTCGGCCACTGGAGCGAAGCGGGCGTTCGACATCGGATCGGCGGCTGGATGCGCACCGCGGCCGCGTTCCTCGAGGGGCGTCGGCTGAAGGTCGCCCGCTTCGGCGACAACATGCGTCAAGTCGCAGTTACCGAAGGCAACAAGGTCAGCGCGCAAATTCAATTCGGCTGGTCGGTGAACACGTACGGCGTCGGCGATCTCGCGCAACGCGTGAACGACGTCTCCGAAGCGGACGTGAACGCGCTGATGGACGAATACGACGCGTTGTATTCGATCGTCGAAGCCGGCCGCGCGCCGGGTCCGATTCGCGACGCGATCCGCTATCAGGCCCGCATCGAGCTCGGCATGAAGGCGTTCTTGACGGAAGGCGGCTTCACCGCCTTCACGACGACGTTCGAAGATTTGCACGGCCTCGAGCAGCTGCCGGGCCTCGCCTGCCAGCGCCTGATGGAGCAAGGCTACGGCTTCGCCGGCGAAGGCGATTGGAAGACGGCCGCGCTGCTCCGCGTCTCCAAGCTGATGGCCGGCAACGTCGGCACGTCGTTCATGGAAGACTACACTTACCATATGGAGCCGGGCAACGAGCTCGTCCTCGGCTCGCATATGCTGGAGATTTGCCCGACGATCGCGGCGACGAAGCCGCGAATCGAGGTGCATCCGCTCGGCATCGGCGGCAAAGCCGACCCGGCGCGCCTCGTCTTCGACGGACGCGGCGGCCGCGCGCTGAACGCGACCGTCATCGACCTCGGCGGCCGCTTCCGCCTCCTGATCAACGTCGTCGACGCGGTCCAGCCGGAGCGGGCGATGCCGAAGCTGCCGGTCGCGCGCGTGCTGTGGAAGCCGCAGCCGTCGCTGAACGAATCCGCGGAAGCTTGGATTCTCGCGGGCGGCGCGCACCATACGGTGTTCTCCTACAACATCGCGCCGGAGCAGCTGATCGATTGGGCCGAGATGGCCGGCATCGAATCCGTCGTCATCGACGCGGATACGCGGCCGCTCGCGTTCCGGAACGAGCTGCGCCTCAGCGACATGGCGTGGAAATTGAAGTAAACCTGTTGTATGATATAGATTCGAACCCGGAGACCGGCAGGCGCGCATCCGCGCCTGCCGGTCCTTCGCGTTCGGTTCCGGTTCCGCGGTCGAAGCGAAAGCCCCGCGGGAACCGTTGTCTATATCATTCGGAGGGAACGGAATCTCATGTACCACGCGAAATCCGCCAAAGACAAACTGCGCTTATTTCTAACCATCATGTGGCCGATCCTCGTTACGCAGGTCGGCTATAACGCCATGACCTTATTCGATACGATCATGTCCGGCCGCGCCGGCACCGCCGACTTGGCGGGCGTCGCCATCGGTTCGAGCCTCTGGATGCCCGCCTACGTCGCCTTAACCGGCGTGTTGATCGCGGTCACCCCGACCGTCTCCCAGCTCGTAGGGGCGGGCCGGACGGATCGGATCGCGCCTTCGGTCACGCAAGCGATCTATCTGTCGGCCGTCATCGCCGCGTTCGTATACGCCGCGGGCGCGCTCGCCCTCGACCCGATATTGTCGTTCATGAAGCTCGACGCCGACGTGCACGACATCGCGAAGCGGTATTTGATCGGGTTGTCCTACGGCATCCTGCCGTTGTTTCTGTCGGGCGTGATCCGGAATTACTTCGACGCGCAAGGGTATACGCGCATCACGATGGCCATCGTGCTGTTCGCCGTGCCTTGCAATATCGTCCTGAACTATGTACTCATCTTCGGCAAGCTCGGCTTCCCCGCCATGGGCGGCGTCGGGGCCGGCTACGCCACCGCCGCGACGTATTGGCTTATTTTCCTGATCAGCGTCTGGCTGTGCTTCCGCTTGGAAGCGCCCCGGCTTCAAGGCTTGTTCCGCCGCTGGCCGGCGCCTTCCCTGCGCGCCTTCAAGGAACTGCTTGCGATCGGCGTGCCGATCGGCTTATCCGTCTTCTTCGAAGCGAGCATCTTCTCGGTCGTCACCTTGCTCATGGGCACGTCGTTCGATACGGTGACGATCGCTTCGCACCAGGCGGCGATCAGCTTCGCGGCCCTCCTGTTCATGATGCCGCTCAGCATCTCCATGGCGCTCACCATCATGGTCGGCTACGAGATCGGCGCCGGCCGAAGCGCCGACGCGCGGCAGTACAGCATCATCGGCGTGACCGCCGCCGTCGGCGTCGTCGCCGCCATGGCGGTCGTCGTGTATTTCAACCGCGGCTTCATCGCCTCCTGGTATACGGAAGCGCCCGAGGTCGCCGCGATGACGCAGCATTTCCTTATCTACGCGCTTGTCTTCCAGTTGTCCGACGCCTCCCAAGCGTCGCTGCAAGGGGCGCTGCGAGGGTATAAGGACGTCACCGTGCCGTTCGTCACCGCGTTGATCGCCTATTGGGCGATCGGCATCCCGGCCGGCTACGCCTTGTCGTGGACGGCGCTCGGTCCGTACGGCTACTGGGTCGGCATCATCGCCGGCCTCACCTGCGCGGCGGTCGGCTTCGCGATCCGGCTTCGTCACGTGCAGCGGCGCGCGGGTCTCTCCTCGGGCGGCGCGTAATCGCCGTCTCGCAAAACAATGGCATCCTATACTGTGAATATACAGTGTAGGATGCCTTTTCTTCGCTCGTTTATTTATCGCTACCGCAGCCGCGCGCCGATCGTCAGCGCCAGGTTTCGAATTTGCCGCGGTCCCACGGTGTCGCTGAGCGCCAGTGCCCCGAAATAGACGGCGAGCGCCGCAGCCATCGAGCCGACCATCGCCCACAGCATCGTAAAGCCCGACTCGATCAAGCTCGCGTACAGCAGCTGCCCGGTGATCCCCATCAGCACCATGCAGATGCCGACCTTCACATATTTTCGGATGTCCATGTAAAATCCGATCACGCTCGAAATCGACATAAAGTTAAGCATCGTCAAAATAATCATGCCGATGCCGAGACCGTACGCGATGCCGACGATGCCGAACTCGCTGCCGAGCACGAACAAAGCCAGCGCCTTGAACGCCGTGGCCACGATATAGTTCCACATGGACGCATTCGCCTTGCCGAGGCCGAGCAAGATCGCGTGCAGCGGCGCATCGAAGTAGTGCAGGAAAAACATCGGCGCAAGAATTTTCAACAGCGGCCCCGCCTCCGGCGAGTTGTAAATCAACGTGGTGAGCGGCGTCGCCCACTCGAACAAGATGACCGTGCTCGGCGCTCCGATCAAGAGCGCGAGGCGCATCGCTTGATCCATCCTCTCGTGCATAAGCAGTCCGTTCTTGTTCGCGTTCGCCTCGCTGATCGCCGGGATGAGCGCCGTCGACAGGGAATGCGTCACGAAGCTCGGCAAAAACAGCAGCGGGAACGCATACCCCGCCAGCATCCCGAACTGCTGCGTCGCGAGCGCGGTGCCGATGCCGGCGAGCGCCAGGCTCTTGGTGATGAGCATCGGTTGGAACGCGCCGTAGATCGAATGAATGACGCCGTGACCGGTCGTCGGCAGCCCCATCTGCAGCAGCTCGCGCAACGTGCTCTTGCCGTGCCGGAGACGGTCCGCGAACGACTCCCCGACGATTCCCTTCTCCCGGAACGCCTTGTAGCTCGCGGACAGGAAGAGCAGCTGCGTCGCTTCGCCCGCGACCGAGGCGAGCATCGCGCCGGCCGCCGCGTAGGCGATGCCGTACGGCATCAGCAGATGGACGAGCGCCAAGACGCAGGCGAGCTGCACCGTGTTGTCCAGGATATCGGAGAAAGCGATCGTGGTCATCCGCTGCTTCCCGCGGAAATACCCCTTCAGCACGGCGGAGACGGCGACGATCGGAGCGATCGGCGTGATCGCGAGCATCGCGTAGTAAGCTCGCTGATCGGTCAGCAGGATCGACGCGATCCACTCCGCGCCGAGCAAGGAGACGGCCGTCAGGATGACGCTGAGCGTCCCCGTGACGAGTACCGATATGAACAAAATCCGCTTGATTCTCGTCTGATCGCCTTTCACGTCCGCCTCCGCGACGAATTTGGAAATCGCCACCGGCAGCCCGAGCTCCGTGACCGTGATGACGAGCGGCACGAGCGGATGCGCCATCATGAGCAGCCCGATTCCTTCCGCCCCCAGAATTCGCGCGAGAAACATGCCGCTGACGAATCCGAGAATCCGATTGACGAAAGCGGCGGCCGACAAGACGAACGTCCCGCGTATGAATGATTGCTGTGCCATGCGCACCTCTCCGTTCCAGAATACTTCATTGTATTCATGAATCGGAAAAGCATGCGAACATGTCCTTCCGCCTGTTATAATATCGTCATCGCACTTGTTTGAGACGGAGAGGAACATCCCGATGCACCCGATCGAGCTCGACCGCGGCACATGGACGGCGACCTGCCTAGCAATCGCCGTGCAGCTGCTGCCCAAAGAATTTCAACTACTGGAGACGCTTCACCGCCACGTCGGCAAGACGTTATCCCGCGAGCAGCTGCTCGACGCGGTATGGGCGCTCGAATCGCCGACCGATCGAACGGTGGACGATCACGTCTATCGGCTGCGCAAGAAGCTCGCGGCATGGCGGGACGCGTACGAGATTCGCACGATACGCGGCGCGGGGTACCGGCTCGAGGCGAAGACTGCGGCCGTCGAACGCCGCTCGAACCCGCTGCTCGCGGACCCGGTCCATGCCGAACGGATGCGCAAGCTGCTCGATACGAATCTGCTCTACGGGAACGGGGACGCGCTGTTGGCGCTGGCGACCCGCCCCGACGTGTTCGGCTTCGAGCTCGACGCGCCGCTGCGATCGTTCGTTCCGTTCCTGGAAGGACGGTTCCGCGAATTCGTCGAAGACCGCATGTCGTTCGGCGACCGCGTCTTCTTCCTGCTCCACCTGTTCCATCTCATGAAGCCTCGGGAAAGCAAACCCTATGTCGAAGCGGCGCTGCGGCAGCGCGTCATGCCGGACATCTGGCACAAAGAAGTGGAGCTGTACAATATCATCTTCATGCTCATGGATTGGGGCGAGTGGGAAGCGGCGGCGGCGAAGCTGGAGAAGCTTTGGCCGGAGGCGCTGGACGGAGAGTACGGAAATTTGGTGCCGTATCTCGCGAATCTTCGGTTGGAGTCGTGTATCTCTCGCAAGCGTTGGGACGGAGCGGAACGCGAGATCGAACGGATCGAGCGATTGATGCAAAAATACCCGTTCCAACGGGAAGAAGGCCGGTTCGCGGTGCTTTCGGGCCTCGCGCTGTACCGCGAACGGCCAGAAGCCGGCCTCGAACGCATCGACGGCGGGCTCGCGACGCTGCGCCGCACGCGCTTCGTTCCGCATCTGGCCGGCGCGCTCGACGTCGTGCTGCGGTACGCGGCGGCCGAAGGCAAGACCGCTCTCGCGAACCGGTACCGCCCGGAGTGGGAGCGGCTTCTGTCGGATACGGGCATGCTCGACATATTGCCTGCCGTCGAGGCGGAGCTTCGTAAGCTGCTATAAGAGCTCAGAATTTTCGAAAAGAAAGCCTTCTGATCTTTCTCTGACATTCGCGCGGTACGATGAACGCAAATGAACGCAATAGAGAAACGTATCAGGAGGATTTTTCATGTCTACTTTATGGTCTCCCCTTCGCCTCCCGGGCTTCCGGCGGCTGTTCGCGGGGCAAGCGCTGTCCGACTTCGCGAATTGGTCCGACTTTCTGGCGTTAAGCACAGTCGTCGTATACGTCTGGGGATACGGCGCGCCCGAGCTCGCTTTGCTCTCGGTATGCATCGGCCTTCCCTACGTCGTCGTCGGCCCGTTCGTCAGCTTGAAGATCGGGCGTCTCGACGCGCGCGCGGTACTGGTCTTCTGCGACGTCGTTCGGTTCGCGGCCGTGCTCGCCATGCTGTGGACGGAGTCGCTGTCCGCGCTCTTCGCGCTCGTGTTTATTAAGATGTGCGCCACCTCGATCTTCGATCCAATCCGGCAGGCGTCGATCAAGCGCCTCGTGCCGGAGGAGCGCATCGCCGAGGCGAGCTCGCTCAGTCAAGTGTTGGTCAACGGAACGAAAATTATCGCGCCGATGGTCGGCGGCGTCTGCATCGCCGTATGGGGCGCCTTCTCCCCGTTTTGGCTCGGCGCGGGGCTGTACCTCCTGTCCGCGGTCATTCTGGCGGGTCTGCCGCGCTTGATCGGCGAGGCCGCCGGACGGGCGAAGTCGCGTTTCGCGGACGACATGCGAGACGCCCTGCGGTTCGTGCGGAGACGGCCCGTTCTGCTGTACGCGATTATGTACCTGTCGGTATGGATGTTCTTCGTCTTCTTGTACGATGCGCTGTTCGTCTTGTTCACCGAGCGGCTCGGGCTCGGAGAAGCGTCGCTCGGCGTGCTCATGAGCGGCGTCGGGATCGGCAGCGTGCTCGGCTCGCTCGCCGCCGGGAAGTGGACGTTCTGGAAGGCATATCCGCTGAAGCTGATGAGCCGGCTCGGCATCGTCTCCGGGGCGTTCATCGCCGTCGTCGGCCTCGGCGCGTTCGGCTGGCTGCCGGCGTCGCTGTGGCTGTGGTGCGCCGTGTTCGTTATCCTGGGCTTCCTCGGCGGGTTCGACGCCGTGCCGTACGGATACGTGCTTCAGACGGAGACGACCGATGCGACGATCGCGCCGGTGTCGGCGATGGCGAACGCGCTCCAGACGGGCTCCATGCTCGTCGCCCCGCTGCTCGGCGCCGCGCTCGCGTCCTGGATCGGCGTCGGCGGCGTGTTCCTTGCCGTCGGTCTCGGCATGATCTTGTTCGCCGCGACGATTCTAGTCAAGCTGTCCGCGCGGGACGCCCGCACGTCCGGCTTGGAAACCCAGACTTAAGTCGGGCTTCGGTTCCCATCGGAAAGCCCTAGATTCGTTCGCTCCAACCTCATACAATGAATACATCAGATTCAATCGGTTGGAGGAACGGCAATGAAGGCGGTATACATCGTATTAACGGATACGGGCACGTTGTTCACGCGAATGATCAAGCGATTCACGAAGGCGCCGTACAACCACGCGTCGATCGCGCTCGACGGAGAACTCGCGGACATCTACAGCTTCGGCCGCAAGAGCTTGCGGCTGCCGTGGAACGCGGGTTTCGTCAGAGAGCGGCGGGACGGCGGCATCTACGTCGTGCTGAAGCGGACGACCTGCGTCGTCTACGAGCTTCGTCTCGACGACGAGCGCTACGAACGGGTCGTACGGGAGATCGAGCGATTCGAACGCGAAGCGGACCGATACGGATATAATTTTCTCGGATTGCTTAATTTCTTGTTTCCTACCGAGCTTCGCAATCGGGATTCGTATTTCTGCTCGGAGTTCGTGGCGACGGTGCTGCGGAACGGCGGAATCGACCTGCTGAAGAAGCCGCCGAACGCAACGGCTCCGCACGATTTCATGGCGGCGCAGGGGCTTCGCCCCGTGTACGAAGGACCGTTGGCGGCGTACAGCCATTCCTGCTGAAAGCCAATGCTTATAGCCTCCCGCAATCGCTGCGGGAGGCTTCTTTCGTTCGCGCGGAGCGGCCGAGCCGGCCGGCCGAAAAAAGGCCGCCCCGTCGCAATGGACGAGGCGGCTTCTCCGTTCCCGGAAGATGAAGCTTAGAAGAAAAACACGAAATAGATGACGGCCGCCAGCACGAGCCGATAAATCGCGAACGGCACGAGCTTGACGCGGTTGATGAGCTTCAAGAAGAAGCGAATCGAAATCATGGCGAAGAAGAACGCGCTAACGAAGCCCGCGATGAAGAACGGGATCGCGTCGACCGTGAAGTACTCGAGGTTTTTCACGAGCGAGATAAGGCTCGCGCCGGCCATGATCGGCACCGCCATGATGAACGTGAAGTCGGCCGCCGTTCGATGGTTCATGCCGATCAGCACGCCGCCGGAGATCGTCGCGCCCGAACGGGAGAAGCCCGGCCAGAGCGAGAAGCACTGGATCAAGCCGACGGCGAGCGCCTGCTTGTACGTGATTTGGTCGAGCGTCTCCGTCTTCGGCCGCTTCGGTCGGAAGCGGTCGGCGATAATCATGAGCACGGCGCCGAGCACGAGGCCGATGAGCACCGTCTCCGCGCTGAACAAGTGCTCGTCGATGTAATCCTCGGTCAATACGCCGAGCACGCCGGCCGGGATCAAGCCGACGATGACCTGCGCCAGCTTCAGCCGCTCGCCGGCCGGCGCGGAGGACGCCGACTTCCCCCCGACGAATCGCCGAAGCCCGAGCAGGTCGATGAACCGATTGCGGAACATGACGACGACGGCCAAGATCGAGCCGAGCTGAATGACGACCTTGAACGTGTTCGCCGCGTATTTGCCCAGGAACTCGTCGGATCGAAGCCACAAGTCGTCGACGAGCACCATATGTCCGGTGGACGAGACGGGCGCGAATTCCGTCATCCCTTCGACCAGTCCGAGAATGATCGCTTTTAAGAACGTAATAAAGTCCATTGGTTCTAGATTGCTCCTTCCCTATGTACGAGGTTGACCGGTTAATGATAACGCCCTCGCACCGGAAAAAGCAAGCGACCTTAGACGGGGCCGCCGCCCGCGCGAAGTCGCGTTCGAGAGCGCCGGCCGGCTTACCCCGCCTTCTCGTCGAAGCCGGCGGCGATCGAAGCCGCTTCCGGCAGCCGCTCCGTAAAGAACGCCATCCCTCGCTTGAACGCGGCGAATCCGTACAGCATGGAGCTCCAATCGATCACGGTCACCTTCTCCGGATACCACCGGTTCGGCAGCTCTAGATGCCGCCATGAATACCGATGCAGGCCGTACTTGTAAGACGCCCGAAAGTCGGCTTCGTCCTGCGGCCGTTCGGGGTTCGCGTACGAGTCGTACGGGATATGAAGCTTATATAGCGCATACAAGTCGAACACGCCCGCCGGATATACCGGCAGAAATCCCGCGACGATATAAGCCGATGCGATGTCGCCCGGCGCGTCGTTGATTTTGTCCGCATGATACGTCGGATACAGCCCGTCGTTCGCCCCGGCGCCGTATCCCCACACGTACGAAGGAACGTCGCTGGCTTCCTTCCACTTCAACCGGTCGGCCATGCAAGCATTTTCGAAAAATTCCCGATACTTCGGGCTCTTCGCGTAATCCCCTACTAGATAGAAGGGAAATTGATGCACGAAAGACGACAGGAACGCGCCTTCGCGCGTCGTGTCCGTCAAGACCGGAATATCGCGGTAACGCGCCTGAGGCAGCTGAGAGATGCGGTGCTCGGCGAAGCTGCGCTCCCACAGCTCCCGAATGTCGGCGTCGTCCGGTCGGCCGAGCAGCGCGAGGTACGAGACGAGCACGTATTCGTTATACGCCGGAAGCGGCGCCGTACCGCGGCCGTCCCTTACGATCATGTGGATCGAGCCCGCGTTCTTGTCGGCGACGACGACGCGCCAGTCGATCGACCGGAGCAGCGCGTCCGCCATCTCGGCGACGACCGGCGTCCGGTCTTGGAAATGCCGCCCGGCGAACAGCGCCCCGGCCACGAGCAACGACGTATCGATGGTCGATATTTCGGAATGTAAGTTTGCGCCGGTCTCCATATCGACGAAGTGCGCGAAAAATCCGGTCGCCGCATCTCTCGCCGGACGGCAGCCTTCGATGCGGCCCGTCGCGCCGTTCAACGTGACGATCGCCTTCGCCATCGCCTCGTCGTCCCATCCCTCCAGATCGGCGACGCACAGCGCGATCAGCCCGACGCCGGTCGCCGCGACGGAACAACGCGACTCCGGGTTAACGCCCATCGTCATGTACGCGTCGCCGTACAATCCGGTGCGCGGGTTGCGGCAGGCGTCGATCAAGGCGTACGCGTCGCGGTATTGACGGTCGACGAAAGCCTTCACGTCTCGCGGGAGTCGATCGTAAAACCGAGTCGTCTCCATATTGCGCTCCCCTCCTTGCGGACAAGCTTTAGAAAATAAACGCTCTCTTCTAAGCGTACCGCCTGCTCGCCTTCCTGGGAACGGCCGAATTTTGGAACCGGAACCATTCCGTGCACGCTACCCCCGCTCCCGCTCGCGGAAGCGGCTTCGGAACCGGATCGGCGTCTCTCCCGTCTCCCGTTTGAAGCCATTCGTAAAGTACGGCGCGTTCGCGAATCCGACCCGCTCGGCCACCTCCGCGATGCGGAGGTCCGTCGTCGCGAGCAGCAGCTTCGCCTGTTCGATTCGGTAACGCTGCAGGTATGCGAGCGGCGTGCAGCCGAACGTCTCCTTCATGCAGCGCAGCAAGTAGTTCGGGTGGAAGTGCAGCGTCTCGGCGAGCGTCCCGTTCGTGACGTTCTCCGCATAATGCCGCTTGATGTAGGCTTCGATGCGCTCCGCCACCCGCCAAGCGTTCGCGCCGGTCTGGGGCGGTCGCCCGAGCTCCAGCAGCCGCAGCAAGTCGTGGAACCGCCGTTGATCGTTCCAGAACGACGCGAATCGTCCTTGGGCGGAGGCGTCGTACAGTTCCTTGAGTACTCGGAACGTCTCCTCCGGAAACGGGACCGGACCGCTCTTCGGAAGGCGCAGCGCGCGCGGGGCGAACCAATCGTGCCAGCCCGGTTTTTCCACGCGGCGCGGGTCCGCCCAAGCGACTTCTCCGTTCCGCATCTCGGCGTATGCGCCGGGGGCATCGAAGTGAATCCAATAGAACGACGTCGGGACCTCGCAGGGCTTGAAGGGATAATGGTGCCGTCCGGGCAGCAACAGAAGCGATTGCCCGCGTCCGACGGTCCATTGCCGGCCTTCCTCGCCCATGTAAAGCACTCCCTCGTCGACGACGAGCAGATCGAAGACGGCGACGCCGCTGCGGGCCGGGTGCTGTCCGCCGGGCTCGAACACCGTGCGCCCGCATTCCAAAAAATAAGGAAGCGGCGGCACCTCCATCGATACGTACCCCGTCTCTTCCATCGACCCCTCCCCCTTTTTTTGTGTGAAATATTATAAAAAAGAAGTTAGAAGCGTACGTTCTCCCCATCTATCGTAAACGGTACAATGCAAGATGACAAACGGTTTTCCATAATATTTCCGCAGCGGAGGAATTCGGATGGCGCAGGTGCGATCGAGTAAAATTACGATTCAAGACGACTATTGGACGACGTATCGAAAGCTAGTGAGAGAGACGGTGCTCCCGTACCAGTGGGAGGCGCTGAACGATCGAGTCCCCGGCGCCGAGCCTAGCTATGCGATCAACAATTTCAACGTCGCGGCGGGTCTTAAGGAGGGAGAGTTCGGAGGGTTCGTATTCCAAGACACCGACCTTTACAAGTGGTTGGAAGGAGTCGCTTACGCGCTCATCGAAGCGCCGGACGCCTCGCTCGAACGATGGGCGGAGGAGGCGATCGACCTCATCGCCCTCGCGCAGCGCCCGGACGGATATCTAAACACTTATTTTACCGTCAAGGAGCCGGAGGGGCGGTGGACGAACTTGACGGACTGCCACGAGCTGTACTGCGCGGGCCATCTCATCGAAGCGGGCGTCGCCTATTACGAAGCGACGGGACGGCGCAAGCTGTTGGACGTGTGCTGTCGCTTCGCCGATTATATCGACCGCACGTTCGGAGTCGAAGAAGGCAAGCTGCGCGGTTACGACGGCCACCAAGAAATCGAGCTCGCCCTCGTGAAGCTGTATCGCGTCACGGAGAACGAAGCCTATCTTCGGCTCAGCCGCTATTTTCTCGATGAGCGCGGACGATCGCCGAACTTCTTCGCGGAGGAATGGGAGCGGCGGGGGCGCGTGTCCCATTGGCCGGGAAACCACGCTCGACCGAACCCCGAATATCACCAGGCGCATCTCCCCGTTCGCGAGCAGCGGGTCGCGACGGGCCATGCGGTGCGCGCGGTGTATATGTACGCCGCCATGGCGGACGTCGCGCGGGAGACGGAGGACGCGTCGCTCGCTTCCGCTTGCCGTACGCTCTGGGCCAACATGACGCGCAAGCAGATGTACGTGACCGGCGCGATCGGCTCCACGCACCATGGCGAAGCGTTCACGTTCGACTACGACCTGCCGAACGATACCGCCTACGCGGAAACTTGCGCATCGATCGGTCTCGTCTTCTTCGCCTCGCGCATGCTGCGGCTCGAGGCGCGCGGCGAATACGCCGACGCGATGGAGAGAGCGCTGTACAACACGATCGTCGGCAGCATGGCGTTGGACGGCAAGCATTACTTTTACGTGAACCCGCTCGAGGTATGGCCGGAAGCATGCGAGCGAAATCCCGGCAAGCGGCACGTAAAGCCGGTGCGGCAGCCGTGGTTCGGCTGCTCCTGCTGCCCGCCGAACGTCGCGCGCCTGCTCGGCTCGTTGGACCGCTACATCTACACATCGACGGAGGATACCGTTTACGTTCACCTCTTCATCGGAAGCGAGGCGTCGTTCGAGGTCGGCGGCGGCCGCGTGACGCTGCGACAGACGGCCTCGTTGCCGCGGTCGGGCGACGTCCGCTTCGTCGTGTCGCCGGAAGCGCCGGGGCGGCGGTTCGCGCTGGCGCTTCGCGTGCCGTCCTGGTGCGGCAGGGACGCGGCGCTGCGCGTGAACGGCTCCGCCGTCGCGTACGAAGCGCGCGACGGCTATGCCGTCGTCGAGCGCGCTTGGCAGGACGGCGATACGGTCGAATGGACGCTCGCGACGCCCGTCCTGCTGCTGGAAGCGCGCCCGGACGTGCGGGCGAACGCGGGCAAGGCCGCGCTGCAGCGCGGTCCGCTCGTGTACTGCTTCGAAGAAGCGGACAACGGTGCGCCGGTGTCGGCGCTGTCGATCCGCGAAGGCGCGGTCTGGACGCCGCGGTACGATCCCGACCTGCTCGGCGGGGTCGTCGTTCTCGAGGGCGACGGCTTCCGCGACGCCGCCGAGGACTGGGACGACGAGCCGTACCGTCCGTTCCGCCGCGCGGTCCGGCCGGCCGCGCTTCGGGCGGTGCCCTACGCGGTATGGGGCAACCGAGGCGTGGGGGAGATGGCGGTGTGGCTGCGCGTCGCGGCGTCTCCGCGCGCTTGACGTCCCAGATGTCGATGCCGTACGCCGTCAATCGATGCGTCAAGGCGCCGATCGGATCGTCTTCGCTACGGAATGTAACGTATTTTCCATCGACATACAGAAAATAAGGGTTCCTTTCCGCACCGAAATATGATAGACCAGTAGTATCCTTTTTTAACAGCTGGAGTAGGTGCGCATTCATGTCGAAGTGGAGTACGTTGTGGCGGTCGGATCGGATGATTTACCTGCGCCTCCGGGCGTTCATGTTTTTCATGTTCGGCCCGGTGGCTTTGTTCCTGCCTTACTTGCCGTTATATTTGCAGCATTACGGGTTCACGCCCGCAGAAATCGGGTGGCTGCTGACGATCGGACCGGTCGTCGCCATGCTCGCCAATCCGGTGTGGGGATTCGTGAGCGACCGGCTGCAGAACGTGAAGCTCGTACTGCTGATCCTGATGCTCGGCTCGCTCGCGGCAAGCCAGTTTTTGTTCCATCTCCGGCCGTTCTGGGCGGTGTTCGCCGCGATGATGCTGTTTTACTTCTTTAATACGTCGATCAACCCGATCAACACGACGCAGGTGTTCCAGACGATCGAGAACACGCCGCTGCGATTCGGCAGCTTCCGAATCTGGGGTTCGCTCGGCTACGCGGTCATCGTGCTCGCCGCCGGTCCGGTCATGGAGGCGCTCGGCATCTGGCAGCTCGGATGGGTATACGGCGCGGCGATGGCGGTCGCGATCTTGTTCGCCCTGGCGCTGCATCGTCCCGCGTCCCCCAAAGGCCGGTCCGCCCGGCGGACGATTACGTTCCGCGAGACGATCCGATCGCTGCTGCAAGGCCGGTTCGCCTTGTTTCTGGCGGCCAGCCTGCTCATCTTCATCCCGAACGGGGTGACCGCGCTCTATTTGTCGTTATTCATCGAGGAGCTCGGCGGCACGGCGTCGAGCATCGGCTGGTCGATGTTCGCGGCCGCGGTGCTGGAGGTGCCGTTGTTCTTGCTGCTGGACCGCTGGTCCAAGCCGAACGCTCGCTCGATGCTCAATTTGCTGCTGTTCGCCACGGTCATGTACGTCGTCCGCTGGCTGCTCATGGGCTTCGCGACGACCCCGTTGCACATTGTGCTCATTCAATGCATGCACAGCTTGTCGTTCGGCTTTTACATTTACACGGCGGCGCAGCTCGTCGAGTACTTGACCGAGCGGTCGTTCCGCGCCAGCGGCCAGACGATGTACGCGCTCGTGCAGGGGGCGCTGTCGATGGCGATCGCCGGGTCGCTCGGCGGCTACTTGTACGAGCGGCTCGGACCGCATACGTTGTACCTGCTCTGTTCGGGCCTCACCGTGATCGGCTTCGCGGTCATGTTCGCGCTCCGGCTGTCGCTGACGAGAACGAGGGGAAACCAGGAGCGGGACGACGGACTTGCCTCGGAAGGGTAAACAAAGAGAAACCCCGGCCGCGAGCCGGCGGCGGAATCGATCCGCTCGCCGGCCCGGCCGGGGTTTTATTCGTTACGGATGCAGCGGCGCCGGGGACGCGCAGGAGCTGCTCATCCGGTACACCGCACCTTGGTCGCTGCTGTCGTGGAAGCCGTGCATCGCTTCGAGCACGTGGAACGCGAGGGCGTCGTTCGCGCGATGCGGGCGTCCTTCGCGGATCGCGTTCGCCATGTCGAGAACGCCGACGCCGCGGGAGTTGCCGTCGTACGGCAGCGCGACCGGAACGTCCTCCCACTCGGTCTCGCCGAAGCGGCGCAGCCGCACCGGACCGCCGAACGTATTCGGATCCGGCACCGCGAGCGTCCCCTTCGTACCGTAGATCTCAATGTTTCGCAGCGAGCTGCCCGCCGGAATGTCGAACGACGTGATCATCGTCGCGATCGCGCCGCTCGCGAAGCGGAGCGTCCCCGTGACGTGCGTCGGCACTTCGACTTGAATCGTCTGTCCGCGCTTCGGCTCGCTCAGAATCGTGCGCTCCTTATGCGTGATGCGCGTCATGCCGGAAATTTCCGCGATCGGCCCGAGCAGCGCGACGAGCGCCGTCAAGTAGTACGGGCCCATGTCGAACATCGGGCCGCCGCCGGCTTGATAGTAAAATTCCGGCGCCGGATGCCAATGCTCGTGGCCGCGGCTCATCATGAACGCGACGGCCGACAGCGGCTCGCCGATCGCGCCTTCGTCGATCAGCCGCTTGCACGTCTGAATGCCCGCGCCGAGGAACGTATCCGGCGCGGCGCCCGCGCGCAGCCCCTTGGCGGCCGCGAGCTCGACGATGCGCCGACCGTCCTCGCGGGACACCGCGAGCGGCTTCTCGACGTACACGTGCTTGCCGGCTTCCAGCGCGCGAATGCATACTTCCGCGTGCGCCGCCGGGATCGTCAGGTTGACGACAAGGTCGACGTCCGGGCTGGCCAGCAGCTCGTCGACGGAGCAGCCTCTCGCCACGCCGTGCTCGGCCGCCTTCGCCTTCGCCCGCTCGACGTCGAGATCGGCGCAGGCGACGACCTCGACGCCTTCGAACGCCTGCAAATTTTTAAAATAAATCCCGCTGATATTGCCGGTTCCGATAATGCCTACCCGAATCGTTGTCATGTCTCGTCTAGGGCTCCTCTTACAAAATATTATCCTGCATGCCGGTATACGATCCCGCCGCCGCGGCCGTCGCCTTCGCCTTGCCTTCCGCGGCCCACAGGAAGCCGCGGCGCATGATTTCCGTCACCTGCGGCATCGCGATAATGTTCGCTTGATGCCCCAGCGTGCAGTAGAATACGCGCCCTGCGCCCCAACGCTTCGTCCAGACGACCGGCATGTCGACCGCCTTGTTCGGCGAATGCGGCCCCGGCACGTTCGGGTTCGGGAAACGCGTCGTCGCGAGCACCTCGACCGCCGGATCGACGTGCATATAATATTGCTCGCTCTTCACCTCGAAGTCTTCGATGCCCTCGAGCAGCGGGCTGGAGCTGTACTTCACGCTGACCGTGTACTCGACGCCGTCGTTGCCCGGATGCGCGACCCACTGGCCGCCCGTCATGAACTGCCAATCGACGTTCGTCCGGAACGCGTCGCACATGCCGCCGTGCGTGCCCGCGATGCCGACGCCCGATTGAACGGCCGCCAGCACGTTACCCGCGAGCTTGCCCTCGATTTGTCCCATCGTCCAGTTCGGCACGATCAAATCCAAGCTTTTAAGCTTGTCGACGTCGGCGAACGCGTCGAGCGTATCCGACACTTCGACCTCGAAGCCTTCCGGCTCGAGAATCCCCTTGTACAAGCCTGCGACTTCCTCCGGTTGGTGTCCGAGCCAGCCGCCCCAGACGATTAACGCTTTCTTTGTGCTCATAGTATGGTTCCTCCTCCGTATTGTCGAAAACGCCGAACGCCGGATTACATCTCTTCGATCGCTACCCAACGACGTTCGTCGATGGACCGGTCCACCGCTTCCAGCACCGCCTGGCACTTCACGCCGTCATGGAAGTTCGGCGCCGGCTGGCGATCTTCGCGGAACGCTTCCATCAGCTCGTGCACCTCGTGGATGAACGTATGCTCGTAGCCGATCGTGTGACCCGGAGGCCACCACGCCGCGGCGTACGCATGGGACGGATCCGTCGCCAGGACGCGGCGGAAGCCTTGTACGTCTTCGGCGTCGTCCGTGAAATATACTTGAAGTTCGTTCATCCGCTCGAAGTCGAACTTGACGCTGCCCTTGCTGCCGTTGATCTCGAACGAGTTCGTGCAGCGATGTCCCGCGGCGAAGCGCGTCGCTTCGAAGCTGCCGAGGGCGCCGTTCGCGAACTTCGTCATAAACAGCGTCGCGTCGTCGACGGTGACTTGGCCGCGCGGGGCGTCCTTGCTGCCCTTAGCGCTGAGTCCCGTCATCGAGGACGGCATCGGACGTTCCTTAATGAACGTCTCGTTCATGCCGATCACCTCGTTCATATCGCCGACGAGGTAGTGCGCGAGATCGATGAGGTGCGCCCCGAGATCGCCGTGCGAGCCCGAGCCCGCCACTTCCTTCTGCAGCCGCCAGACGAGCGGGAAGTCCGGATCGATGATCCAATCCTGAAGGAACCACGCGCGGAAGTGGAAGATGCGCCCGAGCCGCCCTTCGTCCACCAGCTTCTTCGCGAGCTGCACCGCCGGCGCGAATCGGTAGTTGAAGCCGACCATATGCTTCACGCCCGCTTGCTCCGCCGCCTGCAGCATCTCGCGGGAATCGGCCAGCGTCAGCGCGAGCGGCTTCTCGCAGAACAGATGCTTCCCGGCCGCCGCCGCCGCGATGGCGATGTCCTTGTGCGCGTCGCTCGGCGCGTTGATGTCGATCAAGTCGATATCGTCGCGCTTCACGAGCTCCCGCCAGTCCGTCGTATAGCCGTCCCAGCCGAACTGCTTCGCCGCCGCGCTTACCCCGGCTTCGTCGCGGCCGCACAAGGCGGCCATGACCGGCTTCGTCGTCTCCGGGAAAAACATCGGCAAATCCCGGTACGCGTGACTATGCGCCTTCCCCATAAACTTATACCCGATCATGCCTACGCGAATTTCGCCCACAACGTATTCCTCCCTTGGGAAAATGATTCCTTTATGACAAGCGGGAAGATTCCCGCGTCACAAACCTCGTCTCGAGACGCTGCGCGCTCGGCCCGGCCTCTTCAGTGTCTCCCGCGATACCGTCGAGCAGACGCTCGGCCGCGCGAACGCCCATCTCGAAGAAGGGCACATGCACCGTCGACAGCGGCGGATCGGTCGTCCGGGACGCGTCCGAGTCGTCGTAGCCGACCAAGGCGTAGTCCGCTCCCGCCCGCAGGCCTCTCTCCTTCAACCCCTGCATCAAGCCGATCGCCATCCGGTCGTTCGCCGCGAACACCGCGTCGAATTCCCCCCTGCGTTCGTACAAGGTCTCGGCTAGCGCGTATCCGCTCTTGCGGCTGTAATTGCCCGTGAACTCGAGCGATTCGTCGAACTTGACGCCGCCGGATCGCAGCCGGTCGACGAAGCCGTCCCGCCGGTCGACGCTGTTCGAGAACGACGCAGGCCCGTTCACGAGCGCGATGCGCTTCCGTCCGGAGTCGAGCAGATGCTCGGCGACGAGCCGGCCGCCTTCCCTGTGGTCCGCATCGACCTGATCGTACGGCTCGTCGAACCGTTGGCCGACGACGCAGAACGGCCAGCCTTGCTCGTGAAGCGTACGCAGCGCGCGGGCTTCGGATACGTCCGACTTGGCGCCGAGGATGAGGCAGCCGTCTACCTTCCGCATACGGAAGGCGCTTTCATAGTCGGGCGCCGCGTCCGCTTGCCGGAACTGAAGGAGAAGATGGTAACCGCGCTTCTCCACGGCATGGCCGATCCCGGATAAGATTTCGGAAAAATAGTATGCGGAAAACAAGTGCACCTTCGGCACGACCGGGAGCATCACGCCGACGTTGCCGCTGCGCTGCGTCACGAAGCTGCGGGCGATCGCGCTGGGCGTATACCCGAGCCGGTCCGCGGCTTCGAGGACGCGTCGCTTCGTCTCCTCGCGAATCGGGCCGACGCCGCTCATGACGCGAGACACGGTCGCTTCGGACACGCCGGCGAGCTCCGCCACTTGTTTGCGTTTCGACGTAAGCCATCCCTCCCGACGATCGAATGTACACGTGTACATTTTCGCATTCGCTTCCATCGCCTGTCAATCCCTTTGTTAGATCGTTAACGCAATAAATTATTAATACGCTCCCTCTTCCTCTTAGTGCTATCGATCTATTATACTGATAGGAAAATGTATCCAATCTAAGGGAGAGAAACTTTGTATGCAAGCCTTACGTCCCCGCTTTTCGCTTCGCTGGAAATTATTGATCGTCTCCTTCCTGCTCATGGCCGTACCTACGCTCATGTTAGGCACGATCGTCTTCCGAACCTCGACGACGGAAACGGACGCCATGCTGGAAGACAGCCTGAAGAACAACGTTCGTCTCGTCGTCGAAACGATCGGGCTTTTAGATACTCAAGCGAAATCCGGATTGCTGCCGCTCGAGCAGGCGCAATCCCAGCTGAAGGATATGCTCCTTGGGGCCTACCGGACGGACGGCACGCGTCCGATCAACAAGAACATCGATCTCGGGGCGAACGGGTACTTCTTCGTGCTCGCCGACGACGGCACGGCGGTCGCCCATCCGAAGCGCGAAGGGCAAAGCCTATGGGAGGAGCGATCTTCGGACGGCTTCTTCTTTATCCAAGACTTGATCGCCAAGGCGCAGAACGGCGGCGGATTTACCGAATACGCATGGCCGCTGCCGGGCGAAGGCGTAACCGAGGAAGCGATGAAGATTACCTACGCGGAGAAGGATCCGTACTGGGGGTGGATCGTCAGCGCCGGCTCGTATATCCAGGATTTTAACGAAGGGCAGCAACGGATCGAAAAAGCGATCGCCGTCACCGTCGCCGTCGCGCTCGTCGTCGGTCTCGTTGCGACCGTCGCGTTCGCCTATTACGTCACGAGCCCGATCTCGCTCGTCTCCGCGCGGCTGCGCCGCATCGCCCAAGGCGAGCTGAACGCCCCGCCGCTTCGGGTGAAGCGGCGCGACGAATCCGGCCTGCTCGCGGAGGATACGAACACGATGGCGGCCCACCTTCGGACGCTTGTGTCGGAGGTGTCGAGCGGCGCCGCGAGCGTTCTTGACGCCTCACATCAGCTGGCCGCGTCCGCCGGTCAGTCGGCGCAGGCGACGCGAGGCGTTACGCAGTCGATCGCAAATATCGCGCACGGCGTCGACTCCCAGTCCGCCGCCGCGGCACAAAGCGCACGCGCCATGGAGGAGATGACCTCGGGCATCCAGCGCATCGCCGAGACGTCGGCCGTCGCGTACGACTCATCCGTTCAAGCGACGTCTTCCGCCTCAAGCGGCGTCGAGGCCGTCGAACGAGCCGTGCGGCAGATCGAGCAAGCGGTCGGCGCGGTGCGCGAGCTTTCGTCGACGATCCACGGACTCGAGCGGCGCTCGGAGGAGATCGCGACGATTTTGGAGCTGATCTCGGACATCGCGCGCCAGACGAACCTGCTTTCGCTCAACGCGAGCATCGAAGCCGCGAGAGCCGGCGAACACGGCCGCGGCTTCGGCGTCGTCGCCGGCGAGATCAAGAAGCTGGCCGAGCAGTCCGACCGCTCGACCGACGACATTCGCCAGGTGATCGAGAAAATCCGCGGCGACATCCAGTACTGCGTCGCGTCGATGACGGCGAGCGAGCGCGAGGTGCAGGAGAGCGCGGAGCTCGTCGTCCGGACGGGCGAAGCGTTCCGCACGATCGACGCCGCGGCGCGGCGCGCGCTCGGCCAAGTCGAGGAGACGACGGCCGCGTCGGAGCAGATGTCGGCAGGCTCCGAGGAAATCGCCGCGTCGATCCAGGAGATCGCGGACATCTCTTCCAAATCCGCCGCCGCGACGCAGGAAATATCCACCGCCTCGCAGGAGCAGCTCGCCGTCATGGAGTCGATGGAGCAGTCGGCCCGCTCGCTGGCCGAACTGGCGCGGCAGCTGAAGGACGCCTCCTCCCGCTTCCGCTTGTAATCGCCGCGGACGCGGAACGGGACCGCCCCAAGTCGAAACGACTTGCGGGCGGTCCCGTTTCATATCCATGCTTATTTTGAGGATTCGCTGTATTTTTTGAAATTGTCCATGAACGCCTGCCAGCCTGCCTGTTGCATTTCAACGGAATTGGTGCCTTCCGCTTCGAACGTTTCCACGATTCTTGTATCGTCTCCTTGGCGAATGAAATCGATCGTGACCTTTCTTCCGTCCCCAAGCGTGTAAGCAAGATGCTCGTTGACTCTTACGTCGTCATACACGCCGCCGAAATCGAATCCGAAACTGCCGTCCTTCGCTTCCATTCTTGTAACGAAGCTTCCGCCGACCCTGACATCGTTCTCGGCTCTAGGCGCGTGCCAGTCCTCGGAAGCGAAAGACCACTTCGTGATATGCTGCGGCTCCGTCCAGTATTTCCACGCTTCTTCGACCGGGGTATGTACTGTGGTTTCTACGGTGATCGTTACTTTTTTTTCTGTTTCCATATCCATTAGCCGCCTCTCAAGAATAATAGATTTTACTTACGTTCCTCATGCTTACAATATACACCGAAAGGAATATTCCTGTCAAGGAATATATCTGATTAAAGTAACTCTCGGCTCGCGAAAGTCCTGCCCGCGCGCCGACCTTCCTCCATCCTCCGGCCGTCGCCCTTTTTTTCGTTTTGCTTTAACTCAGGAAGTAGAAAAAGTCGTTTTCCCTTTACAACATTGTAGAATCGGTAACGAATCGTTCCTGAGTTAAAGACAAAAGGAAAAGATGTACCTGCCGCCGCCTTACCGAGGGAAAGCTTAAATCCCTACTTTTTCGACTCGAGCATGCGGCGCGTTCGTTCGACGTCCTCGTCGCTCGGGACGGCGTCGCCGTAGCGCACGCGATCGTACAGCTCGACGAGCGCCGATTGCTTGCCCCCGTCGCTCGTCGGCGTTCCGCCTCGACCGGCAGGCCGAGTAGCCGCCCAGGCGATCACGTCCGCCTCCGTCTCTCGGGGCGTCAGATGGCGGCGCGACTCGTATCCGGCGTCGACCGCCGCCCGCAGCCAGCGGCGGTACAAATACCGCACCCGCTCCGCGTTCGTGCGCTGATCCTCCCACCGTTCGGCGCGGCTGCGCGCGACGAGGCGGCCGAGCCACGATTCGCGGACGCGCCTGCCGACGGACTCCCAGGAGAAGACGGTCGTCTCTTCGTCCACGTAAGCGGCATCTTCCGGCGTTCGGCCCGAACGGGTCAGGAACGCCGCCAGCCTGCGCAGCCACTCGCGAAGAAGTCCGCCGGCGTTGCGGTACACCCATCTCCCGAGCAAGAAGAGAAGCGCAAGCGCCGCCGCGATGCCGATCGCGTACCCGATGATGTCGAGAATTTGCGCCCATAACCCGGGCTCCCCCTCGGCCGCCGGCAGCCCTTCCGGCATCGTCTGCGGCGGCGGCTCGGGCGCGGGCGCCTCTTCCGCCGGCGCTTCGTTCGGCAATAGGCCGAACAGCCAACGGAAGAACGCGAATAACAGCTTGCCGAACGCATTCCCGAAGGCGGCCGTCAGCGCGACGACGACCAGCAGCACGGCGGCCATCATCGCGCGGTTATGCCGCCGCAGCGACGCCGGCACGCTTCGCGTGCGGCTCGCCGCGAGCGACGCGCCGCGCAGGAACGTGCCGTTCGACGCGAACAACGCGATCGCGAGGCTGACGGCGCCGCCGATCGTGAGCGCCGTCACCGTATCCCGCAGCGCGTCGAGGCGCGGATACACGATCGCGGCGACGAAATACAGAGCCAAGCCGTACCACAGCCATTGCGGAGCTTCGATCCGCTCCGAGACGGTTACCCCCTGCAGCGCCGCGACGAAGCCTGCGCCCGCCATGACGGCGGCGAGCAATTCGTCGGCGCGCGCGAGCAGCAGCGCTCCGAAGAAGGCCGCTCCGATCAACAGCCCGAGCCCGAGCTGCTGCCAGCGGCGATTCCAGCGCAGACTCGCCGCCGCGCCCGCGAAGGACGCCGCCGCGATCCCGATCGCAGCCCCTACGACCCCGGACGGACGAAGCCATGCGTATAATGCTAGCCAAACAGGCAGCAGCAGCAGCAGCTCAATAGAGGAGGAGATCCATAACGTTCGCAGACGCAAGATCGCATTCATCGACGGCGGTCCCCCTCTCCTTCGACGTAGAGCCACTCTACGCCGTTGCCTCGGCGGCGCAGCGCGTCGACGCGCTCCTCGAGCTCGGCTCCGCGATGGCAAGAGATGATTAAGTAGTCCGTGTCCGACGGGTCGCCCGACAGCTCGTCGTCGAGTTGCGCGTGCATCGTCACCGCCGTCTCGAGCTGCAGCTTCGCCATCGTCTCGAGCAGCGCGGTCAGCTGCGCTTCGCCGCCGCCCGGATCGAGGCGCACCGGAAGCTTCGGTCCGCCGAACGTCCACCCGTTCGAGAGCAGCCCCGTCTCGACGCCTTGCCGCATCGCGTAGACGGCGACGGAGGCCGCATAGCTGATCGCCCGTTCGATGCGCTCCGGCTCGAGCACGGCGCTCCACATCCGGTCGTGCGTCTCCAGGTTGATGCAGATCATGAGCCGATGGTCCGCCGTGTAATCGTTCCGATGCACCTGCATCCGCCCCGTTCGCGCCGTCGCCTTCCAGTTGACGGACCGAAGGGCGTCGCCCGACCGGTATTCGCGCGTGCCGGCGGTCAGGAACGGATCCTCGACGATCCATCGCCGCACCGTCACGTCGCCGAGCCAGCTATGGGCGGGCAGCGGCACCTCGCGCATCGGAACGACCTCCGGATAGACGGTCAGCGTAAGCGACAGCGGGAACCGGCGCGACGGCCGCGTCAAGCCGACCGGGTCGCCCGCCGTCATCGTCGCGGAATCGAGCATGTAATATCCGCGCTTCGCGGCGACGACGCGGTGGCGCCTGACGATCTGGCGATACGAACGCAGGCTGAAGAGGCTGATATGGTTCTGGAACTTCTCCCCGCCGCGAATGTCGAGATTTTGCTGTTCGCCGAAGACGAGCCCTTGCGCCATCATCGACTCGAGCCGCACCCAAGGCAACGGCAGCAGCTTCCGGTTGACGATGCGCTCGACCATCTCGATCTCTTCGCCCGCGAACACCGCGTGCTTGGAAAAAAAACGCGCGTACCCGACATGATTTAAAGAGAACTTCCCGTACACCCAAGCGATCAGCCCGAGGAGGACGGCCGCGTTGACCAACATCCAGGCGAGCATCGCCCGCTACCCTCGGGCCGACGGCGCCGGCTCGGACGGCACTTCCAGGCCGTTCAACAACTTCCGTACGACGTCGGCGCCTCCCGAATCGCGCGTTCTCGCCGCGCTGCGGGTCAAGATGCGGTGCGCGAGCACCGGCGCCGCGACCGCCTTGACGTCGTCCGGCGAGACGTAGTCCCGCCCCTTGACGGCCGCGTGCGCCTGCGACGCCCGCATCAACGCTTGGCAGCCGCGAGGGCTGACGCCGAGCAGGACGTCCGCGTCGGCTCGCGTCGCCTCCGCGAGGCGCACGATGTAATCGAGCAGCTCCTCCCGGATGGCGACGGAACGCGAGAACCGCTGCGCATCGATGACGTCGGCGGCGGAAGCGACCGGCTCGAGCGTCTCGAGCGGGTTGTCCTCGCGGAATCGGTGCAGCATCGACAGCGACTCCGCATGCGATGGGTACCCGACGGGAATGCGCATCAGAAACCGGTCGAGCTGCGCCTCCGGCAGCGGGAACGTGCCCTGGTTGTCGACGGGGTTTTGCGTCGCGATGACGAGGAACGGCGCCGTAAGCCGATGCGTCACGCCGTCGATCGTAATCTGCCTCTCCTCCATACACTCCAAGAGGCTCGACTGCGTCCGCGGCGTCGCGCGGTTGATCTCGTCCGCGAGCAGGATGTTCGTAAACAGCGGTCCGGGACGAAACTCGAATTCCCCGCTCTTTTGGTTATAAAAATTGATTCCGCTTACATCGGACGGAAGCAAATCGGGCGTAAACTGGATGCGCTTGAAGTCGCAGCCGAGCGAGCGGGCGAGCGTCTTCGCGAGCAGCGTCTTCCCCGTGCCCGGCACGTCCTCCAAGAGCGCATGCCCGTTCGCGAGCAGCGCCGTAAGCAATAAGTCTACCGTCTCCGTCTTCCCGACGACGACGGCGCCGACGTTCCGGCGAATCGCCTCGATCATGCGGCCTAATCTTTCCGCGTTCATCATTTCGCGCTCCCCGCTTTCTTGTTTCGCATCGCGAACTCTTGCTTCAAATCCGTGCGTTCCAAAAACCGCTGGTATTCCTCCGATTCCATCGGAACGATCGCGATGCGGCCGGCTTCGTCGTAATGGACGCCCCAGCCGAACTTCTTCGGCAGCATCGACGCCCGCATGCACGGCTGTCCTTTCGACAGGAGCTCGCCCCGCACCTGGGCCCGCCTCGCCTCGTCGACGGCTTCGCCGGCGAGCTTATGGCGGATGTACGTCTCGACGATCAGCCCGTCAAGGTCGTACGTATACGGATGCTCCGTCAGAATCTCGTATTGCACCTCGTGCGCGGTCTTCGTTTCCTTCTTGGACGCGGGCACGATCCCGCGCTCCGCCGGACAGTCGGCCGACACCTTCACGAACGTATTTACGATTTTATTCGTCATGCGCAACGAACGCCTCGCTTTCTTGGTACGTAAGTCAATCCGCCTTCGGGTCCAGCTGCACCGCGGCCTGCTTGCCGCTCAGCTGGATGCCCGTCTTCTTCGCGCCGAACGGCGCGAGCTCCTTGATCAAATCCTCCAGCAACCGCTTCGCCGCCTCGCCCTCTTTCGCGCCCGACAGCTTCACGACGAACAGCGCGGCGTCTCCGCCCTTCAAGATGCGTTCGGCCTGCGTCTTCTTCGTATCGAAATCATGCGCTTCGATCGTAGGCGTGAGGCGAATCTCCTTCACCTTCGGCGCGCGTTCCTTCCGCTTCTCCTGCTGCTTCGCGTCCCGGGCCGCGCCCGCGCCGATCAACCGGCACGGCGGCGGACTGCTGAACAGCGATTCGCAGACGAGGTCGACCTTCAGCTTCTTCGCCAGCGCGAGCGCCTCCGTCGTCTTCATGACGCCGAGGTTTTCTCCGTCGACGCCGGTCAGCGCCACTTCCGACGCCTTGATTTTTTCGTTCTTGATCATTGTGTTAACTCCAATCGCGTGTCTATAATATATGAACCTATATTACCGCGACGAAGGAGTCCGTATCAATGAATCGCAAAGACCTGGAAGATCAAATTATAGAAAATTACCGCAAAGACGAGCGAATGATGATTCTGGCGTTCGCGCAATGGAGCATCAACCGCGGCCTCGACCCTCAGGAGTTGTACGAGCGGGCGTACCCCGGACAGAAACACAACCCCGAGCTGCTCGCGGCGCTCGAGTTGACCGTCCCCAAGGAGGAAGCAGGCGATGTCGCGGACGAGACGGTGCTGAACATGCTCTCCGTATTCGGCAACGACGACCTGGCGTTCGTCGTGTCGGAGGCGATCCGCAGCCGAAAATAATACCGGTTACGCGTTCTCGGACAGCCGCCGCTTCGCTTCGAGCAGCGCGGCCACGATGTCGTCGATCTCGCCCGGATCGTCGATATGCGTCGCCACGTACCGTTCCCGGTAGCCGCCCGACGACAGCTCCAACAGGACGTGACGCTTCGCGTCGTCGTACACGATCTGAATGGCGTCCTTCACGAGCAACGAATGCAATGTCATGAGCCAACCTCCTTGGAAAGAGGATACCATAATAAGGAAAGCCCGCCCAGAGCGAATCGCTCCGAGCGGGCTTCTTTCGTGCGCCGCGACGTTAATACAACGGATACTTCACCCGCAAATCCTCCCGGTGCAGCACGGTGGAATCGTGACGGATGTAGTGGCATACGTACGAGCGGCGCCAGCGGTCTTTACTCCGGTTTTTGTTGGAAGAATGAATAAGCAGTTCATGGAAAAAGAGAATGTCCCCCTTTTCCATCACGACCGGAATCTGGTTACGCAAGTCGACCCCTTCGGTTTGGTGCGTCCACGCTTCGTGCTCTTCCAGGTTCGTCACGCTTCCGTGAGGCAGCAGTCCGAGACGATGCGTCCCCGGGATGACCCAGAGGCAGCCGTTCTCCTCGTCCACCAGTTCCTCCATCGCGATCCAAGCCGCCACCATCGACTTCGGGTCGTCCTTAATATAATAGTAGTCCTGATGCGCCGCCTGACCCGGGGACCCCGGCTCCTTGTAGAAGTACATGCTCTGAACGCAAACCGCTTCGTCCCCCATCACCTGCGCCAGCGCGCCGCGGACGATCGGAAGCTTCATGACCTGACGGGAGAAGCCGTCGTGGATATGCGGGTTGAAGAGACGTACCGAGAACCGATCCTTCTCCTGCACCGGTCCGCCCCCCTTCCGCGGCAGCGCCCACTCGGGGATGTCGTCTCCGGAGCGGATGTCTCGGATGTGTCCGTTGAAGGCATCGATCAAATCCGCGCTGCAGCCTCCCTTCACCAGAACGTACCCATGCTCGTGAAAGAACTCTACCTGTTCTTCGGTCAACGGCGTTAATCTAGCCGGAAAAACCGCCTCTTTCTGCATGAACGCTGCCCCTCTCGCCATGAACGTTTGCATCCATCATAAGAAAATCCCCGCAGACGAACAATGGCTGCATCTGATATGATTGTGTCTATAATTGATCATCGGCGACAAGGAGAGGGTGCGAATGGAGCCGTTCCCTATGGAATATGTCCGCGGCGCCTCCCCCGGCACCGTCATCTACAACCCCGGCGGCGCATTCGGCCCGCGCCTCCAGCTCGACGTGCAGTTCGTTCTGCTCCATACCGGGGCGATGCGGGTCGAGATCGACGGCGTTCCGCTCGATTGCCCGCCGGGCCGCGTCGCGATGCTGCTGCCCGGCCGGACGGAGACGTTCGCGTTCCACCGAACGATGCCGACGTGGCACCGGTGGATCGCCGTCGAGGTGAACGACGCCGCGGCGGCCGCGCGCCTGCTCGAGCCGCTCCCCCGCGTCCAACCGCTGACGGAGGAATTCAATCGGCTCGCGGACCTGCTGCTGTCGCTCCGGGATAAGGAGCGGCTGGCCGACGGCGTCGCGAAGGCGCTCGGGCTCGCGGCGGTCCGTCTATACGCCGAGATGGCGTCGCGCTCGCCGAAGACGACCGCCGCGCACGAATCGGTGACGGCGGCGAAGGCGGCCGCGCATCGGCGATTCGGCGAGGACTTGACGCTCGACGAGCTGGCGAAGGAAGCCGGCGTCTCGCCCGAGCATCTCGTCCGATTGTTCAAGCGGCACGAAAACACGACGCCGATGCGGTACGTGTGGCAGTACCGCGTGCTCGCCGCGCACGACATGCTCGTCCACACGGGGCTCTCCGTCGGGGAAATCGCGGCGCGGTGCGGGTTCAAGACGTCGTACCATTTCGCCAGAATGTTCAAGCAGCGAATGGGCAAATCGCCGTCGCAAGTCCGCAAGGAATCTTGGCAAGGGTTGGTCTAGCGGAGGAGAAATCGGTATACTTATACGCAGATGCGTCGTTTTCGCCTTACATTCTTTCCCAGGGAAGCGAGGAACGTTCATGAAATTTCAAGAGTATCCGTACGTCCGCCCCGATCTCGCCGCATTCGAGAGCCGATTCCGTGCGCTGCTCGACGCGTTCGAGCGCGCCGAAAGTCTTGAATCGGCGGCCGCAGCCTTCGAGGCGATCAACGACGCCCGCGTGGAGGTGTCCTCGATGTTCGCGATCGCGCGCATCCGGCATACGATCGATACGACGGATCCGTATTATAAGGGAGAGCAGGAATTCATCGACGAGCAGTCTCCCGTCTATCAAGGACTTATTACCGACTTCTATAAGGCGCTCATCGCGTCGACCTACCGGCCGCAGTTGGAGGCGCAATGGGGACGTCAGCTGTTCGATGCCGCCGAGCTGGCGCTGAAGACGTTCGATCCGTCGATCGTCGAGGAGTTGAAGGAAGAAAACAAGAAGGTCAGCGAGTATATCAAGCTCGTCGCCTCGGCCCGCATCGAATTCGACGGCGAGGAGCGGACGCTGTCGCAGCTCGCCCCGTTCCTCCAGTCGACGGACCGAGCGACGCGGAAGCGCGCCGCCGACGCCCGGTACGCCTTCTTCGAGGCGAACGAGGAGACGGTCGACGCGATCTACGACGACCTCGTGAAGCTGCGCACGAACATCGCTCGCAAGCTCGGCTATCGCGACTTCACGGCGCTCGCGTACGCGCGCATGGACCGCACCGACTACGGTCCCGAGCAGGTCGCGGCGTTCCGCAAGCAGGTGCTGGAGCATATCGTGCCGGTCGCCTCCGCTCTGCACGAACGCCGCCGGGTACGGCTCGGGCTCGACAAGCTGCGGTACTACGACGGCATCTCGTTCCTCAGCGGCGATCCGAAGCCGAAGGGCGACCCGGCCTGGATCGTGGAGCGAGCCAAGGCGATGTACGCCGACATGTCCCCGGAGACGAACGAATTTTTCGAGTTTATGCTCGAAGGCGGCCTGATGGATTTGGAAAGCAAGAAGGGGAAGCGCGTCGGAGGCTACTGCTCATTCATCGGAACGCATAAGGCGCCGTTCATCTTCTCGAACTTCAACGGCACCGCGCACGACGTCGACGTGCTCACGCACGAAGCGGGGCACGCTTTCCAGGCGTACTTAAGCCGGGACTTCGCCGTGCCGGAGTACATTCATCCGACGCTCGACGCCTGCGAAATTCACTCCATGAGCATGGAATTTTTCGCGTGGCCGTGGATGGAGTCGTTCTTCCTTGAGGATACGGCGAAATACAAGTTCTCGCATCTGGCCGGCGCGATTACGTTCATCCCGTACGGCGTTGCGGTCGACGAATTCCAGCATGTCGTGTACGCGAATCCGGAGATGACGCCGGCGGAGCGGAAAGCGGCATGGCGGGACATCGAGCGGAAATACTTGCCGAATCGCGACTACGACGATATGCCGTTCCTCTCGCGCGGCGGGTTTTGGCATCAGCAGCAGCACATTTTCAAGAGCCCGTTCTACTATATCGATTATACACTGGCGCAAATTTGCGCCCTGCAGTATTGGAAGCGCGCGAACGACGACCGAGGCGAAGCGTGGGCGAGTTACGTCAAGCTGTGCCGCGCCGGCGGCAGCGAATCGTTCACTTCGCTCGTGCGGCTCGCGGGCCTGCGTTCGCCGTTCGAGGACGGCTGCGTCTCGTCGATCATCGGCGACATCGACGGCTGGCTGCGCGGCATCGACGACAAGGCGTTGTAATCTAGACGGCCAAAAAAAGCGAGCGACCCGCCTCGGGCCGCTCGCTTCTTCGTCTTATTGAAACTTCGCCAGGTAGTAGTTCTTCTTCCCGCGCCGCAGCACGACGTACGTGCCGTACAACCGCTGCTCCGGGCCGACGACGAAGTCGATCGCCGTCTGCTTCGTCCCGTTGACGTGCACCGCGCCGCTCTCGATGTCCTGCTTCGCCTGACGGCGAGACGGCGCCGCGCCGACCGCGACGACCAGATCGATCAGGCTCGTCTCCGCCTGACCCTCGAACGTCGTCGTCGGCATCTCGGCGAGCGCCTCGACGAGGTCCGCTTCGCTGAGCGACGCGAAGTCGCCCGAGAACAGCGCCCGCGTAATGTTCTCCGCGCTGTCGAGCGCTTCCTGCCCGTGCACGAGGCGCGTCACCTCTTGCGCCAGCGCGCGCTGCGCGTTCCGCTGCTCCGGACGCGTCTTCACGTCTTCCTCGAGCGCCGCGATCTGTTCCGGAGACAAGAACGTGAAGTACTTCAGGAACTTCACCACGTCCGCGTCGTCCGTATTGATCCAGAACTGGTAGAACTGGTACACCGGCGTCTTCGCGCGATCGAGCCAGACCGCGCCCGACTCGGACTTGCCGAACTTCTTGCCGTCGCTCTTCGTGACGAGCGGAAGCGTAAGGCCGTACGCGTCGCCGCCGCCGAGCTTGCCGATGAGGTCGAGGCCCGCCGTAATGTTGCCCCACTGGTCGCTGCCGCCGATTTGGAGCGAGCAGCCGTGGTCCTGCTGCAGCTTATAGAAATCGTACGCCTGCAGGATCATGTAGCTGAATTCCGTGAAGGAGATGCCGTTCGCGAGGCGCGATTGAACCGAATCCTTCGCCAGCATGTAGTTCACGGTAAAGTACTTGCCGACGTCCCGCAGGAACGAGATCGCGTCAAGCGGCTTCAACCATTCGTAATTGCTTACCAGCTTCGCCGGATTGTCCTTCGATTCGAAATCGAGGAACCGCGACAGCTGCCCCTTCAAGCTCTCCGTCCATTGCGCGACGATGTCGTCGGTATTGAGCGACCGTTCCGTCGATCTGCCGCTCGGATCGCCGATGAGACCTGTGCCGCCGCCGACCAACGCGATCGGCAAGTGACCGGCTTTCTGGAAGCGAACCAACGTCAAGACCGGAAGCAAGTGTCCGATATGGAGGCTGTCCGCCGTCGGATCGAAGCCGCTGTACAAGGCGACCCGCTCCTTCTTCAGCTTTTCGTCCAGCGCTTCGCGATTCGTCGATTGTTGAATCAGTCCGCGGTACTCCAAGTCCACCAATAAATCCGTCGTCTGTCTGTTCGCGATGTCGTTCGCCATGACACTCACTCCCTTGTCGTTACATGATATGTTGATACGCAAAAAAGACCCGCCCCCCTATCAAGGGACGAGTCATCGCGTTACCACCCTGCTTGAAGACGACGCGCCGTCGTAAAGCCGCCTTCGTCTTCCACTCTCATGTCGGATAACGGCGACCCCCGTCTCGCCCTTCCGCCTTCGGCGGTTTCGCGGCGAGATGCTCCCGGACGTAATTCGCGCGTAAGCTTCGGTTCGGCTTGCACCACCCGCCGACTCTCTGCTCCGACTGCTTGCACGCTACTGCTTCCGATCATCGCGATGAACGATTTTACTTTGACCTATTCTATACGATAATCGAGCAGGAATGCAACCCCCCGCGTCGATTCGGGCTTATTCGACGCCGACGATGCGCTGCAGCTTATCCGGAAAGTCCGTGATCACGCCGTCCACGTCGTATTTCAGCACCTCGCGCATGTTGCGTTCGATATTCACCGTCCACACCCATACTTCCCGATCGAGACGATGCGCCCGTTCGATGAATCGTTCGGAGAGCATCGTCTGGCTGATCGTGTAGAAATCTACATCGAGGGACGAGACGTCTCCTGCGGCCGCGAACAAGATTTGCCCCGTCTTCAGCTCCGGAACGACGCTCTTGGCGGTCTGCAGCACCCCGTAATCGAACGATTGAAGATACACCTCGGGAACCATCTCCGCCGACGCGACGAGCTCCGCCGTCGTTCGCGCCAAGGCGTCCGCGTCGCCGTAGGGCTTGAGCTCGATGACGAGCTTCGTCCGTCCCTTCGCTTCCTGCAGCGCCTCCTCCAGCGTCGCGATGCGCTCCGTCGGCATGCCCGTCCATGCGCCCCTCACTTCCAGCGCGACCAACTCCGGGTACGTCAGCTCGTGGACGCCGAGCGGCACGCCCGCCGCCCGCTCGAGCGTATAGTCGTGGTTCAGGACGACGACGCCGTCCTTCGACAGCTGCACGTCGATCTCCACCGCGTCGACGCCGCTTTCGATGGCGGCGCGTATGCTCGCGATCGTATTTTCCGGCGCGGCGTGGATGTCGCCGCGATGCGCGATCACCTTCACGTGCCAATCCAAATAGATGAGCCTCTCGGCGTACGATTGATGCAGCGCGAGCACGCCCGCTGCGTAAACGAGCGCGAAGAGCGCGATCCCGTATCGCACGGTCCGCGTGCGGAAGTACCGCTTGAGCGCGAATTCGAGATGCCGCAGCAAGCGGCTGCGGACGAGCCGGAGGCGGTTCTCGAACGGAACCCCCGCCGCGCGGCGCATAACGTAAAACAGCCTCGTCAGCACGACGAGATTGACCGGAACGGTCAACATGGCGAATAAGAGCGCCAGCAAGCTCGCGACGGGAACGTACCAGTCGGCGACGACGAAACGGAGCGGCGACTCCCATCGCTCGATCGCGAACGTAGCCCCGTACACGGCCATCGCCGCGGCCGCGTACAGGATCGCATTCAACAGCGCGATATGTACGATCAAGGTGCCCATGTTCCGGCGAGTCAACGCGAAGCTGTTCCGAATCGCGCGCGCAGTCGACTGACCTTCGATCAAAATATAATGCATCGCGAAGATGCAGCGCAGGAACAAGTATGCCGCGGCGGCCAGTACGATGGAATACAAGAATAAGAGAAACTTAGACTCGTAGAGATGGTTCACGAGCACGATCGGCACGTTCACGTTGCCGAGCAACAGGCCCGCGAGCGGCGTATCGACCCACGGCGAGAAGGTGAATAACAGCAGCACCCACTGAATGAAGCCGAGTCCGAGCAGTCGGGGCAAGGCGCGAGCCGCCGTGGCGAAGGCGTCGGAGATGAACGTGTCGCGGCCGAATAAGCGTTGCTGCGCGACGACGATGACCGTGCCGAATTCGAGAAACACGATCAGCCCGGCCGCGAAGCCGACGAGGGCGAGCACGGTTCCTCCCTTCAGACTGAGCGCCAATCGGTACACGTCGCCGTTCAGCAGCAGGTTGCCTCCGAAGGCGAGCAGAAATCGGTTGAAGAGGAAGGCGAGCGCCGGCACGAACAACAAGCTGGTCGCCGCCATATAGATCGACTCGAACACGAGGATCTGCTTCCAGACGCGCTGTAAATCTCTTGCGCTATGGCGAATGAATACTTTCATCTCTACGCTCCATAAATTCGAGGTTTCGCTCCTTCATCATAGCACGGATCGCGGCGACATCGCCCGTTTTGGGAACAATTCCCACCCTTTTCGGCGAAACTTTTCCCTATCGATAGCAGTCTAGGAGTGTGGGAGATGATGCAGAATGAGGAAATGGATGACAGGCGCCGCGGCGATCCTGGTCGTCGCGGTCGGCGGAACGAGCTTCGTCGCCTCGGCCGCCCCTGCCGCGGTCGAAGCGGTGCTCGCACCGTTCCGATGGTCGGCGAACGGGAAGTCGTTCTCGGCTAGCGCGACGTTCCATAACGGCACGGAGAGCGTACCGGGCAGCATGAACTATAAAGGAACGACCTACATACCGATTCGCATGGCCGCCGAGGCGCTCGGCTTGACGGTGCAATGGGACGCGAAGACGTCCACCGCGACGCTCGTCGATTCGGAGAACGACGACGATCCCGTGTCGGACGTGCCGGGCAAGTACCCGAACGCTTCCTACACGGTGTCTGCGAAGCTCGTCAAGAGCGCGGCGTTATACCGAAACATGGACGAGAAGGGCGCCGTCGTCGGCAGCGGACTCAAAGCCGGGCAATCGGTCGTCGTGTTGTCCGAAGCCGGCGGCTGGCTGAAGGTCGTCGCCGACGGTCGGATCGGGTACGCCCGAACGAACGTCACCGATTACGTGCCGTTCGCCCAGCGTCCCGCATGGGAACGGACCGCCGATTCGATCATCGAGGCCGGTCTCGCCTACCTCGGCACGCCGTACGAGTTCGACGCAAACCTCGGGCAGACGGCTACGTTCGACTGTTCTTCGTTCGTAAACTACTTGTACGAGATGCACGGCATGGACATGCCCCGCAATTCGCGGCAGCAGAGCGGGCTTGGAAAGACCGTCGCGTTCGAGGATTTGCGCAAGGGGGATTTGCTGTTTTTCACGACGCCGAAGCGCGCGAACAAGGAAGGCGTCGACCGCGTCGGGCACGTGGCCATTTACGTCGGCGGCGGCAAGGTGCTGCACACGTTCCGCGTCGGCATCGGCGTCACCGTGACGCAGCTCGATAAGAATTGGATGGACCGCTTCATCTCGGCGAAACGAGTGATTTGACGAAGGCTTGCGGCGAAGCGATTACGCTTCGCCGCTTTCTTTGACGACTTGCGTCTTCGCTAGGATGTCGTAGAGAGACTGCTTCCTTTTCGTAAAGAGGGCTGTAAGAATATAGGAGAACATAAGTACATAGACGAATCCGCCGACGATCGCGTATTGCAGCGGCAGCTCTTCGTCTCCGAGACGCACGAGTCGATGCACGACATAATGCGACAGCTCCCATGGGAGAAACTTCAGCATCGTTCGGAACGCGGCGCGAGGCACGGATAGAGAAGCTCCGTCCGCGGCGACGACACGGATCCCCGTCTTCCTCTTTCCGAACGACCTGCCGCCGAACGCGGAATCGCAGACGATAAAATACAACGACACCGGCAAAGTGACCATAACGAACCCCGACAATTGAGCGACGGCCGGCGACCCTTCGAACAAGCCTTGCAAATTCGGAGCGAATATGACGTTCGCGAGAACGAGGATGACGAGATAGGCAAGAATGAGGACGTAATCAAGGAGGAAGGCCTTCGATCGGTGCTGAAACGAAGCGTTCATACAGCACCCCCTTCGAATGGAATCCTTCGCTCTTCCAACATACCACGAGACCCGGCGAAGCTCCACCGCAGAAAAAATCGTTATATTTAACTTTCTACTTGACCTTCCCCTACCGTCATTCATTACAATAGGAACACCGCATCTCGCGCATGACGCAGAAACACAATATTTCAAGGAGTGAAACCATGCATACCCCCCAACAACCGGAGCTCCCAGCTTCGGGCGGGCCGTCGGCTTCGAAGCCGGCGAGCTCGATGTTCCGCAACCCGTACGTCCAGGCGATCATCGCCTCCAACCTGCTGCTGCAGCTTGGCATTTGGGTGCGCAACTTCGCGATTTTGCTTTACGTCACGGACATCACGCACGACAACCCGAAGTACGTCTCGCTCATCTCCGTCGCCGAATTCGCCCCGATCTTCCTGTTCTCGTTCATCGGCGGCACGTTCGCCGACCGGTGGCGTCCGAAGCGCACGATGGTCTGGTGCGACCTGCTTTCGGCCGTGTCCGTCTTCGTCGTGCTGCTGACGCTCATGTTCGGCTCCTGGCAGACGATCTTCTTCGCCACGCTCGTCTCGGCCATCCTGTCCCAGTTCTCGATGCCGTCCGCGATGAAGCTGCTGAAGCGCCACGTACCGGAATCTCAGCTGCAGCCGGTCATGGCGATGTTCCAGACGCTTATGGCCATATTTATGGTCATCGGCCCGATGATCGGAACGTTCGTATACCAAAACTACGGCATCTTCGTCTCGATCGGCGTCATGGGCACGATGTTCCTCTTGTCCGCGTTAGCCTTGTCGTTCCTGCCGAAGGACGTCGTCGTTTCTGCCGAAGCGGCGACCGACAAAAATTTCAAACGCGAATTCAAGGAAGGCTTCGGTTACGTCTTCCAGCGTAAGGCGCTAAAGACGCTCGGCGGCACGTTCGCGCTCGCCGGCCTCGCCGTCGGTCTCATCCAACCGCTGATGCTGTTCGTGACGACCGACAATCTCGGCATGGATAAGGGGTTCCTGCAGTGGCTGCTGGCGGCGAACGGCGCCGCGATGCTTGTCGGCGGGGGCTTTATCTTCGCCCTCTCGAAGAAAATTTCCGCTCCGAAGCTGCTCGCGCTCGGCATGATCGCCGGCGCGTTATGCACCGTCGGCATCGGCTGGTCTACGAGCGTCCCGCTGACGATAGGCTTCCAGGTGTTGAACGGGCTGTTCTTCCCTTGCATTCACATCGGGATCAACACGATGATCTTGCAAAACACGGAGGAATCTTTCGTCGGACGCGTCAACGGCGTGCTCAACCCGATGTTCATGGGGATGATGGTCGTCGGCATGTCGGCGGCCGGCGTCATCATGGACGCGGTATCGCTGTTCGCGGTGTACGCATTCGGCGGTATCTTGTTCGCCTTCGGCACGATGCTGCTCGTTCCGCTTTTCAAGCATGGAGGCGGCTCCGGCTCGCCGACCGGCGAACCGAAAGCGACGGGCGCAACGGTATAAGCGTAAGGACGGACCCCCGGGCAAAGTGAGCCCGGGGTTTTCTGTTGCCACGAGAGGGATCGATTGTGTGATGTTGTGGGATTCTTGTCGCGAATATGCGACTTCTTGTGGTATGATCGGGGTACAGATCCAAAGATCCGTTCCTTGAGGAGGCTCTCCTATGTCCCTACGTTCCCCTAATATCGTTATGATCATGGTCGATCAGATGGCGTACGACTGCATCGGCGCGCTAGGCCATCCGATCGTGAAGACGCCGAACATCGATAAGCTCGTTCGCGAAGGCGTCGCCTTCGCGAACGCTTATTGCAATTCGCCGCTGTGCGCGCCGTCCCGCGCTTCGTTCGTCACCGGGAAGCTGCCGAGCCGCATCGCCGCGTACGACAACGGATCGGAGCTGCCGGCGTCGACGCCGACGTTCCTCCATGCGCTGCGAAGAGCCGGCTACGAGACGATCCTCTCCGGCAAGATGCATTTCGTCGGTCCGGATCAGCTCCACGGCTTCGAACATCGGCTCACGCGCGATATCCACGCGACCGGCTTCGAGCTGACGCCCGACTGGTCGCGGGGGACATACCCGAATCCGGGCACCGGGGTTCGCCGGCTGAAGGCGCACGCGGGACTCGAAACGTGGAACAATCATCTTGCGTACGACGAGAAAGTCGCGAGCCGCGCGCTGGAGAAAATCCGCGACCTCGGCCGAGTGCCCGCGGAGGAACGGAGGCCGTTCTTCCTGTGCGCCTCCTTCTTCCACCCGCACGATCCGTTCGTCATAACGGAGAAGTATTGGAACATGTACAAGGACGCGGCCGTCCCCGCGCCGCGCGTCCCGGCGGCGGCTCCGGAGCGGATGCACCCGTTCGACCGATGGATTCAGACGCATCACGAGGCGGACGCGTTCCCGCTGACGGAGGAGGAGCTGATCGCGAATCGCAGGGCGTATTACGGGATGGTGACGTACGTCGACGACAAAGTCGGCCAGCTCGTCGACGAGCTGGCGCGGCTGCAACTCCTCGACGACACCGTCGTCATGCTGACGAGCGATCACGGCGAGATGCTCGGAGAGCGAGGCATGTGGTTTAAGCGGACCTACTTCGATCCTTCCGCGAAGGTGCCGTTGGTGCTGTCCTGCCCGGGACGGTTCCGCGCCGGCGCGGTCGCGCGGGAAGCCGTATCGCTCGTCGACCTGACCGCTACGATCTTAGACCTGGCAGGGGTGCCGGATGCGGCGGAACGAATCGGAGAAACCGACGGCCGCAGCTTTCTTCCGGTGCTCACTCGCGAAGGCGCGGAATGGAAGGACGAGGTCGTCTGCGAATATTACGGGGAAGGCGCGCTCCGGCCGATGGCGTTCGTGCGCCAAGGGCGGTATAAATACGTGCACGTGCAGGGGCACGAGCCGCTGCTGTTCGATCTGGAGCTCGACCCCGACGAGCGCAGGAACGCGATCGACGACCCCGAGCTGCAGGGTACGGCGGCGCGGCTTCGCGAGCGGCTGCACGGCCTTATCGACTTCGACCGGATCGAAGCGGACGTCCTTCGCAGTCAGCGAGAGCGGAGGCTGATCGGGGAAGCGCTCGCGACCGGCACGACCGCGAAGTGGCATCCCCCGATCGCGGGGCTGTCTAGAGAATGGTAGGTAGTTGCGAAAAAAAAAGCGGCAATCCCCGGACGTCCCGTCCCGGATTGCCGCTTTCTCGTTTCCTACCCGTCCGATACGTCCGCTTTCAGCTCGCTCGCGACCTCCAGCATCTTCGGGATGACCGCGTCGTTGGCGCCCGACACGTAAAGATCCCCGTCGTAATGACGGAACGGTATCGACGCGTCGCCGAAGCTCCAGAGGAAGAAATCTCCTTCGATGGACATCGTCGCGGCGCCGCCGGTGCCCGTCACGGTATACACCGGCGAATACGTAAAGTCGGGCTTCGAGGCGAAATACGCCTTGCACTCCTCCAGGGAGATCGTTCGCGGCGACGGAACGTCTTGTTGAAATTCTCTCGTAATGCGATAACGTCGACTCATGGTCCGGACCTCCGCTCGCTTTATATAGCCTAATACTACCTCTCCGCGACTGCGATTCGCAAATCCGGCTGATAAATTTTGGATATAAATTGAATCACTGTAAAAGCTAAGCGTACATGCTTACCTCCGGATGCATGGCAGGGCCGCAATAACGCAGCTCCTCAATACATACCAAGAAGGAACGAAGCTTATGTCGGATAAACAGGATCAGCTATTTAGAGAATTGACGAATCGAGCCTCCGCGTTAACGAACGATTGGTTCGCGTATTGGAAAGCCTACTCCGGATACGATACGTGGCAGTTTTGGCTGATTGTCGCGATATTCGTACTGCCGTTGATCGCGCTGGCGCGCTTCGTGGATCGCAAGCAAGCGTTCCGGATCGGTTTCTTCGGTTTGTCGGCGCATATGATCGCCGTTTACTGCGACTTGTTTGCGACGTCCCATCGCTTGTGGGAATATCCGTACAAAATCACGGTGTTGTTCCCTGCCGGCATCGGTATAGACGCTTCCTTGATTCCCGTCGCGTACATGCTTACGTATCAATGGACGCTGAATCGCAAGAAAAATTACTACTTGTACATCGGCTTGCTGTCGGCCGCCTTCTCCTTCCTGTTCAAGCCGCTCTTGTCCGCGTTGGATTTGTTCGTCTTTTTGGAATCCAACTATTTCCAACTATTCCTCTTCTACTTGGTCGGCGGATTCGTCTGCAAGTGGCTGGCCGACCTGTTCCAGTACGCGCAGAAGAGCTCCGGACCGTAGGCGCATCGAGACTCGTGAGAAGGGCGCGACGTCCTGCTCGGTCGGCCCTCCGGCGGGCGTCCGCCGGCTCCAAGCACCCGGCGGCGACTGGGATCATGCCGACTGGGCCGACGCGGATTGTCTGCTTGACCGAGCGATAAACCCGAGTACGCAGCAGGAAGGCCGTCGGTCATGCGATCTTTCCTTCCGCGAATGAAACTTACATTCCATGGAAAACCTATATCGCAAAAACCTATGACGCTACAAGAAGGGTATTTGCCATGACCGATAAATTCCTGCTCTGGATCGCGTTCATCGTTCCTTGGTTTTCCTTGTTTTTCCTGAAGAAGGACGTCATCAAGCGGTATATGCCCGTCACCGTGTTCACCGTCTTGATCGTGACCGTCGTGTTCGAAATCGCTCACGCGTTGGACTGGTGGAAGATGCTTGAGTGGATCGTGCCTTGGGGGTATATCACGAACGTGTCTTTCGTCTACGGCATCTTCGCCGTCGGAACGATATGGATCTTCTTTTTCACGTACCGAAACTTCTGGTTGTATCTGGCTACGAACGTCGCCGTCGACGCGCTGCAGGCGTTCGTCTTCGACGATTTGTTCGAAGGCCGCGTCTATCGTCTCGTCCGTTTGAACGACGTCCATGTGTTCTTGCTGATGGTGGGCATCTCCTTGATCATCTTCGCGTATCAGAAGTGGCAGGAAGGCATCTTCGCGAAAGATCGATTCCCGCCTCGCGCGATGGAGGTCGGATTCCGCAATCCGTTCCGCGGAAAGCAGGGAGCGAAATAACCGCGGCGCAGCCGGTTCGAACGCGAACGTAAGCGTCCCCCAGAAAAAAAACGGCGTCCCGCGGATTCCTCCGCGGCGCCGTTTTTTTGTTGGTTATGCAATCCGATTAGGCCGTCGGGAACGGGAAGTAGTTCTTCGCGTTGTTGTAGCAGATGTTCTGCACGATCTCGCCGAGCAGCTCGCGATCGTCCGGGAACTCGCCCGCCTCGACCCACTCGCCGAGCAAATTGCACAGGATGCGGCGGAAATATTCATGCCGCGTGTACGACAAGAAGCTGCGCGAATCGGTCAGCATGCCGACGAAGCGGCTGAGCAATCCGAGCTCCGCGAGCGCCTTCATCTGGGCGATCATGCCTTCCTTCGTATCGTTGAACCACCAGCCGGAGCCGAACTGAATTTTGCCCGCGACGCCGCCGCCTTGGAAGTTGCCGATCATCGTCCCGATAATATGGTTCTGCACCGGATTGAGCGAATACAGAATCGTCTTCGGCAAGCCGCCGTCGCTATGAATCGCGTCGAGCAGTCGGGAAAGCGGTGCAGCAAGTTGCGAATCGTTGATGGAGTCGAAGCCGGTATCCGGCCCGAGCGCCTCGAACATGCGCGTGTTGTTGTTGCGAAGCGCGTTGATATGATACTGCATGACCCAGCCGCGCGCCGCGTATTGCTTGCCCAGGAACACCAACGTAACCGTCTTGAACTGCTGCTCCTCTTGGAACGAAACCGGCTGGCCCGCCATCGCCTTCGCGAAGATCGCCGAAGCGTCCTCCTTCGTCGCCGTCGCATACGGCAAGTAATCGAGTCCGTGGTCGGAGACGCGGCAATCGTTCGCATGGAAAAAGTCGATGCGGGATTCGAGCGCCGCCAGAAGATCGTCGTACGATCGAATGTCGATGCCGCTCGCGGCCGACAGCTTGCCGACGTAGTCGACGTACGTCGGCTTATCGATGCCGAACGCCTTATCCGGACGGAACGCCGGGAACACCGCGACGTCGAACGTCGGGTCGGCCTTGATCAACCGATGGTATTCGAGGGAATCGATCGGATCGTCCGTCGTGCAGACAACCTTCACGTCCGACTTCACGATATAATCGCGCGCGCGATAGCCTTCGCCCGCGAGGAGGGCGTTCACCTTCTCCCAAATCGCCGGGGCCGTCTTCTCGTTCAGCAGCTCGTCGACGCCGAAGTAGCGCTTCAGCTCGAGGTGCGTCCAGTGGTACAGCGGGTTGCCGAGCGTCATCGGCACCGTCTTCGCATACGCGAGGAACTTATCGTAATCGCTCGCATCGCCCGTAACGAACGATTCGTCGTAGCCGTTCGCTCGCATCGCGCGCCACTTATAATGATCGCCGTACAGCCATAGCTCGGTGATGTTCTTATATCGCTTGTTTTCCCAAATTTCCTGCGGGCTCAAGTGGCAGTGGTAATCGATGATCGGCATCGACGCCGCGTATTCGTGATACAGCGCCTCCGCCGTCGGGTTGTGCAGCATGAAGTTGTTATCCAGAAAAGGCTTCGCCATCTCCCGTACCTCCCCTTATTCGGCCATCCACTCGAAGTGGAACGTCCCGTCCTTGTCCACGCGCTCGAACGTGTGCGCCCCGAAGTAGTCGCGCTGCGCCTGCAGCAGGTTCGCCGGCAGCCGCTCCGTCCGGTACGAATCGTAGTACGCCAGCGCCGACGAGAACGACGGCGT